>NZ_AUFA01000004.1:0-468277 GCF_000426265.1 Bradyrhizobium sp. Cp5.3 | reverse complement strand
ATGCGGACGCGACGCGAGACGGTCGAGCATCCCTTTGGCACGATCAAGGCCCGTATGGGTGCAACCCACTTCTTGATGAAGCGCCTACGGAACGTCGCCGCCGAGATGGCTTTGCACGTCCTGGCCTATAACCTCACTCGGGTGATGAACATCGTCGGCAAACCGAGCCTGATTGCAGCAATCCGCGCCACCTGAACGCGCGGAAGTGCGTCCAAAAGCGCCACCGCGCGTCGCTATAACCACCTCAGCCGGCTATTGGACGATCCGACGCGAAAACATCGGCGGCCTGCAACGATTGTCGACTACGGCCGCTTCC
The DNA here is from genome assembly GCF_000426265.1 of Bradyrhizobium sp. Cp5.3. Taxonomy (NCBI): domain Bacteria; kingdom Pseudomonadati; phylum Pseudomonadota; class Alphaproteobacteria; order Hyphomicrobiales; family Nitrobacteraceae; genus Bradyrhizobium; species Bradyrhizobium sp. Cp5.3. Next base: position 467,961 of record NZ_AUFA01000004.1, on the reverse strand, counting down.
GAGCTATCCATTTCCACACAACCAAGACCCAATGCTGCAATCTAGCGAGCCTTTGAGCATTGGTCAGCTGGTGACGGAAGAGCCGACCTCGCAGCGTAACCGGTTGCTTCGCACGAGCGATGGTTCATTGGCTTCGCGGCCGAACCTCAGATAGTTGCCGATCTGCAACATTGCCGCTTTCTTTGCAACTTTGCCAAATCTGCATAGGCAGCCTCGCGCTCCTGCTGTTGCATTCCCTTAGGGGCATACAGCGGCTGCGATTCACGTCGCTCGGATGGTGCTCGGTTTTTGAAGAAGGGGACGCAAATGAATAAGACGTTGACCGCAAGTGTCGCGCTCATTGCGCTCGGCACAACGGCCGCCGGAGCAGCGGATATGGCTGTTAAGGCCCCGCCGCCGCCACCGCCGGTGCCCGTGTTCAGTTGGACCGGGTTCTACATCGGCGCCAACATTGGAGGCGCCTGGTCCAACAACCGCTGGCACGACACGCTCTTCCTGACAAACTTCAACAACAATAACAACGGCAGATTCATCGGCGGCGGACAGATCGGCGGCAATTACCAGATTGGCAATTTCGTCATCGGCGGCGAATGGGACTTCGACTGGGCCGGCAACAATAACAACAACGGCGCCGGTGTTTTCATTCCGGGCGTTGGAGCCATCGCGGTCACCAACAACAACAATCGCTGGATCACGACAGTGGCTGCTCGCTTCGGCTGGGCCGTCGACCACTGGATGTTCTATGGCAAGGCCGGCGGCGGTTGGGTTGGCAACAACAACTTCACCGTCACCAACCTCACGACGGGCGCGTCTTTCACCTGCGGCACCTTCGGCCTTACAAACTGCGGCAACAACGCCGGCGGTTGGCTGGTAGGGGCTGGCTTCGAATATGCGTTCACGAACAATTGGACGGTGAAGTTCGAATACGACTATCTCGGGTTGGGCAACCGGACTTTCGTCATTCCGGCCACGGCCCCGTTCCTCGCTGGCGATACGTTCACCTCCAACAATCGCAATGTCCAGATGGTGAAAGTTGGTGTCAACTACTTGTTCAACTGGGGCGCGCCGGCTGCCTCCAGATACTAGTCGCCGAATCCATCTTTGACTTTGGGCAATCAACATAAGGGCTCCGGGCTCTCGCACCGGAGCCCGCTCTGTCTTACGGCGCGGGCCTCCAATACGCCCCTCATCGCCAGCGCGATGAGATGATTGAAGAGCACGCAATTTGAGTCCGGAGTTGCCCAAATCCCGACATGTGCCCACGCCGCTTGAACGTCTGCTTTCGAGAGCAAAACTGGCTCGACGATTTTGTGAAGCCACACCCTAGTCCGGCGACAATCCCGTCCTGCGCCTCAAATCCGTGATCGCGCGCATAAAACTGTCGGCCGGCGTCGTCTCCGGATCGATCAACCGGTGCAGGCGAAAGCCGTCCTCCAAGGCCAGCACGACGGACGCTGTCCATGACGGGTTGAGTCCGCCATTCCTGCCGTTGCCCTTCAGCGTGGTCTCGACGATGTCGGCAATCAGCTTGCGCCGGGCGCGCAGGCGTTTTGCAAGTTCGGGGCGGCGTTTCTCGGCGCGCGCGACGTAGAGGATCATCTCCATGTGCAGGAGAGGGGAGCGGCCAAGCGGATCCTGCCGGCTGCGATCCATCGATTTCAAGGCTGCGATGAAGTCGTCGAGATCGGTATGCTCGGCGAGGATGTCGAGATTGCGCCGGATCGACTGCTCGACATGATCTTCGAGCATCGCGATGATCAGCTCATCCTTGCTCTTGAAGTTCGAATAGAACGCCCCGCGGGTGAAACCGGCCGCGGCCGCGATCGCCTCGATGCTGGCACTGCCGATGCCTTCCTGCTCGAACACGCGGGCGGCTGCCTCGAACAGCTTGTCGCGCGTGTCGTCCCTGGTCGGCCTGGTTCTTACCCTTGACATCGGCGCAGATTAGGCGAGAATGCAACTCGATACAACAATGTATCGAGTTGATTATTCAGGGATGGTTACGCCGGGCTTTGGGCCGCCGGCGTATTCGTGTCATGCGGCAACCGATTTGAGGTCACCATGAACGAGCATGTGCAACCCGCAGGCGGCGGGCCGCTGTTCAATCCGCTGTCACCGGATTTCATCCGCGATCCCTATCCGCACTATGCGCGGCTGCGCACGACCGATCCGGTCCACCTCTCGCCCTACGGCTCGTTCGTCACCAGCCGCCATGCCGAGGTGAGCCTCGTGATGCGCGACAAGCGTTTCGGCAAGGACTATGTCGAGCGCACCAAGCGCCGCTACGGCGAGAAGATCATGGAGGAGCCGGTCTTCCGCAGCATGAGCCACTGGATGCTGCAGGCCGATCCGCCCGATCACACCCGCCTGCGCGGCCTGGTGGTAAAGGCCTTCACCGCCCGCCGCGTCGAGGACATGCGGCCGCGCATCCAGGAGATCGTCGATCAGACCATCGATGCGGTGATGGATCACGGCCACATGGACCTGATCGAGGATTTTGCCTTCCGCCTGCCGGTCACCATCATCTGCGACATGCTCGGAATCCCCGAAGACCATCGCGAGGTCTTCTACAAGAGCTCGCGCGATGGCGGCCGGCTGCTCGATCCCGTGCCGCTCTCGCCGGAGGAGATCAAGCAGGGCAACGCCGGCAACCTGATGGCGCAGATGTATTTCCAGCAGTTGTTCGAGCTGCGCCGCCGCAATCCCGGCGACGACCTCACGACCCAGCTGGTGCAGGCCGAGGAGGACGGCCACAAGCTCACCAACGAGGAACTGACCGCCAACATCATCCTGCTGTTCGGCGCTGGCCACGAGACCACCGTCAACCTGATCGGCAACGGCCTGTTGGCCCTGCATCGCAATCCGGACCAGCTTGCACTGCTGAAGGCGAAGCCTGAGCTGATCACCAATGCGATCGAGGAATTCCTGCGCTACGATTCGTCGGTGCAGATGACCGGGCGGGTCACGCTGGAGGACATCGACGACCTCGGCGGCGTGCGGATCCCCAAGGGCGAGACCGTGCTGTGCCTGCTCGGCTCGGCCAACCGCGATCCGGCTGTCTATCCTGATCGCCCCGACCGGCTCGACATCATCCGGCCGAACGTCAAGCCGCTGTCGTTCGGCGGCGGCATCCATTTCTGCCTGGGCGCCCAACTGGCGCGCATCGAGGCCGAGATCGCCATCGCCACGCTACTGCGGCGGCTGCCGGACTTGCGGATCGACGACGTCGAGAACCCGGAATGGCGGCCGACCTTCGTGCTGCGCGGCCTGAAGCGGCTGCCGGCGAGCTGGTAAGGCGGCTCGGCGTTAACCTCCGCGCGCAACAGTCGCTGTGACTTCGCCACACTTCGCCCTATATAAGGGATTGTTCCGGCGCGGGTTTAGGCAGTGACGCAAGGCTTGGGTTTGGCCCGGGCGCCGGTTTGGCCGAGGGGAGACCCGTGCAGACGACACTGCTCGGATTAGCGATTGCCTTCATCATTGCGCTGCTGGCCGCGCTGATCGGGCCTTACTTCGTCGACTGGAACCAGTTCCGGCCCCAGTTCGAGGCGGAGGCGACCCGGATCATCGGCGTGCCGGTGCGGGTGGCGGGCGAGCTGGACGCGCGGCTGCTGCCGGCGCCGACGCTGCGCCTGCGCTCGGTTACCTTCGGCGGCAACAACGATCTCGGCCGCCTGCGCGCCGACAAGCTCGACGTCGAGTTCAGCCTGGGCTCGCTGATGCGTGGCGAATGGCGCGCCACCGAGCTCACGGTCAATGGCATGGCGGTCGATCTCGGCCTCGATGCCAAGGGTCGGGTCGACCTGCCGTCCACCGCGAGCGGCAGCTTCAATCTCGCCTCGCTCGCGATCGAGCGGCTGAACCTCACCGGCCGCATCGCCCTGCATGATGCCGCCAGCCGCTCGACGCTGGAATTGAATGACATCGCCTTCTCGGGCGACGTGCGCTCGCTCGCCGGCTCGGTGCGCGGCGACGGCAATTTCACCCTCGGGCGCACCCGCTATCCGTTCCGCCTCTCCTCCGGCCCGAGCGCCGACGGCAGCGCCACCCGGCTCCATCTCAATATCGATCCCGGCGAGCGCGCCATCCTGGCCGATCTCGAGGGTGTGCTCACCTTCGACAACCGGCTGCCGAAGTTCGATGGCGCGCTGACGCTGGCCGTACCCAAGAAGCCGGGCGAGGCGGGGCCGACGCCCTGGAAGCTCGCCGCCAAGCTCAAGGCCGATCCGGCGGGTGCGAAATTCGAGCAGATCGACGCGAGCTTCGGCGCCGAGGACAATGCGCTGAAGGTCGGCGGCGTCGGCGACATCAGGTTCGGTGCGGCGCCGCTGCTGCGCGCGGTGCTGTCGGCGCGCCAGGTCGATGCTGACAAGCTGACTGGCAAGGACGATGCGGAGCCGCTGCGCATCCTCCCGGTCCTGCGCGCCGGCCTCGCTGCGATCCCGCAGGCGCCAATCCCGGCGCAGATCGAGTTCAATTCCGACCAGATCATGCTGGGCGGCCGTCCTCTGCAGAACATCGCGGCCGAGCTGCAGACCGACGGCAAGTCCTGGACCTTCCGGCGGCTCGAGCTGCGCGCGCCCGGCATGACGCAGCTTTCGCTGAACGGCGCGGCTCCCGGCTCCGACAGTTTCAGTGGCCGCCTCAGCGTCGAATCCTCCGATCCCGATGTGCTGGTCGCCTGGCTCCAGGGTCGCAGCGACGTCAACCGCCGCAGCACGAGGCCGCTGCGCCTTGCCGGCGACGTGACGATCGCCGCCAACCATCTCGCGATCGAGAAGCTGAAGGCCGAGATCGAAGGCGGCGCCGTCGAGGGCCGGATCGCATTCGCGCAAGTCGGCGCGAACAAGGGCTCGCGGATCGATGCGGAGCTCAAGGCCGATCGCCTCGATCTCGACGTCGCATCGGCCTTCGTGCGCGCGATGGCCGGGCCGCAAGGCGAATGGCCGGAGGAGGCAAAGCTTTCGCTCGATGTCGGCCGCGCGATCTCGGCCGGCCAGGAGCTGCGGCCGTTCACGGCGAAGCTCGGCTACGGCCCGACATCGCTCTCGTTGGAGCAGCTCCGATTTGGCCAGGCCAGCGGCGTCACCACGGAAGCGAGCGGCAATTTCGACCGCACGCGCACGACCGGCCGGCTTGCGCTGACATCGTCGGCGGGCTCGCTGCGCGAGCTCGCTGCGCTGATCGAGCCGCTGGCACCAATGGTCCGCGCGCGGTTCGATGCCATCGAAGCGTTGCCGGGCGCCACGCGCCTGAAGCTCAACGTCAGCCTCGACAAGAACGCCGAACATGCCGACCGCAGCGACGCGCGCGCGACGTTCGATCTCGATGCGCCGCAGCTCAAGGCCACCGCGACATTGGCGGCTCAGACCCCGGCGACCGCGGTCAACGGTATCGACATCGACAGGCTGCGCAGCAGCGATTTCACGCTGGACTCGAATGTGTCGACGCCGCAGGCCGCGACCCTGCTGGCGCTGCTCGGCCTTGATCGCGCGGTTGCCGCAGGCGAGGGGACTTCGCAGTTCGAGGGCCGCCTGAGTGGCGTTTGGCAGAAGCCGCTGCAATTCAGCGCCAAGCTGTCGGGCGGTCTGGACGCGGACGCGCAGGGCAGCTTCGATTGGTCGGCATCCAAGGGCAGTGCGAATCTGCGCGTGCGCAACGCCAATCTGGCGCCGCTGTTCGGAATGAGCCCGACCGAGAAGTCGGCGCAGAATGTCGGCCTGTCCTCGCGGGTCAGCCTGTCCGGCAACAAGCTGATCTTCGACGATCTCGACAGCAGCGCGGCCGGCTCGCGCCTGCGCGGCCGTCTGGCGATGACGCTGGACCAGGACAGAAGCGTCGAGGGCGAGGTCGGCCTCGACACGCTCGATCTCATGCCGGCGCTCGCGGTCGCCCTTGGCGCGGCCGGACGTGACGCCGGCGAGCCACTGAGCGTGGGGCTTCTCGGCAACTGGCGTGGCAAGATCGCCTTCCAGGCCCTGCGCGGCAGCCTGCCGGGCGGCGTCGAGGTGCGTCCCTTCAGCGGCACGATCCGGAACGACGGCCAGGCGCTCTCGCTCGATGGCCTGAAGGGCAGTGTCGGCGGCGGCGAGATGGCCGCGAGCCTCGATGCCAGGAATGGCCCTAACGGTCTTGCGCTGAACGCGCGTATCGAGCTCACCGATGTCGATGCGACGACGCTGCGCTATCGCAACCTCGCACTGCCCAAGGGACGCGCCTCGGTGCAGATGGCGCTGACCAGCCAGGGCCGCAGCGTTGCGGCACTGACCGGCGCGCTGGCCGGCAACGGCACGGTGACGCTGAACGCGGCCGAGATCACCGGCCTCGACCCGCGCGCCTTCGAGATCGCGATCCGCGCCAGCGACGGCGGCCAGGTCACCGATGACAACCGTCTCCGGCAGCTGGTCGAGCCCGCGCTGTCGGCAGGTCCCATCGCGATCGCCTCGGCGCAGATCCCGTTCACGATCCGCGACGGCCGCTTGCGCGTCGGCGCCACCACGCTCGAAGCGAAGAACGCCCGCGCCATCATCTCCGGCGGCTACGATATTCCGGCCGACCAGGCCGACATCCGCGCCAGCCTGACGCCGATCATGACTGGGCTCTCCGGCGCCCCGCCCGAGATCCAGCTGTTTGCGGCAGGTCCCCCCGACAGACTGAACCGCACCGTCGATCTCGGGCCGCTGTCCTCGTGGCTCGCGGTGCGCACGATCGATCGCGAGACGCGGCGGCTGGACGCCATCGAGCGCGGCGAGCCGCCGCCGGCCACCGCGGCGCTTCCGACCCTGGTCGCTCCGGACGCGGCGCCCGGGCCGGCGCCGGCCAACATACCGTTGCCGGGCCAGGATCCGCGCCGTATCCCGCAAAAGCCGAAGGCCGCTCCGACGCCGAAGGCGCAGCACGCAGCTCCCGCGACACAGGGCCCGCCGATCGCGAGTCAGCAGGTCGCCCCGCTGCCGCCGCCGATCGAGGTGAGGCCGGCCCCAGGGCCGCCGCCAAGGCCCAAACCGAAGCCGCCGCTGGTCCTGACACCGTCGAATCCCTGAACGAACTTGAGTTGAATTGAGGCTTCACGGAAGCCCGGCCATGACGCCGGGGAGGCTTCAGCGCTCCAGGCTCTTGCGTCAGATGCGCGCCTTGCGCGGCGGTGAATTCATTCCCCCGCATTTTAATGAAAATTGGTCGGCAAAACTGATTTGCCGATTTTACCGAATTCTCGCGTTTGACGGCTAGCGTCAGCTCAAGAGGAATTCGGCGTCTTGCCAACAGAGGCAGGATCGCTCGCCAAGAACTGGGGTTATCGAATGAACGGGGCGAAATCGCTTCTGCAGGATCTGGACGACGCGATCGCGCGGGGCACGGATGAAAGCCGCGCGCGCGCGCTGTGGCACGCGACCGATCTGTTGATCACCGGTCGCTACAGCGACGACGAGATCAGCATGTTCGGCGAGGTCATCGGCCGGCTCGCCGATGAGATCGAGGTCGCCGCGCGCACGCAGCTCTCCGAGCTGATGGCGGCGTGCGATCACGCGCCGCTCAACGTCATCGAGCAGCTCGCCTTCGACGACGAGATCGATGTCGCCGGTCCCGTGCTGCGCGACTCCACCCGGCTCGACGAGAAGGTGCTGGTCAGGAACGCCATGACCAAGGGCCAGTCGCATCTTCTCGCGATCTCGCAGCGCCAGTCGATCGGCGAGGCCGTGACCGACGTGCTGGTCAAGCGCGGCGACCAGGAGGTCGTGACCGCCGTCGCCAGGAACGAGGGCGCGCGCTTCTCGGGCTCGGGCCTGCTGCACATGGTCAGGCGCGCCGAGGGAGATTCGATTCTCGCCGAACAACTTGGCCTGCGCAAGGACGTGCCGCGGCACATCTTCCAGCAGCTCATCGCCAAAGCGTCGGAGGACGTCCGCCGCCGGCTCGAGACCGAGCGTCCCGAGATGATGGCGCAGATCCAGAGCTCGGTGACCGGGGTCACCGGCGACCTGCAATCCAAGTTCGGTCCGTCCTCGCGCAGCTACTTCGTCGCCAAGCGCGTGGTGACGACGCAGTACCGCCAGGGCAACCTCAACCAGGATTCGATCTCGAACTACGCGCGCCAGCACCGCTTCGACGAGGTGCAGATCGGCCTGTCGCTGCTGTCGTCGCTCCCCGTGGACGTGATCGAGCGCGCGCTGATGGACCGCAACCGCGAGATGCTGCTGGTGCTGTGCAAGGCGCTCGATTTCTCCTGGCAGACCACGATGTCGCTGCTGTTCCTCGGCGCCAAGGATCATCTGATCACGGCGCGGGACCTCAACGACAGCGAGCGCGAGTTCGGTCGCCTCAACATCGAGACGTCGCGCAGCATTTTGAAGTTCTACCAGTCGCGCAAGAACAACGCGGCCGCCGACCCCGCCGCGGGTCGTCAGGCCGAGCTCCAGATGCACTAAACATCGGGAATTGGCAGGGGAGAATTTGCCATGTTGCCTCAGTTCGGCACCGCAGCCCGCAAGAATCCAAACAAGAATCTCAACAAGGCTGTTTCCGCCGATGCCGGCGGCGCAGCCCCGGAAAAGGCGTCGGTGGACGCCGCCTGGCTCGTGCTGGAAGCCGCCAACGATCTCGGCGATCAGGCCGCAGTCGAGGCCTGCCGCCGCGTCATCGATGCCGAGCTGAACGGCACCGTCGCCGGCGCCTCGGACCTCGATCTCGTGCTGGGGTATTTCCGCTAAGAGTTAGCAGTCCGTAGGGTGGGTTAGCCCCGCGGCTGCGCGAAGCGCGGTCCGCTCGGCGTAACCCACCACTTCTCTCACAGCCCGGATAGAAGTTGGTGGGTTACGCCTCCGGCTAACCCACCCTACGAGCTTCCTGCGATCTTCGTCGAATGCTTCGCCAGTAACAGGAAGGCCTCGCTTCCCGCGAGGCCTTCCACGCTCGATGACGGGGCTTGCTTAGTCATCGTCCCAGTAATGTCGGCGGATCACCACGCCACGATCGTAGTCGCGGTCATGATGGTACCAGCCATGATGCCAGCCGCGGTCGTGACCGTAGAAGCGTGCGCGCGGACCATCATAGCGATCGCCGTAATAGCCGCTGTCGCCGCCGATATAGACGCCGACGCCGCCCGCGTTTGCGATGGTCGGGGCACTGGCCGCAAGCGTCGCAATCGCTGCAAGAGCGTAAGTGAGCTTGTTCATCTGTTCCTCCTCTGCATCGTTGGTGCGGGGGTCAACGGCTGCCGGCATCAGCCGTTGCAGGAACCAGGCAGGAACTTTCTTGAATGGCTGTTCAGCTTTCGGCGAATGACAGCCGTCGGATGGGGTGCGGTCGAGGCCATGCTATCGTACCACCTGGGATAGCATCCGCTATCCCCTGGAATCCGGGAGAGATAGCCATGAAGACCTTGTCGCTCGTCGTCGCGGTACTCGCTGTCGCAACCCTGTCAATGTCGACGGCAAATGCTCAGTACAAATGCTCCTGGAGCGGCGGGACCATTTCCTCCGTCCCGTGCGCCAAACGCTACGCTGTCAATTACGAAGCGTGCCGGAAATACGTCGTGGAGCATGGCTCGACGGCGGCTGACGCCATGTGGTGGTGCACGAGCCAGGGCTACACCAAATAAGGCTACACCAAGCGATTTGATGTCGACCACAAGCGAGAGGCCGCCCCCGGTGGGCGGCCTCTTGATTCCAGATGTTGGCTGATCAGCCGCAATTCCAGATCGGGCCGATCGGCGTCCGCGTCCAGCACGGACCGAAGCTGCCGCCATTGTAGCGGCCGTTGTAGATGCCGGGCCGGCCGAAATAGTGCCACTCGCCGTCGTAGTACCGGTAATAGCGGGGGACCGGGTCGATGTACCAGGGGCGCCGGTTGTTGCGCGCGACGCGCCACGTCGGGTCCTTCTGCGCATAGAGCGGCTGGCTGTTGCTCGGTGGCTGGCGATAGCCCGGCAGGAAGCCGTAACCGTGCCAGCGCGGCGCCGGCCGCTTGTGAACGGGATCCGCCGGCGCGATGGACGGCAGCAGCGACAGAACGATGACAATCGGAAGATACTTGAGGCGGGACATGGTCCGACCATACGCAGTCAGTCGCGGGATGGCGATTCAAATCCGAGTGCGAAGATCGGGCCGGTCGCTTCTGTTGCTAAACATTGCCGGCCGGACAAGTTCGGTGATCAAAAACGGAGGCTATCCGTCGAGCGCAGGCAGCGCCGCTTGCGGCAATGCCCGGCTGCGAATCGACGAGCGTTGAGCACGGAGCGGGCTTGGGGGCATGCTACCTGCAAACTTCAACCAATCCGCCCATGCCATTGCCGGCATACGAAGAGCCTGTGCTTCCCGATCCGGGTGCGGCGCTGGATCGTTCCAGCCTGCATCCGGATCTTACGGGTCGACATCCGGCTTGGCCGCATATGATCTGGCCGCTCGCCTGTGGCTTCGATGGCGCTGTTTCCGTCTGCTTTCGATCCGCATCGCGTGGCTTTTGGTCCTCGCGTGCAACGGGCTTCTTCTCCGGCACCTTCTCGCATTCGTTGTCGTCATTGACGCGATAGCCGCTGCGGCAGGTGATCTTCACGCAGGCATCGCCGTCTGCCCTGAAACCGTGATCGCAGACCAGCGGGCAGACGCGGCCTTGCCTGGCCTTGATTGCGTCCAGCGCGTCGAAGCTCGCGAGCTTCGTGTCGAACTTCGTCCCCGCATATTTGTTGAACAGCGTCAGGGAGCGCTGCGACGTCGCGTTCCAGTCGCCATCGCCAGTTCCTGTCAGACATCCGACACGCCGCAGTTCGGATTGCACCAGCTTCGCCATCTCCGGAGGCGAGAGAGTTGGTTGCGATGAGGTCGGCGCCAGAGCGGCAACTTTCTGTTCGCTGTCGCTCTTCACCTTCATCTCGGCCGCCTGCTTCTCCGCGGCCTGCTTCTGTGCGGCCAACTCGGCAGCCGCTTTCTCATTGGCGATCTTGTCGGCGAGTGCCTTCTCGGCGGCCTGCTTTTCGGCAACCGCCTTGGCTGCGGCAGCCTCGGCCTCCTTCCGCCGCTGCTCGGCCGCTGCGGCCTTGGCCTCCTCGATCTGTTTTGCCTTTTCGGCGGCAAGACGGGCATCCTCGGCGGCCTTCGCTGCGGCCGCGGCCTTGTCCTGCTCCGCCTTCTTGGCGCGCTCGGCTGAGAGGCGGGTCTTTTCGTCCTCGGCCTGCCGGGCCTTCTCTGCGGCGGCGGCCCGCGCTTCCTCTGCTGCGATCCGGCTCAACTGCCCCTTGGCGAGGCTGGCGTAAAACCCATCGGTGTATTTGGCGAGGAAAGCGGTCCAGACCTCTCGCGTGCCGATCTGCAACGCCAACTCGTAGTCGCGGCGCACCGCATCATCCGGGCTCGCCTGCGGTCCCGTGGCGGCCGGTTTTGCCGGGACCAATGGCACGTCCTCGCCACCAAGCGAGCCGTAGACGTAGGGCTCCTGCCTGTAGCTCGTGTTCTTCAAGACATCGTCGCGGACGAAGCCGAATGCTTTTCGCAGGTCGAGACCGGGTGTAGGCAGCCGCTCGACGAGAGCGGCCGTGAACGGGCTGTTTTTGGAATCGCCGTCCGAAGCCGTCGACCCCGCCTTCGCGGCGAACGCGATCATCGTGTTCGGGCTGGTCGGCTCGATCTTGGCAAGGCCGCGCCCGATGGCGCGGGCGGCGACCGTGCGCTTCATGGTCTTGGCGAAGGGATTGTCGCGGCAGGCATCCAGAATGACGAGCCGAAGCTGCTTGGCGGGTTCGACCGTGGCCAGCACACGGTCAAGCGCAAAGGCCTCGTCGTAGACGTCCGTATCGACCTCGAGAACCGCATCGGTCGGGATGAGGTAGTTGTTGCCGTCGATCTCGATCCCGTGCCCGGCGTAGTAGATCACGGCGACTTCGGCATCGCGCGCCCTCATTCCGAACTCGCGCAGCGCCTTGCGCATCTCGGGAACACCGAGGTCGACCTTGACCTCCACGTTCTCGAATCCGGCCTTCCCCAACATGCCACCGACCAGAGCGGCATCGTTCACGGGATTGGCGAGCTTCGGCACGTTCTTGTAGGCGGAGTTGCCAATCACCAGCGCGACGCGGCGCTCGGCATGGGCCGAGCCGCAGGTGAGCCAGATGAAAAAGAACAATGAAAACCAGCGAAACGCGCCCATCGCAGCCCCGACAATATGTGCGCAGCCTATGCGGAACCTGCCGAAAGGCAAGCATCGGCTCTGTGACGCTGGTCACGCTACATGGCATGATCGCTTTGGGGCGGTTGCAGACGCAAACGCGGGCCCCGGCGTGGACCGAGGCCCGAAGCTATTTTCCGACAAGAAGCGCTCTGCCTAGGACGAAAGCTGCGTCAGCGGCAGACGTAGGTGCCGTTCACCAGCACGCGGACGCATGCCGTGCCGGCAGCGGCGGCTCCGACGGCCGCGCCGCCGACCACCGCGCGCCGGGTCGTCCTGCGCGCGACGCCTGCGACGCTCACCGGCGTCAAAGGACGTCCCACTCTTGCCTCGGCACTCGAAATGGCAAGTGACAAGCCATCCTGTGGCGACCATTCGATCGAACCCGTGCCGCAAACCAGGATGGCTGCTACGAACAAAATCTGTCTGACGCGCGTGTGTCTCATTCTGGAATCCTCCCCTCCAACTTGGTTCAGGATATCCAGCATTCCCTTTGGGTGGACCTGTTGCTTGATCCACATCAACGTGCCCGGCGGTTCGGCGGTCTGCAAGCGATGAGCTGTGGCACGAAGTGCATAGGCCGGGCGCCGCTCACCAGGGCCGGAATCCGAACCATGCGAATTGTGGCCGCGCCCACGGATCCATCTGCGGCTTCACATGTCGCTTCGGCCTTGTCGCGACGTGTTGCGGCTTGCGTTGTCGCTTGCGATCGACGGATTCGGGTGGACGGGGCAGCATCGCCAATGCATTCGCTGCTGCCGACGTCTCCGCGCGGACGACAGGTGGCGCGATCGGGGCCGCCGCGATCGCGGTGGCCGTATTCGATACGACAGGCGCAGCCGAGGTATCCAAGACCACACGCTCGGGCAATTTTTGTTCGGAGTGAATGCGTATGGTCGGCCGGTCCGCAGCCGCGTCCCGAACGGTCGGCGCCCTGGGCAGACAAAAGTCCGCGACGAAGAGAAGGGCGAGCAACAGCGCGCCGATCTTCCAGAAATATGCCGCCAGCGGCATGTCGGTCGCTCCGTGCCCCCCCCGAGTCTGGGCCCAGTCGGCGACGATGTCTCAACGATTATTGGTTCTTACCCGTGGAGGTAGATTGATCTGGATCAAGCCCTCGACGTCATCTTCGCGATGGTGCGCTCGCGAAGCGTCCAGCGCCCAATTCTTCGATCGTGGCATCGTGCCGCTGTTTTGCCCGACATGTCAAATGGCTCGGCAGGATGTGCCAGCCATCATGACCTGTAGCGGCCTGGAATTCGATATGATCTGGAAATTGATCGACTTAAAATTTGATATCGAGTCCGGAATGTTTTTTCGCGTCGGCGATCCACTCGTCGTCGGTTGCGGCACCCAGATGGACCCACTCTTCGTCGGTCTTGCTCTTGCGCCAGTTGATGAGCGTCGCTCCGTCGGCGCCGGCCGGGTTTCGCAGCTTCGTGCTCTTGCCTTCCACGATATCCTGGATCGTCTTGGCCACGTCGAACGGCGAGGTCGGTCTGCCGAGTGATGCCATGAAATAGGCAGCCATTCGTCGCCCATGCATGGAGTAGGGGCTCGGAGGCGGGGCGGGCCTCGGCGTCGTCGTCATCGGTGTTGCAATCACGCCCGGCTCCACGATGGCAACGCGGACGTTGAATGGGCTGAGCTCTTGCGCGAGGCACTCGCTCAATCCTTCGAAGGCCCATTTTGAGGCGGCGTAGGGCGCCTGCGGCGGCATTCCGAACTGGCCTGCCACCGAGGTTATGTTGACGATGCAGCCGCTTCGCCGCTCTCGCATCGAGGGCACGACAGCCTGGATACAGCGCAGGCTGCCGAAGAAGTTCGTTTCCATCACTTGCCGGAAGAACGCGATCGGCGTCTCTTCGACATAACCCCGTCCCAGAATTCCCGCGTTATTGACCAGCGCGTCGATGTGGCCGGCCTCCTTCAGGATCCCGCCGAACGCTTCGTTGACCGAACTGTCGCTGTCGATGTCGAGCTTCACGAGCCTGATCGGAAGGTTCTCCTTTGCGGTGACCTCCCGAAGCTCGCCGCCCTTATCGAGATTTCGCATGCCCGCAAAGACGACATGTCCGCCGCGCGCCAGAGTGATTGCGGTTGCAAGACCGATTCCAGTGCTCGTCCCGGTGACGACGACAACAGCCATGCCAGCCTCCGCTCCAGTACCGCAGCCAAATATTGTCCAGGAAGCAGTCGATCCCGGCGACCTTAGTTACCGATCGTCGCCCCGGTCATTGTACCAAGGGACAGTTGGGAAGGCGATCTTGCACAGGCCCTGACGGCTCATCGATCGTCCGATCGGACGCCTCGCGGATCAACGGAGGTGTTCGCGGCGACGTAGTCGATCTCGCCGCGGGAGATGCCCATGTCCAGGAGCTCCCGATCGGACAGTCCCGACAGGTCGCCGCGCAACCTCTGGCGCTGTTGATGGGCCAGCAGCGTCGTCCAATACCTCCGGAGCAGGCCTGAGACATGTCGCGTTGGTGCCGCCGTCCGTCTCAGCTCGATGAGCGTACTCATTGTGACATCTCCTCAGTCCTCGGGAAGTCCCAGCTCGTCGATTATTGGCAGTAGCGAGCCACCGGTGCAGCAAACGCTGAGCACGATGAGTGCCGCGCGCACGATCAAGCGAAGCTTGCGCATGGCTTCCTCCATTGGGCCGGGCTGAGCGGCCTCAATGGCCGTCTCCCTGTCCAGAAGCATGCTATCGATGCGCCGCAATCGACCTGTGGTTCCCAGCGTGATAGGATCGCAAAATCATCGATCCGGGCGCATGTTGGCGTCCTCAGCTCGCGTGCGACCGGTATGGCGAAGGTCAATCTCGCACTGCTGGGTGGTTTTCGGCTCCAGACCAATCTCGGCGAGCCGGTCCCGCTGTCGACCAAGAAGGCCGGCGCATTGCTGGCTTATCTGGTGCTCCACCCGGGTCAGGCTCAGGCGCGGCCAAAGCTTGCCGCGCTGCTTTGGGGCGATCGCACCGAGGCTCAGGCACGCGACAGTTTGCGACAGGCGCTCAGCCTGCTGCGCAAGGCGCTGTCGCACATCGATTCACGGGCCCTGGTTGCTCACGAGGATGCGATCGGCTTCGAACCCACCGCGTTGACAAGCGATGTCGTCGCTTTCTGCGATCTGGCGGCGCGACAGGATGTTGGCAACCTCGAGCAGGCGAGCGCACTCTATGGCGGCGAGCTTCTCGACGGTTTCGAGGTGCCGGCTCCCGAGTTCGAAAGCTGGATGCGCGCGGAACGCGAGCGCTTCCGCGAGCTGGCGCTCGCAGCGATGACCAGGCTGCTCGACCATCATCTGTCGAATGGTTCGGTCGAGCGCGGCATTCACATCGCGGCCCGGCTGCTGACGGTCGACCCGCTTCAGGAGCGTATCCATCGCACATTGATGGAGCTCTATCACCGACAGGGCAGGCACAGCGCCGCCCTTCGCCAGTACCGCACCTGCGCGGATTTGCTGACCAGGGAGCTGGGAATTGAACCGGACGCCAGCTCGAAGGCCTTGCGCCGCGAGATCCTTCGCGAGTGGAACCAGCAGCAGGATGTGATCCCCGGCGATGAGGCGGCGCCGCGTCCTCCTGACGAGAGCGATGTGGAAGCGCCGGCAACGCCGCGCGCGCCGGAGCGGCGTCAGGTCACGGTGCTCGCCTATGATCTTGTCGGCACGAGCGCGCTCGCGGCCCAAATCGATCCGGAAGAGTTGGAGGCCTTGATTGCCGCCTATCGGCGCTGCTGCACGCCGATCGTCTCTCGCGCCGGCGGCGTGATGGGCAAATTGTCCGCGACCGAGATGGTGGCCTGTTTCGGGCATCCACAGGCGCACGAGCACGACATCGAATGCGCGGTTCGTGCGGGTCTTGCGCTCGTCGATGCAGTCCCCCGGCTTGACGGTGTCAGCCTCGGCCCCCTGCAGCTGCGTGCGGGTATCGCAACCGGGCCAGTCGTCTTCGGTGATGTCCTTGGCGATGGTGCGGATCAGCAGGTCATTGCCGGCGAAGCGGTGCAGCTTGCAAGCGGCCTGCAAAAGGTCGCCGCGCCCGGCACCGTCTTGATCGCAGCGAGCACGCGCCAGTTCGTCGGCAATCTGTTCGACTGCAACGACCTTGGCGAGTTGGTGCTCAATGGCGTCCCTGGGTCGGTTCGGGCCTGTCACGTGCTGGGCCCGAGTGGCGTCGACAGCAGGTTCGAAGCCTTGCGCGCGGCGACGACGCCGCTCATCGGGCGCGAGGAAGAACTCGACCTGTTAGAGCGCCGATGGCGGCATGCGACGGAAGGGGAGGGGCGCGTGGTGCTGCTGGCGGGAGAGCCGGGGATCGGCAAGTCGCGGCTGACGGTGGAGCTGCAAGACCGGCTCCGGGAAGAATCGCACGCCCGGCTGCCACACTTCTGCTCGCCTCACCACCGCGACAACGAGCTCTATCCGATCATCAGCCAGCTGGAACGGGCCGCCGGGTTTCGTCGCGACGAAACCGATGAGCAGCGGCTGGACAAGCTGGAGGCCGTCCTTGCTCCGACGACGAACGAAGCGCGCGACGCCGTACCATTGATCGCGAATCTGTTGTCGGTAACATCCGCCCGCCACCCGCCGCTCAATCTCACCCCGCAGAAGCGCAAGGAGAAGACGCTACAGGCGTTGCTCGCCCGGCTGGAGGGGCTGGCCGCGCGTGCGCCGGTGCTGATCGTGTTCGAGGATGTCCATTGGATCGACCCGACGTCGCTGGAATTGCTGGACCTGATGGTCGAGCGGGTCGCGACCATGCCGGTTCTGCTCGTCATCACGTTCCGGCCCGAGTTCGCGCCGGCGTGGATCGGTCGTCCGCAGGTCACTCTGCTCGCGCTCAGTCGTTTGCCTCCCGCCCAGCGCGCCCAGATGATCGTGGCGCTGACAGGCGGCAGGGCGTTGCCCCAGGACATACTCGACCAGATCGTCGATCGTACCGACGGCGTGCCGCTGTTCGTCGAAGAGCTGACCAGATCCGTCATGGAGAGCGGCGTTCTGGACGAGGCCGGTGGTCGCAACGGGGCAGGCGGACAGGTGATCCCGCTGGCGATCCCGTCGACATTGCAGGCCTCGCTGCTCGCGCGGCTTGACCGTCTGCCCGAAACGCATGAGGTCGTGCAGATCGGCGCGGCCCTTGGCCGATCGTTTTCTCACGAGCTGATTGCTGCGGTCGCTCGGCTGCCACAGCATCGACTCGATGATGCCCTTGCCCGACTGGTGGAGGCCGGGCTGATCTTCCGCCGCGGTATTGCCCCCGACGCGGAGTACACGTTCAAGCACGCTTTGGTGCAGGACGCGGCCTACGGGACGCTGTCGCGCACCCAGCGCCAGCTCCTGCATGGCCGCATTACCAAGACGCTCGAAGAGCAGTTTCCCGAGACTGTCACGGCCCATCCGGCGTTGCTTGCCCATCACAGCGAGGCGGCCGGTTTGACGGGAAAGGCGGTCGGCTACCTCAGGCAGGCCGGCCAACAGGCGATTGCGCATGCGGCGATGACCGAGGCGGAGACACAGCTGCTCAAGGGCATCAGTCTTCTCGAAGGCCTGCCCGAAGGTCCCGAACGCCGTCGCCACGAGCTGCGATTGCAGATCGCTCTTGGCTCGGCGTGGTTTGGCACGCGCGGTGGCGGCTCAGTCTCGGCAGGTGAGGCCTTCGACCGCGCCCGCGAGCTCTGTGCGGGACAGGAGCAGGCCGACGAGCTCCCGACCATCCTCACCTGTCAGGCCGTCAATCGCTTGTATCGTGGCGAGCCGCGGTCTGCGTATCAACTGTCCGACGAACTCCTCGATCTCGGCAGGTCTTGGCAAGACAAGGCTTCGCCCGCCTTGCGATGGACGTCCAATGCGATCACGTCCGTGGCGCGCTATCTGAGGGGACAAAACGGATTGTGGCTGGGTGAATTCGCATCGGCTCGCGCAGATACCGAGGAGGCACTTCGTCTTCTCGACCCGGCGCGCCTGCCTGGCAACTGGATGATTGACGTTCAGGCGGTCCTGCTTTCGGTCAGCATGGGATCGCTGACAGGTCTCGGCTATCTGGATCAGGCGCGTGCGCGCCGCGACGAGGCACTGGCGCGAGCCCGCGAGGTCGATCGGGTTGCCACGTCCGTCGTCATATTCGCGAACGCCGCCATTTGCGATGCGTGCATGGAGACCGATCCTGCGGTCCTGCTGGATCAGGTCTCGAAGTTGGAGGCCTACTCGACCCAACACGGATTCTTCTCGGAGTACGAGAAGTTCGCCAAGTGGCATCGCCAATGTTACCTGATTGCGCTTGGCCGGAGCGAGCCGGCAAGGCTACATGCAGAGTTCCCCGCGGAATTGCACGCCGAACGCCGCTACCTCTACAAACCGACCTGGTTCATGTCCCTAGCCGAAGCACTTGGGAAAATCGGCCGGTCGAAGGATGGGCTCGACGAACTGGACAAGGCCGAACGCGAAATGGAGGTGACCGGAGAGCGTTGGGCGGAAGCGAACCTGCACCGTATCCGCGGAGAGTTGCTGGTCGACATCGGCGATGCTGCGGCAGGGGAAGCAAGTCTCCGACGCTCCATCGATCTTGCATGCCGCCAAAGCGCGAAATTGTGGGAGCTCCGCGCGGCCACAAGCCTCGCCCGCCTCTGGCGCGGCCAGCGCAAGCATGCGCAGGCGCGCGATCTGCTCGCGCCGGTCTATGCCTGGTTCACCGAGGGGCTCGACACGCCGGTCGTGCAGGCCGCGAGAATTCTGCTGGAGCAGCTCGCCTAGCAGGGCTAGCGATGATGCCATCGTGCCGGTGTTTTGCCCGACGTGTCAAATGGCTTCGCAGAATGTGCCAGCCGTCATGACCGGTGGCCTCGGCTACTTTGCATGGGGTTGTTTTTCATATTTTTGTTGGACCCGATCAGCCGTTCGGCCATGTCGGCCGCAATGGCTCCTAGACCGGGCCGGCCGAGCCGGGCGGGATCATGTAGAGCGTCATCGCGAAAATGGCGTAGATGAAAAGCAGGAGAGCACCGATGAACCAGGCTGAGCGTCCGCTATTGCTCACGAAGCATGTGACCACGGTGGCGATCATGACCATGGTCACCGCGCCGGGCCAGAATTGAAGGTCCATCGGCTGCGGCCCGATGACATAGCTGAGCAGCACGAGGACGGGCGCGACGAACAGGGCGATCTGGGAGGCGCTTCCCAGTGCGATGCTGACGCTCATGTCGAGCCGATTCCGGCGTGCCGCAGAGAACGCAACGGCCATCTCGGCTGCGGCGCCGACAAGGGCAACCACGATGAAGCCGACGAAGGCCGGGCTCATGCCGAGCGTTTCGGCCGCCTTCTGCACCGACTCTACGAAAATTTCACTGACGAGCGCGACCAGCACGGTCACGACGATCAGCGTCGGCACGGCAACCCCGATCGGCAGTACTGGTCCGGCCCCTTCGCCGTGGTCCTGGCTGGCGAACAGCTCCTTGTGCGTCTTCAGCGAGAAAAGCAGGCTGAGACCGTAGGCCGCAATCAGCAGAAACGACAGGGCTGCACTCAACCGGTGAACCGTCGCTTCCCGTCCGGGGAATTCGAGGTCGGCCACCGCGGAAGGCGACAGCAGGGCGATCGTGGCCATGAGCAGCAGCGCCGAATAGAGGCGTCCGCCCGCCCGGTTGTAGTCCTGCACGTGGTGCCTCAGTCCGCCCAGCAGCAGGGACGCGCCGAGCATGAACAGCGAGTTGGTCACTATCGCACCTGCGATGGAGGCCTTGACCAGCATGTATTGACCGGCGTGCAGGGCCGTCACCGCGATGATGAGCTCGGTCAGATTCCCGAGCGTGGCATTCAACAGCCCGCCGACGGCATCACCGGTCTTCTCGGCGACGGCTTCCGTCGCGTGGCTGAGCAGGCTCGCGAGCGGAACGATGGCGATCACGGCGAGGATGAAGAGCAGCGTGTGCGCATCCGGCATGATGTGCTCGAGCGCGATCACCACGGGCACGAAGACCAGCAGCCACAGGAGTGGACTGTGCCGGATTTCCTTCAGCAGCGGATTCATGGTCCGTCCTCTGTGCTCTGAGGCGGACCTTGATGCCGGGGACAAGCCGGGCGTTGATCTAGCTCAATGAGCGCAAGGAGCTACCCCGCGCCGAGCGCGACGGCGACGTTGTACGTCAAAAAGCTCGCGGCATAGGCGAGCACCAGCATGTAGGTGAAGGTCACCGCCATCCAGGTCCAGCTTCCGGTCTCGCGACGGATCACGGCCAGGGTCGAGGCGCATTGCGGGGCGAAGATGTACCAGGCCAGCATCGACAGAGCGGTCGCGAGCGACCATTTCGTCGCCAGCACCTGGCCGATCTGCTCGGCCGCTTCCTTGCCGCCTTCGATCGCATAGACGGTGCCGAGCGCCGCGACCGCGACCTCGCGCGCCGCCATGCCCGGAATCAGGGCGACCGCGATCTGCCAGTTGAAGCCGACCGGTGCGAGCAGCGGCTCGATCGCCTTGCCGATGATCGCAGCCAGGCTGAAGTCGATCGCCGGCTCGGTGGCACCCAGCGGCGGCTGCGGGAACGAGGCCAAAAACCAGATCAGCACCATCATCGAGAAGATCGTGGTGCCGGCGCGCTGCAGGAACATCTTCGCCCGCGTGAAGATGCCGATCGCGATCGATTTCAAGCGCGGCATCTTGTAGTCGGGCAGCTCCAGCATGAACGGCGCCGGCGCATAGTCGCGCAGCATGAAGAACTTGATCAGGAACGAGACGAGAAGCGCGCTGATGATGCCCATGGCGTAGAGGCCGAACATCACGAGGCCCTGCAGGTTGATGAAGCCCCAGACCTCTTTCGCCGGAATGAAGGCGGAGATGATCAGCGTGTAGACCGGAATGCGCGCCGAGCAGGTCATCAGCGGCGCGATCAGGATCGTGGTCAGGCGGTCGCGCTTGTTGTCGATCACGCGCGTCGCCATGATGCCGGGGATGGCGCAGGCGAAGCTCGACAGCAGCGGAATGAAGGCGCGGCCATGCAGGCCGGCGCCGCCCATGATGCGGTCCATCAGGAAGGCGGCGCGCGCCATGTAGCCGAAATCTTCCAGGAGCAGGATGAACAGGAAGATGATGATGATCTGGGGCAGGAACACGATGACGCTGCCGACGCCGGAGATCACGCCGTTCTGCAGGAAGCTCTGCAACAGGCCGGCGGGCAGGGTGTCGTGCACGAGCTCGCCGAGCGCATCGAAGCCGGAATTGAGCAGTTCCATCAGTGGCTGCGCCCAGGCGAACACTGCCTGGAACATCACGAACAGGATCAGCGCGAGCACCAGGAGCCCGCCGACGGGGTGCAGCACCACGGCATCGATCCGGGCGGTCCAGGTGTCGGGGCGGCTCGGCAGGCTGACGCAGTCGGCGATGATCCGGTCGGCTTCGCGCTGGGTGGCGCGCAGTTCCGAGACGCTGAGCGCGCGCCACTTGTTCTCCTGGGGCTCGGGGGCGAGCTCGGCCGAGATCTCGTCGGTCAGCCTCAATAGGTCGGCAGTACCGCCCTTGCGGACCGCGATCGAGGTGACCACGGGCACGCCGAGCTCCTTGGCGAGGCGTTCCACGTCGACCGTAATGCCGCGGCGGCTCGCGATGTCGAACATGTTGAGGACCAGGATCAGCGGCCGGCCGGTCCGCTTGAGCTCGAGCAGGAGGCGGATGGTCAGCCGCAGATTGGTCGAATCGGCCACGCACAGCACGAGATCGGGCATGCTCTCGCCGGAGGCCTTGCCGAGCACGAAGTCGCGGGTGATCTCCTCGTCCGGGCTGCGGCCGCGCAGCGAATAGGTGCCGGGGAGGTCGACCACCGAGACCTGGCGTCCCAAGGGAGTGACGAAGAAGCCTTCCTTGCGCTCGACGGTGACGCCCGGATAGTTCGCGACCTTCTGCCGGCCGCCGGTCAGCGCATTGAACAGCGAAGTCTTGCCGCTGTTTGGCGTGCCCACCAGGGCGAGATGCAGCAGGGGTGCTTCCATGAGATCAAAGGTCCGGCCGCTTCACGCGACGATGATGGCCATGGCTTCGCGACGACGTACCGCGATCGTGATGTTGTCGACGCGCACGGCGATCGGGTCGCGCCCGACGATGCCCTCATGCAGGATCTCCACCCGGGCGCCCTCGACGAAGCCGAGCTCGATCAGCCGGCTCTCGAGCTCGATGTCGGGCAGGGCCGAGGCTGCGTCCCTGGCGGAAAGGTGCTGAATGACGCCGGTGTAGCCGCGCTGGGCCAGACCCAGCGGAATTTGCGAGCGCGTGTCATTGTCGTCGGTCATGCCCTGTATTTTCAACGCAGGGCATTGAGGTCAAGCCGGCTCGGCCTGCCCCGGTCGCACCTTAGAGTAATTATAAAGTGCGAGCCGGCGAGACACGGCCGGCTCGGTCTCTGGCGCTTACTGAGCCGCGACCTTCTGCTCGGCCGGGACGGCCACGGGCCCGGCCCCTGCGCGGTTCTTGAAGTAGTCGAGAACGAACAGGCGGATCGCCGACGACAGGTTGCCCTGCTGGCGAGCGCCGTCGATCTCGCCCACGAGCTCGGACAGCGTCATATTGCGCAGGCCGGAAATCTCTTTCATGCCGTTCCAGAACGCCTCTTCCAGGCTGACGCTGGTCTTGTGGCCGGCGACGACGATCGATCGTTTGACGACGGGCGATTTCATGGCTGTTCCTCGCGCTCGATCAGATGCTGGTCCAGTTGCTCCTTCGCCTGCGCCTTGCGCTTCTCCTCCGCCGTGCGCTCGGCCTTGGTACGGCCGAACTTCGTCCGGTTGGCGTCCGCCTGTTTGGCCGAGGCTTCCCGCTCGGCCCGCTTCCTGAAGCGGTTCAGGTTGATGACGTTCCCCATGGCGCGTCTCCATCACCCGATCCTCGGCGGGCGGGATGAAACATTCAGAAACAGGGCACGGCAATGTGCCCGATAAGATTTGATTGTCATTCGCTCGTCCTCGTCAATCGGCCCGATGGACCATCAAACGATGAATCTGGCCCCGGGAAGGGGTGAGAGGTTTGCGGTAGCACGCATCCCCCCCGAAACATTGACGGTAATCAAATCCTTCCCATTAAACTCATATAAATATGCTGTTTTGGGTCCGTATCATTACGGATGACTATCGGAATTCGGAATTACCCCGGACGGGTCATCTTCCCGGGCTGCACCAGGCGATCGAACTCGTCCGCCGACACGAATCCAAGCCGTAGCGCCTCCTCCTTCAGCGTGGTGCCGTTGGCGTGCGCCGTCTTCGCCACCTTGGCCGCGTTGTCGTAGCCGATCTTGGGTGCGAGCGCGGTGACCAGCATCAGGGACCGCTCCATCAGCTCCTTGATGTGCTGCTCGTCGGCGCGGATGCCGCTGACGCAATGTTCGGTGAAGGAGCGCGCGGCGTCCGCCAGGAGGCGGATCGAGTGCAGCATGTTGTAGGCGAGCACGGGCTTGTAGACGTTGAGCTCGAAATGACCCTGGCTGCCGGCGACCGTGATCGCGGTGTGATTGCCGAACACCTGGCAGCACACCATCGTCATCGCCTCGCACTGGGTCGGATTGACCTTGCCCGGCATGATCGAGGAACCGGGCTCGTTTTCCGGCAGGATCAATTCGCCGAGTCCCGAGCGCGGGCCTGATCCGAGCAGGCGGATGTCGTTGGCGATCTTGAACAGCCCCGTCGCCACCGAATTGATCGCGCCGTGCACCAGCACATAGGCGTCGTTGGAGGCCAGCGCCTCGAATTTGTTGGCGGCGCTGGTGAAGGGCAGCTTGGTAATGCCAGCCACGTGCTTGGCGAACAGCTTGGCAAAGCGCGGCTTCGAGTTGAGGCCGGTGCCGACGGCCGTGCCGCCCTGCGCCAGCGGATAGAGATCCTTGACCGCGACCTTGAGCCGGGCGATGCCGCTTTCGACCTGCGCGGCATAGCCGGAGAATTCCTGTCCGAGCGTCAGCGGCGTCGCGTCCTGGGTGTGGGTGCGGCCGATCTTGACGATCTTCGCGAACTCATTCTCCTTCTTGCGCAGCGCGCGCTGCAGCTCGCCGAGCGCGGGGATCAGGTCGGCGGTGATGCGGCTTGCTGCGGCGATATGCATCGCGGTCGGGAACGAGTCGTTCGACGACTGGCTCATGTTGACGTGATCATTGGGATGGACCGGCTTCTTGGCCCCGAGCTCGCCGCCGAGCAGCTCATTGGCGCGGTTCGCGATCACCTCGTTGAGATTCATGTTGCTCTGCGTGCCCGAGCCGGTCTGCCACACCACCAGCGGGAAATGATCGTCCAGGCTGCCGTCGATCACCTCGCGCGCGGCGCGGATGATGGCATTGGCCCGGCGCTGGTCGAGCAGGCCGAGCTCGCGGTTGGACTGCGCAGCGGCCAGCTTGACGATGCCGAGCGCATGCACGAGCGCGATCGGCATGCGATCCTGCCCGATGCGGAAGTTCTGGCGCGAGCGTTCGGTCTGCGCGCCCCAATAGCGATCGGCGGGGACCTCGATCGGACCGAAGCTGTCGGTCTCGACGCGGGTTGCGGAGCGGCGTGAGGGGCGGGTGGTCTTGTCCATGAGCATATCCATTCTGCCGCGCGAGAATGCGCGGCCTTTCGGTTGCTCATCTATATAGGCGGTTTGCCTGCGTGTGGCGGTCGCGTTCCGGATCTAGATCATTTCTTGCGGAAACGATCGAGGCGCACGACCTCGGCGCCGCCCTGGCTCGGCGGCGTCGGCTCGTCCGCGGTCTCGGCTGCTTCAGCTGCAGCCGCGGGCACCGACACGGCCGACGGCGCGGGAGCCGCCGGCAGCTTGTCCGGCGCCACCTCGGCGACGTCGGAGGTGTCGAACTGGAGGCCGAATTTCACGGACGGATCGAGGAAGCTCTTGATGGCGCTGAACGGCACCACCAGCCGCTCAGGAATGCCGCCGAAGGACAGGCCGACCTCGAAGCGGTCCTCGAGCACGGTCAGATCCCAGAACTGATGCTGAAGGATGATCGTCATCTCTTCCGGATACTGGGCCAGGAGCCGCGGCGACAGCTTCACGCCCTCGGCCTTCGACACGAAGGTGATGAAGAAATGATGCTCGCTCGGCAATCCGTGGGCTGCGGCATCGGTCAGCACCTTGCGCAGCACGCCGCGCAGCGCGTCGCGCGCCAGCACATCGTATCGGATATGATCGGTCGCCATGGTGGTCCTGTCGCATTCTCGGAGCCGGCCCTGCCGGCCCGACTCGCCAAGTCGCAATGGTACCGCGCCTGACAGGTCAGAAGGAGTCCCCGCCGGGGATAAAAATGAAAGGCAAGTGGAGGCTTCTGTTGCCAGGTGCCTCCGAACCCCGCCTAGCGGAGCTTAACCCGCTAGGACTTTAAGTTGGTCTTTCAAACTGCGTTACGCAGCCTGAGCAACCGGAGCAAAGTTGTCGTTGGCAACTATTGCAGTAGCCCGATAACGGCGGAACAATACCGGGAAAAAGCACGCCCTTTACGCCCTCGTCGATCCTATTTCGCCCCCGCCGAAGCCCACTTTCTTGGGCGGGCCAGAGCCCGCTTTTTTGCGCGGGCCGGGGCCCGCTATCCGGTGGGCTTTGGTGGAGGCGCCGGGTACCGCCCCCGGGTCCGAATGGTTTATTGCGACGACCGTTTATTTCCATAGCCGGCGAACCGGCACCCCCAATATAGGGGGCAAAGGTTTCAAAAAACAGAGGTTTCAAGCAACAAGCACGCTGTTCCTTTTGGATAGGGTTCCGGACGGTCTTGGCCACGTGGCCGTGCCCATTCTAAAGTCCTGCCATGTCCTCGGATTCGTCACCGGCCGCCCAAGAGCCGGCCGCCCAAGAGCCGGACCTTCCAGCCAAAAGCGTTCCACCCGGCCTGCTGGCGCTGTTTGTCGCCTTTGCCAGGATGTCGCTGGCCGGCTTCGGCGGCGTTCTGGTGTTCGCCCGCCGGGCCATCGTCGACCAGCACCGCTGGATGACGGCCGAGGAGTTCAACGAGACCTTCGCCCTCTGCCATTTCCTGCCCGGCCCCAACATCGTCAATCTGTCGATGGTGTTCGGTGCGCGGCTGCGCGGGATCGCCGGCGGCGTTGCCGCCTTCTCCGGGCTGTTGCTGCCGCCGACGCTGATCATGACCGTGCTTGCGGCACTCTACGTCCATTTCGGCGAGCTGGAGCTTTTGCGCCGCAGCCTCGCCGGCATCTCCTGCGCCGCAGTCGGGCTCCTGATCGCAGTGGTCTTCCGCGTGATGACCCCGCTGCTCAAGAAGCCGGACGGAGTCGGGCTCATCCTGATGCTCGCGGTGTTCGCCGCCATCGGCGTGCTCCGCCTGCCGCTTCAGGCCGTGCTGCTGGTCGCGATCCCGCTCAGCGTCGCCGTAACCTACGTCCTGCGACGGAAGGTAGCGGCATGAGCAGCCAGAGCCCGATCTGGACGCTGATCTCCACCTTTGGTCTGATGTCGCTGTTCGCCGTCGGCGGCGCCGCCGCGGCCGTTCCGGAGATGCACCGGATCGCCGTGGAGGTGCATCACTGGATGACCGACAAGCAGTTTGCCGATGCCTATGCCATCGCGCAGCTCTCGCCCGGCCCCAACGTTCTGATCGTCACACTGATCGGCTATGCCGTTGCCGGCATTCCCGGGGCGCTGGCGGCAACGCTGGCGATGTGCCTGCCAACGGCACTGCTTGCTTATTGTGTCAGCCGGCTCCTGAACCGGCCCAGCCAATCGCGTTGGCCGGGCCTGATCCAGGCTGCGCTGGTTCCGTTGTCGATTGGATTGATGGCGGCAAGTGCCTTGATCCTGGCCCAGGCGACCGATCGCACCCTTGTTGCGCTGTTCCTGACCGCGGCGGTTGCGATCATCGCCTCCCTTTCGCGCGTCAATCCGCTGTGGCTGCTGCTGGCCGGAGGCCTGTTGGGTTTTGCTGGCATTGTGTGATGAAAATCGCTAGGCAGTGGTGCGGGCAGGGGATCCATTTCCAGCCGATTTAAAACAACAGTGCTCGTGACTTACGGGTCGCGGAGGAGACATGCATGGCCGATACGATGGGCCACTCGGCGACGGCCACCCGAAACACCTCGGTGGCGCTCGGCTTCTGTCTGCTGGCGATAGCGCCGCAGATCTTTGAATTCATCTGGTCGATCGGGACGATCTTCGGCTGGGGTGCCGGGCGCGGTCCGGCGACGGTCGTGATTAGCCATGTCACTGCGCTGCTCGCGGGGGCTCCGAGCGCACTGCTCGCCGGCGACACCAAGAAGTCGTCCGACGTGCTGCTGGCACTGATGTATTCGTATCCGCTGTTCGCGGTCGCGATCCTCACGATCTTCATGACGATCAAGTCGGCGCAGGACTATATCGGCGGCATCGTGCTGATGGCTCTCGCCTTGTTCGCGCTGTGGGCCTCGAGCGACCTGCAGGGCATGCGCGGCTTCTCCTTCGGCGCGGGCACTGCGCCACGCATGTTCGGTGGGCTTCTGGTCGCGCTGTCCGCCGGCATTGCATTGACCGGCCTGATGACGGACGGGCCGGCGCTGGCCCATTATTCCTGGCGCGGTCCGCTGTTCGTGATGGCCGCGATCCTGTTCTTCGCCCTCGCGATCCGGCCCCTCGGCCTCGTGGTCTCGGCCTTCGTGAGCTTCTTGATCGCCGCGCTCGGATCGCATGAGACGCGCTGGCTCGAGGCCGTGATCGTCGGCGCCTGCCTGACGCTCGGCTGCGCGCTTCTGTTCCCATACGTGCTCGGGTTGCCGATGCCGATGTTCCCGCGTTTCCTGGTTCAGTGAGGATGTGATGGAGCTCTTTGCCAACCTCGCTCACGGTTTTGTCGTCGCGTTCTCTCCGATCAATCTTCTGATGTGCCTGATCGGTGCCCTGGTCGGCACGCTGGTCGGCGTGCTGCCGGGCATCGGCACCATTGCAACGGTCGCGATGCTGCTGCCGATCACCTTCGGACTGCCGCCGGTCGGCGCGCTGATCATGCTCGCCGGCATCTATTACGGCGCGCAATATGGCGGCTCGACCACCTCGATCCTGGTCAACATCCCAGGCGAGGCGACATCGGTCGTCACCGCCATCGACGGCCACCAGATGGCCAAGCAGGGCCGCGCCGGCCCGGCGCTGGCGATCGCGGCGATCGGCTCGTTCTTCGCCGGTTGTGTCGCGACCGTGCTCATTGCCGTTCTCGGTGCGCCGCTGACCAAGCTCGCGCTGGCGTTCGGTCCGGCCGAGTATTTCTCGCTGATGGTGCTCGGCCTGATTTTCGCGGTGGTGCTGGCGAAGGGATCCGTGCTCAAGGCGATTGCGATGATCGTGCTGGGTCTCCTGATGTCGATGGTCGGATCGGACATCGAGACCGGCGCCTCGCGCATGGCCTTCAACATTCCGGAGCTTGCCGACGGTCTCGGCTTCGCGACGGTGGCGATGGGTGTATTCGGTTTCGCCGAGATCATCCGCAATCTCGACGCCGGCGCCGAGATGAACCGCGATCTCGTGCAGCAGAAGATCACCGGCCTGATGCCGACCAGGAAGGACCTGATCGACTCGACACCTCCGATCCTGCGCGGCACCGTGCTCGGCTCGATCCTCGGCATTCTGCCCGGTGGCGGTGCGGTGATCGCCTCCTTCGCGGCCTACACGCTCGAGAAGAAGCTCGCCAAGGATCCGAAGCGGTTCGGTCGCGGCGCGATCGAGGGCGTGGCGGCGCCGGAAAGCGCCAACAACGCGGCGGCGCAGACCTCGTTCATCCCGCTCCTCACGCTCGGCATCCCGCCGAACGCGGTGATGGCGCTGATGGTCGGCGCGATGACCATTCACGGCATCGTTCCGGGCCCGCAGGTGATGCAGAAGCAGCCTGACCTCGTCTGGGGCATGATCGCCTCGATGTGGATCGGCAATCTGATGCTGATCATCATCAACCTGCCGCTGGTCGGAATCTGGGTGCGGCTGCTGCGCGTTCCCTACCGGCTGATGTTCCCCTCGATCGTGATCTTCTGCGCGATCGGCATCTACTCGGTGAACAACGCGCCGGTCGACGTCATCCTCGCCGGTGTGTTCGGTCTGGTCGGCTACTGGCTGATCAAGCACGATTTCGAGCCGGCGCCGCTGCTGCTCGGCATGGTGCTCGGGCCGCTGATGGAGGAGAACCTGCGCCGGGCGCTGCTGATCTCGCGCGGCGACTGGAGCGTCTTCCTGACGCGTCCATTGTCGGCGGTGCTGCTCGCGATCGCGGCCTTCCTGCTCGTGCTCACGGTGCTGCCCGTGCTGCGTGCCAAGCGCGACGAGGTATTCACGGAGTCCGAGAACTGACCGCAGCGTCCCTGCGTCGGCGCGCCGCATTCGGAAGTTGAATCGACTCGTCCGACTGCTTCATGAAATGAAAATGCCGGCCGCTTGGCCGGCATTTTTGTCCGTGTCCGAGGGGATCGATATGACTTCAATTCGCGCGCTTGCGGGCGCATGTGTCGTGGCGTTCGCATCGCTGTGCGTCTTTGTCGCACCGGCGGAAGCGCAGTCCTATCCGACGCGCAGCATCACCATGATCGTGCCGTTCGCGGCCGGCGGTCCGACCGACGTCGTTGCGCGTATCGTCACCGCGCATATGGCGCAGACGCTCGGACAGAGCATCATCATCGAGAACGTGGTCGGCGCCGGCGGCACCACTGCGACGACGCGCGCCGCGCGTGCGGCCAATGACGGTCATACGCTGATCACCGGCCATATGGGCACGCACGCCGCGTCCGTGCCGCTCTATCCGAAGCTCGCCTATCACCCCGAAAAGGACTTCGAGCCGATCGCGCTGCTCGCGGGCACGCCGATCCTGATCCTGGCGCGCAAGGACTTTCCGCCGAAGGACCTCAAGGAATTCGTCACTTACGTGAAGGCGAACGCGGAGAAGGTGAATGCCGCGCACGCCGGCGTTGGTTCCGTCTCGCACGTCTCGTGCGAGCTCCTGCACTCCATCCTCGACGTCAAGCCGGTCGGCGTGCCCTTCAACGGCACGGGCCCCGCGATGAACGCGCTGGTGGCGGGGCAGGTCGACTACATGTGCGACCAGATCGTCAACGCCGTGCCGCAGATCAACGCCGGCACCATCAAGGCCTATGCGATCGCGACGGCCGAGCGCAATCCGTCGTTGCCGAACGTGCCGACGACGGCGGAAGCGGGCCTGCCCGCGTTCCAGGCTCAGGCCTGGAACGCCATGTTCGCGCCGAAGGGAACCTCGCCGGCGATCGTGGCCAGCCTGAATGCGGCCGCCGTCAAGGCGCTCGACGATGAGAACGTGCGCAAGCGCCTGCTCGAGCTCGGCAGCGTTATCCCGGGCCCCGCGGAGCGGACGCCGGAGGCGCTGGCAGCCCTTGTCAAAGCCGAGATCGCGAAGTGGAGCCCGGTGCTCAAGCCGGCAAGTTAGCGAGTACAATCAAGCCGATAGATGAGGGGCGGGACACCGGTTCCGCCCCTTGTCGTTTGCGGCGGGAACGCTCACTTTTCGGGGTATAATCCGTGCGGACAGCGAATCGCGGCTGTCGCAGCGGGGGGGTGGCCGTTAAGTTCGCCGTCCTCCCAAAGGCTCATGGCACATGCACCAGTATCAGGACCTGCTCGAGCGGATTCTTTCAGACGGCGCCGAGAAGACCGACCGGACCGGCACCGGCACGCTGTCGGTGTTCGGCCATCAGATGCGCTTCAATCTATCCGCCGGCTTTCCGATGCTGACCACCAAGCGGCTGCCGCTGAAGGCGATCGTGCATGAGCTTTTGTGGTTCCTGAAGGGCGACACCAACATCAAATATCTGAAGGACCACGGCGTCACCATCTGGGACGAGTGGGCGGACGCCAACGGCGATCTCGGCCCGGTCTATGGCCATCAGTGGCGCTCCTGGCCGGCGCCCGACGGAGGCAGCATCGACCAGATCGCGAACCTCGTCGACATGATCAAGCGCAACCCGGACTCGCGCCGCTTGATCGTCTCGGCCTGGAATCCCGCCGAAGTCGACCAGATGGCGCTGCCGCCGTGCCACTGCCTGTTCCAGTTCTATGTCGCGAACGGAAAGCTGTCCTGCCAGCTCTATCAGCGCTCGGCCGACGTGTTCCTCGGCGTGCCCTTCAACATCGCCTCCTACGCGCTGCTCACCCTGATGGTCGCGCAGGTCACGGGGCTGAAGCCCGGCGACTTCGTGCACTCGCTCGGCGACACCCATCTCTATTCCAACCATCTGGAGCAGGCGCGGCTTCAGCTCACGCGCGCGCCGCGTGCGCTGCCGGTGATGAAGATCAATCCTGACGTGAAGGACATCTTCTCCTTCCGCTACGAGGATTTCGAGCTCGTCGGCTACGATCCGCATCCGCACATCAAGGCGGAAGTCGCGGTCTAGCGCCGATGTCCCTCACCATCCGCCGCGCGCGGCCCAGCGAGGCCAGTCTCGTTCTCGCTTTCATCCGCGAGCTTGCCGAGTACGAGAAGCTCTCGCACGAGGTGGAAGCAACCGAAGCGATGATTGCGCAAGCGCTGTTCGGCGACGATCCGCGGCTCTATTGCGCGATCGCCGAATGGGAGGGCGAGCCGGCCGGCTTCGCGGTCTGGTTCCTCAATTTCTCCACCTTCAGCGGGCGGCACGGCATCTATCTCGAGGATCTCTATGTGCGGCCGTCGCACCGGGGCAGGGGCCTCGGCAAGGCGCTGCTGGTTTATCTCGCCAGGGAATGCGTCGAGAACGGCTGGTCGCGCCTGCAATGGGCCGTGCTCGATTGGAACGCGCCGTCGATCGCATTCTACAAATCGCTGGGCGCGGTGATGATGGACGATTGGACGCTGTGCCGCGTCGCCGGGCCCGCGCTGGCAAAGCTCGCAGGGAAGGCGTCCTGATGGAGATCGTCTTCGTCGTCGCCATCGCGGAGAACGGCGTCATCGGCGCTGGTGGTGCGATCCCATGGCGGCTGAAGTCCGACATGCAGCGCTTCAAGGCGCTCACGATCGGCAAGCCCGTGATCATGGGCCGCAAGACCTTCGAGTCCCTGCGCCGGCCGCTTCCGGACCGCACCAACATCGTCATCACGCGGGATGCGGACTATCGCGCCCGAGGTGCCATCGTCACGACGTCGGCGGCGGATGCCGGTGCGGTCGCGCGCGGCGACGCCCTGCGGCGTTCGGCCGCTGAAATCGCCGTGATCGGCGGCGCCGAGATCTACCGGCAATGGCTCGACCGCGCCGACCGCCTCGAAATTACCGAGGTGCACGCGCGGCCCGAGGGCGACACTTATTTCGAGATCGACAAGGCGCAGTGGGAGGAAACGAGCCGCATCCGCCATCCGGCAGGCGCGGACGACAGTGCCGACTACTCCTATGTGACATATCGTCGGCGGTCCCAAGATTAACCGCATTCGCCAATGTTTACATTGACTTTTCCGCGCTCAAGCATAGCTCGGGAGACGGTCAGCGGCGCGTTGTAAGGGACCTGCCGGTCCCCTATAAAGCCGGACCGGACAAATGCCGGCCGGGTAAGTTCTAGTCCCGGTCCGCAGAGGAGACTGTCGAATGCCGTGGAAGAATCAGGGCGGTGGCCCTTGGGGCTCGGGTCCGAAAGGGCCATGGGGCACAGGCCCGCAACCGGTCGGGCCGAGGCCGCCGGATCTGGAAGACCTTCTGCGGCGCGGCCAGGACCGCCTCCAGCAGATACTGCCCGGCGGCTATTTCTCCGGCGTCGGCATCACGCTGATCCTCCTGATCATCGTCGCGTTCTGGCTGCTGTCGGGCTTCTTCCGCGTGCAGTCCGAAGAGCTCGGCGTCGTCTTGCGCTTCGGCAAGCATGTCCGCACCGTGCAGCCGGGCCTCAACTATCATCTGCCCTATCCAATCGAGACCGTGCTGCTGCCGAAGGCGCTGCGCGTCTCCACGATCTCCATCGGCATGACGCTGATCGACGATCCGGCGCGGCGCGGCCGCTCCATCCGCGACGTGCCGGAGGAGAGCTTGATGCTGACCGGCGACGAGAACATCGTCGACGTCGATTTCACCGTGCTCTGGCGCATCAAGCCGGATGGCGTCGGCGACTTCCTGTTCAACATCCAGAATCCCGAAGGCACCGTGAAGGCGGTTGCCGAGAGCGCGATGCGCGAGGTGATCGGCCGCTCCAACATCCAGCCGATCCTGACCGGCGCCCGCAACGTTACCGAACAGGGCGTGCAGGAGCTGATGCAGAGGACGCTCGACAGCTACGGCTCCGGCATTCTGATCACACAGGTGCAGATGCAGAAGGTCGATCCGCCCGCGCAGGTGATCGACGCCTTCCGCGACGTGCAGGCGGCGCGCGCCGACCTCGAGCGCTTGCAGAACGAGGCGCAGACCTATGCCAATCAGGTCGTGCCGCAGGCGCGCGGACGTGCGGCGCAGATCCAGCAGGCTGCCGAGGCTTACAGGGAGCAGACCGTCGCTGAGGCCAGGGGCCAGAGCGCACGCTTCCTGAAGGTGTACGAGGAATACAAGAAGGCGCCCGACGTGACGCGTGAACGGATCTATCTGGAGACGATGGAGCGCGTGCTCGGCGGCTCGGAAAAGCTTGTCTATGACGGCGGCCCCTCGGGCCAGGGCGTCGTGCCATTCCTGCCGCTGGGCGAATTGACGCCCAAACGGGCGCCCACCGCCGGCCAGCAGCAGAGCGGAGGCACCCGATGAGGTCTCCGGTTACAGGCATCGTCGCGCTGCTCGGACTGCTCCTGATCGCGATCGTGGCCTACATGTCGCTGTTCACGGTGCAGCAGACGGAGCAGACCATCGTGCTTCAGTTCGGCCGGCCCGTGGACGTGGTCACCGATCCCGGCCTGCATTTCAAGGCGCCGTGGAACTCGGTGATCAACATCGACAAGCGGATTCTCGATCTCGAGAACCCGTCGCAGGAAGCGATCGCTTCCGATCAGAAGCGGCTGGTGGTCGACGCCTTCGCGCGTTACCGCATCAAGGATGCGCTGCGCTTCTATCAGAGCGTCGGCTCGATCCAGGCCGCCAACCTGCAGCTTACCGCGCTGCTCAACGCGGCGCTGCGCCGCGTGCTCGGCGAGGTCACTTTCATCAACGTGGTGCGCGACGACCGCGAGAAGCTGATGCTGCGTATCCGCGACCAGCTCGATCATGAAGCCGACGGCTACGGCATCCAGGTGGTCGACGTCCGGATCCGCCGTGCCGACCTGCCGGAGCAGAACAGCCAGGCGGTCTACCTGCGCATGAAGACCGAGCGTGAGCGCGAAGCGGCAGAGTTCCGCGCGCAGGGCGGTCAGAAGGCACAGGAAATCCGCGCCAAGGCGGATCGCGAGGCAACCGTGATCGAGGCAGAAGCCAAATCTCAGGCCGATCTGACCCGCGGCGCCGGCGACGCCGAGCGCAACCGTCTGTTCGCCGAGGCCTACAGCAAGGATGCCGACTTCTTCGCCTTCTATCGGTCGATGACGGCGTATGAGACCGGTCTGCGCTCCAGCGACACCCGCTTCCTGCTGCGCCCCGACTCGAATTTCTTCCGGTACTTCAGTAATCCGAGCGGCAAGACGGGCGGCGAGACGCCGCCGGCGAAGCCTTAAAAGTCGAGCGAGCCGAAGGGCGGCGCATCCGCCGCCCTTCGTCGAAACAAGAATTGCACGCGGGGAGGTTCCAATCCGATGAGGTCCATTGCGTTCGCCGACTTCCTCATCGGCTTAGGCATCCTGTTCGTGCTGGAAGGCCTGATGTTCGCGGCAAGTCCGAACTGGATGCGCAAGGCCATGAAGAGCGCGCTTGCGACACCCGATCATGTGCTGCGCGCCGTCGGGATCGCTTCGGCTGTGGTCGGCCTGATCCTGATCTGGGTTATGCGACGGCCCGTTTAGCCGCCAGGCCAACGCCAAAGTGAAACCTTGGGCCGGTTTTTCGCCGTATTATCCGACTGTTGAGGCCCGTTAACCTCTGTGCTTGCGCCGTCCCTCCGTTCGTGCGCAGTCTGGAGCCGAATCCTTTCTCTGGAGATCACAATGATCGCTGCCACCATTGCCCCGACCCGCTTGCACCATTGCGTGCGACTTGGGCTGGCCGCGCTCGCCATCGGCGCATTCAGCGTGTTCGGCTCGCCGGCCCATGCGCGGGGACCTGAGGGAATCGCCGATGTCGCCGAGAAGGTGATCGACGCGGTCGTCAACATCTCGACCTCGCAGACCGTCGAAGCCAAGAGCGGTGGCGGCAGCAATACCATGCCGCAACTTCCGCCCGGCTCGCCCTTCGAGGAATTCTTCGACGACTTCTTCAAGAACCGTCGCGGCCCCGGTGCTGGCAAGGGCGGCGAGCGCGGCGACAACGGGCCGCCGCGCAAGACCAACTCGCTTGGCTCCGGCTTCATTATCGATACGTCCGGCATCGTGGTGACGAACAACCACGTCATCGCCGATGCCGACGAGATCAACGTCATTCTCAACGACGGCACCAAGATCAAGGCCGAGCTGGTCGGCGTCGACAAGAAGACCGACCTTGCCGTGCTGAAATTCAAGCCGTCGAAGCCGCTCGTCGCGGTGAAGTTCGGCGACTCCGACAAGCTCCGCCTTGGGGACTGGGTGGTCGCGATCGGCAATCCCTTCAGCCTCGGCGGCACGGTAACCGCGGGCATCGTCTCGGCCAAGAACCGCGACATCTCCTCTGGACCCTATGACAGCTACATCCAGACCGACGCCGCCATCAACCGCGGCAATTCCGGCGGTCCGCTGTTCAACCTCGATGGCGAGGTCATCGGCGTCAACACGCTGATCATCTCGCCCTCCGGCGGCTCGATCGGCATCGGCTTCGCCGTGCCGTCGAAGACGGTCGCCGGCGTCGTCGATCAGCTCCGTCAGTTCGGCGAGCTTCGCCGCGGCTGGCTAGGGGTGCGCATCCAGAGCGTGACGGACGAGATCGCCGAGAGCCTCAACATCAAGCCCGCGCGCGGCGCGCTGGTCGCCGGCGTCGACGACAAGGGCCCGGCCAAGCCGGCCGGCATCGAGCCAGGCGACGTCGTCGTCAAGTTCGACGGCAAGGACATCAAGGACCCGAAGGATCTCTCCCGCGTCGTCGCCGACACCGCGGTGGGCAAGGAGGTCGACGTCGTCGTCATCCGCAAGGGCCAGGAGGAGACCAAGAAAGTCACGCTCGGCCGCCTCCAGGATCCCGACAAGGTGCAGGCCGCGGTGAAGACCGACGAGCCGCCGCCGGAGAAGCCGGTGACGCAGAAGGCGCTCGGCCTCGATCTTGCGACGCTGAGCAAGGATCTGCGCACGCGCTACAAGATCAAGGACAGCGTCAAGGGCGTGGTCGTCACCAATGTCGATGCCAATTCGGATGCCGCCGAGAAGCGGCTCTCCGCCGGCGACGTCATCGTCGAGGTGGCGCAGGAGGCGGTGGCGAGCGGCGCCGACGTCCAGAAGCGGGTCGACCAGCTCAAGAAGGACGGCAAGAAGTCGGTACTGCTGCTCGTCTCCAACGGCGACGGCGAGCTGCGGTTCGTGGCTCTGAGCGTGCAGTAGGGAAGGCTGTCCACCACAAACTCACTGTCATGCCCCGCGAAAGCGGGGCATCCAGTAGCTGCGGCCTCTCTGTATCCTCGCACTGTCTCTGGAATACTGGATCACCCGCCTGCGCTAAAGCTTCGGCGGGCCAGTACCAGAACCCCGGCGAAGCCTTGGCGTAGCCGGGTCGCGGGTGATGACGGCCGAGGTTAGCCCTCCACAAACTCCTCGCGCCGATACCCCTGCGCATAGAGCAGCGCGGTGAGATCGCCATGGTCGATCCGGGCCGCTGCCGCGGCGGCGACCGCCGGCTTCGCGTGATACGCCACACCCAGCCCCGCCGCCTGGATCATCGCGAGGTCGTTGGCGCCGTCGCCGACCACCAGCGAGTCGATATCGTCGAGATCGAATGACTCCATCAGGTCCACCAGCGTCGCGAGCTTTGCGGCGCGCCCGAGGATCGGCTCCTTCACCTCGCCGGTGAACTTGCCGTCGCGCACGACGAGCTCGTTGGCGCGGTTCTCCTGGAAGCCGATCCTGGCGGCGACCGCGCGTGTGAACAGCGTGAAGCCGCCGGAGACGAGGCAGGTATAGGCGCCGTGCGCGCGCATGGTCGCGACCAACTCGCGGCCCCCCGGGGTCGCCGTGATGCGCTTCGCCAGGACCTCGTCGACCACGTTGACGGGGAGGTCCTTCAGCAGGGCCACGCGCTCGCGCAAGGCCGGCTCGAACTCGATCTCGCCGCGCATCGCGCGTTCGGTGATGCCTGCGACACGCGCCTTCATCCCGACGAAATCGGCGAGCTCGTCGATGCATTCCTGGCCGATCATGGTGGAATCCATGTCAGCCAGAAAAAGCTTCTTGCGCCGGAAGCCGACCGGCTGCACGACAATGTCGATCGGGAGGTCGCCACGGATTTCGCGCAACCGCTCTTCGATGGCGTGACGGTCGCCTTCGAGGTTACTGTTGGCGCCGAAGGGAATGTCGACCGCGACCCCGTCGAACAGCCAGTGCGCCGGTTCTGCCTTGGGCAGCACGGCGCGGGCGCCGTCGACGATGGTGGAGTCGAGCGCGGGATTGGCAGGGTTGCAGATCAGCGTGGCGACGAGGGACATTTGAGGTTTTCGTGAGCGAGGGGCATCCGAGCAAGGCCGTGCTTATCGCAGGCCCGACCGCCAGCGGCAAGTCGGCGCTGGCGCTCGAGCTTGCGCTCGCCGCCGGCGGTATCGTCATCAATGCCGATTCCATGCAGGTCTACCGCGACCTGCGCATCATCACGGCGCGTCCCACGCGGGGTGACGAGGCGCGGGCGCCGCACCGCCTCTATGGTCACGTCGATGCGGCCGTGAACTTCTCGGCCGGCGCCTGGGTGACCGATGCGGCGAAGGTGCTCGAAGAAGCGCAGGCGCTGGGCCGCCTGCCGATCTTCATCGGGGGCACCGGGCTTTATTTCAAGGCGCTGACGGCGGGGCTCTCGGTGGTGCCGCCGATCCCTGCCGCGGTGCGTGAGGACGTGCGCGCGCGGCTGGAGCGGAACGGCGTCGAGGCGTTGCATGCGGAGCTCGCGGCCCGCGATCCGCGCGCCGCCGAGCGATTGAAGGTCCGCGACCGCACTCGCATAGCGCGCGCGCTCGAAGTGGTCGAGGCGACCGGCCGTTCGCTGCTCGACTGGCACCATGAGGGCCAGCCGCCGCTGCTGCCGAAGAACAGTTTTCGCGCGGTGTTTCTCGCGCCCGAGCGCGACGAGCTCTACGCCCGCATCGATGCTCGTTTCGACGCCATGCTCGGTGCCGGCGCGCTGAAGGAGGTGCAGCGGCTCGCCGATCGCCATCTCGATCCGCTGCTGCCGGCGATGAAAGCCCACGGCGTGCCGGTGCTGATCCGGCATTTGCGCGGCGAGCTTGGCCTGGAGGAGGCCGCAAGCATCGGCCGAGCCGACACCCGCCATTACGCCAAGCGCCAGTTCACCTGGTTCCGCCACCAGCTTCCGGAGTTCGAATGGGTGAAGCCGGAGGAGGCGAGGGGCTGGCTTGCCGCGGCGGCACGGGAGAGGGATTAGGGGCGTGTCCGGTCGTCGTTTCCGGTGCGCGCAAGGCGCGAGCCAGGCCCCCGCATCCCGAGATGGTTGTGGGGCGATGACCGCCGGCCAAGCCTCGCGCCACATCAGGGCCTGTGGTTATGGATTCCGGGCTCGATGCTCGGGCGTTGCGCTTCGCGCGATCCCGTCGCATCGCCCCGGATGACGGAGGATTGTTGGCGGTGCCGCAATTTCCCCCTCGCCGAACCGCGGGAACACCGCTACACTGCCAAAATCGCGTGGGAACGGCCGCTTTGCCTTGACATCCAGGCTTTGGTCGCTATGTTTCGCGCAACCTTTGGGAAGCCGGGCGCCCGCCATGCGTAACATTATTACCAAACTCCTTATCGCCGTCGTACCCAGGCACACCGCCGGGGGTGGCTAGCTGCCATCCACAAGACAGGCGGTGTGCATGGGCCCTCTTCGGGGCCTTTTTTATTTCCCGAACCCGACCAGAACGAAGCCGCTGACAACAGCGCATCCGGAGCAAGCCAATGAGCGACAAGAGCCACGATCCGAACCAGATGACCGGCGCCGCGATGATCGTTCGCGCGCTCATCGATCATGGCGTGAAGGATATCTTCGGCTATCCCGGCGGCGCGGTGCTTCCGATCTATGACGAGATCTTCCAGCAGAGCGAGGTCCAGCACATCCTGGTCCGCCACGAGCAGGGCGCGGGCCACGCCGCGGAAGGTTATGCGCGCTCGACCGGCAGGCCGGGCGTCGTGCTGGTGACCTCCGGCCCCGGCGCCACCAACATGGTGACGCCGCTGACCGACGCGCTGATGGATTCGATTCCGCTCGTCTGCATCACCGGCCAGGTGCCGACGCATCTGATCGGCAACGACGCGTTCCAGGAGTGCGACACCGTCGGCATCACGCGCCCCTGCACCAAGCACAATTGGCTGGTGCGCGACGTCAACGATCTCGCAAAAGTGCTGCACGAGGCCTTCTACGTCGCGACCTCCGGCCGTCCCGGCCCGGTGCTCGTCGACGTGCCGAAGGACGTGCAGTTCGCCACCGGCACCTACCATCCGCCGCGCAAATCCGACGTGCACCGGTCCTATGCGCCGCGCGTGAAGGGTGACGCGATGCAGATTCGCAAGGCGGTGGCGCTACTCGCCCACGCCAAGCGTCCCGTGATCTACAGCGGCGGCGGCGTCATCAATTCCGGTCCCGAGGCGACCAAGCTGCTGCGCGAGCTGGTCGAGGTTACCGGCTTTCCGATCACCTCCACGCTGATGGGGCTGGGCGCATATCCGGCGTCGGGCAAGAACTGGCTCGGCATGCTCGGCATGCACGGCACCTATGAGGCCAACATGACCATGCATGATTGCGACGTCATGCTGTGTGTCGGCGCGCGCTTCGACGACCGCATCACCGGCCGCGTCGATGCGTTCTCGCCGGGCTCGAAGAAGATCCACATCGACATCGACCCGTCCTCGATCAACAAGAACATCCGCGTCGACGTGCCGATCATCGGCGACTGCGGCAACGTCCTGGGCGACATCCTCCAGGTGTTCAAGGCAGAGGCGAAGAAGCCCGACATCAAGGCGTGGTGGCAGCAGATCGCGCAGTGGCGCGCCCGCAATTCGCTGTTCTACAAGAAGAGCAACGACGTCATCCTGCCGCAATATGCGATCCAGCGCCTGTTCGAGCTGACGCGCGGCAAGGATACCTACATCACGACCGAGGTCGGCCAGCACCAGATGTGGGCGGCGCAGTTCTTCGGCTTCGAGGAGCCGCACCGCTGGATGACGTCGGGCGGTCTCGGCACGATGGGCTACGGTCTGCCGGCGGCGCTCGGCGTGCAGGTCGCGCATCCCGACAGCCTCGTCATCGACATCGCGGGCGATGCCTCGGTGCAGATGACGATGCAGGAGATGTCGACGGCGGTTCAGTACGAGCTGCCGATCAAGATCTTCATCCTGAACAACCAGTACATGGGCATGGTGCGGCAGTGGCAGCAGCTGCTGCACGGCAACCGGCTGTCGCATTCCTACTCCGAAGCCCTGCCGGATTTCGTCAAGCTCGCGGAAGCCTATGGCGGCGTCGGCATCCAGGCGCACAAGCCTGCCGATCTCGACGGCGCCATCAAGGAGATGATCTCGGTCAAGCGTCCGGTGCTGTTCGACTGCCGCGTCGCGGCGCTCGAAAACTGCTTCCCGATGATTCCCTCCGGCAAGGCGCATAACGAGATGCTGTTGCCGGAACAGGCGAACGACGAAGCCACGGCGACCGCATTCGCGGGCGGCAAGGCGCTGGTGTGATGTGATGTTTGACCTGAAGGAGCTCGAGCGCGCACATGCGATCGTGGGGCAGGCGGTGCCGGCGACGCCGGCGCATGCCTGGCCCTTGCTCGCTGAGCGGCTCGGCACTGAGGTCGTGGTCAAGCACGAGAACCACACGCCGATCGGCGCCTTCAAGGTGCGCGGCGGCCTCGTCTATCTCGAACGGCTGAAGCGCGAAAGGCCGCACACGCCCGGCATCATTTCGGCGACGCGCGGCAATCACGGCCAGAGCCTGGCGTTCGCGGCCAGCCGGCATGGCGTGCCGGCCGTGATCTACGTGCCGCGCGGCAACTCGGTCGAGAAGAACCGGGCGATGAAGGCATTTGGCGCCGAGCTCGTCGAGCATGGCGAGGACTTTCAGGCCGCGCGCGAGGAGGCCGAGCGCCGCGCG
Organism: Bradyrhizobium sp. Cp5.3; assembly: GCF_000426265.1. Classification (NCBI taxonomy): domain Bacteria; kingdom Pseudomonadati; phylum Pseudomonadota; class Alphaproteobacteria; order Hyphomicrobiales; family Nitrobacteraceae; genus Bradyrhizobium; species Bradyrhizobium sp. Cp5.3. The sequence continues at coordinate 426,589 of NZ_AUFA01000004.1, read as the reverse complement.
CAATTCGCCGGCCTCCACATGGTGCCCTCGTTCCACCCTGATCTGGTGCTGGGCGTGGCGACCTATGCGCTCGAGCTGTTCAGGGTCGCGCCCGACCTCGACATTCTGTACGTGCCGATCGGGCAGGGCTCCGGCATCTGCGGCTGCATCATGGCGCGCGACCTCCTCGGCCTGAAGACCGAGATCGTCGGCGTGCAGTCGACCGAGGCGCCGTCCTACGCGCTATCCTTCGCGTCCGGCACGATCGTGACGACCGAGACAAGCAACACGCTTGCCGACGGCATGGCGACGCGCATCCCCGACGCGGATGCGCTCGCACTGATCCGCAAGGGCGCCTCCCGCATCGTCCAGGTTACGGACGACGAGGTCGCCTCCGCGATCCGCGCCTACTGGACCGATACGCATAATCTTGCCGAAGGCGCCGGCGCCGCCGCGCTCGCCGCGGCACTGCAGGAAAAGAGCAAGCTCGGGGGCAGGCGAGTGGGTCTCGTGCTCTCGGGCGGCAATATCGATTTCGATCTGTTCCGCCGCTGGGTTGGAACGGATGCGCCTTTAGCCCGGCCGGCGATGGCGTGACGAAGAGAATAAAGGGGACGACAATGAACCAGCCCGCATCCGCCTATTTCATCGAGGACCGCCACGATCCCAACGAGACGCACACGCTCGCGGTGCTCGTGCAGAACGAGCCGGGCGTGCTCGCGCGCGTCATCGGCCTGTTCTCGGGCCGCGGCTACAACATCGAGAGCCTCACGGTCTCGGAGACCGAGAGCCAGAAGCATCTCTCGCGCATCACCATCGTCACCACGGGCACGCCGATGGTGATCGAGCAGATCAAGCATCAGCTCGACCGCATGATCCCGGTCTACCGCGTCGTCGACATGACGCAGACCAAGCGCTCGATCGAGCGGGAACTTGCGATGGTGAAGGTGCGCGGAGAGGGCGAGCACCGGGTCGAAGCGCTCAGACTCGCGGACGCGTTCCGGGCCCGGGTGATCGATGCGACAACCGAGAGTTTTGTGTTTGAGATCACAGGCAATACCGACAAAATCAATCAATTTATCGACCTGATGCGCCCGCTCGGCCTCGTCGAGGTGTCGCGCACTGGCGTTGCCGCGATCGGCCGCGGGCCTGAAGGGATGTGAACCATGTTGGCGCGCGACTGGTACTACAACGAGCGGAACCGGATGGGCATAGAGCCCGCGGTGGCGTCGATCTATGACAATCATGACGACGCCGATCTGCGCGCGCGCGCCGCGCTGAAAATGCTCGGGGTACAGCGAGGCTGGCGCATAGCCGACATCGGCTGCGGCAACGGCGTGCTCGCGACCGAAGCCGCGCTGATGGGCGCCGAGGTCGACGCCATCGACATCTCGCCGGCGATGCTGGCGCTCGCTGAGATCTATGCCCGCGACCGCAAGGCGCCCGTGCGCACGCAATCGGCGGGCCTGCTCAGCTTCTCCTATCGGCCGGAATCCTACGACCTGATCGTCAGCGAGTTCACGCTGCATCATCTGCCGGATTTCTGGAAGGCGGTGGCGATATCGCGGATCTATCGCGCGCTGAAGCCCGGCGCGACCTTTTACCTGCGCGACATCGTCTTCGCCGCGATGCCCGACGCCGTCGAGCGCGACGTCGAGCAATGGGCCGACTTCCAGATCAAGAATCATGATTTCTCGCGCGAGGGCGTGGTGACGCATATGCGCGACGAATATTCCACCTTCGGCTGGGTCATGGAGCGGATGCTGACCGACGTCGGCTTCACGCTGGTCTCGGCCGACTACCACGCCCCCATGCACGGCACCTATCTGCTGCGCAAACCCAATCCTTCCACGTAATGGCCGAGCAGGCCCAGACGACAACAGAGCGGCACGACAGAGCAGAGCCAAGAAACAGCCAAGAACAAGAACAATGAAGCCGGCCGACATCCTCATCGCCGTCCTGGTGGCGATCATCTGGGGCCTTGCCTTCGTGGCGAGCCGGATCGCGCTCGACGAATTGTCGCCGGAGCTGATGACGGCGCTGCGCTTCATCATCGCCGCGGTGCCGTGCCTGTTCATCCGCAAGCCGAAAATCGCCTGGCCGCTGCTGATCGCGATCAGCTTCACGCTGTTCCTCGGCCAGTTCTTGTCTCAGGCCTATGGCATCGCCCATGGCGTGCCGGTGGGGCTCACCAGCGTCATCGTGCAGAGCCAGGCGCTGTTCACCATCGGCTTTGCGGTGCTCGCCTTCGGCGAACGGCCGACTCCGGTGCAGATGCTCGGCATTGCGATTGCAGCGGTCGGCCTCCTGATGATCTGCGGCACCGTCGGCTATGATTTCAGCGTCAGTGCCTTTGCAGTGCTGATGATCTCGCCGATCTCTTTCGCGATCGGCAATCTCCTCTTACGCGGCGCCCGTGGCGTGCCGATGTTCGATCTGTTTGCCTGGCTGTGCCTCGCCTCGGCCGTGCCGCTGTTCGCGCTGGCTCTGATCGCCAACGGCCCGGGGCCGACCTGGGCCTCATTGACGCATATGTCTCTAACGGTCGTTCTTTGCATGCTGGCGCTCGGCGCCATTTCCACCAGCATCGCCTATTGGCTCTGGGGTCGGCTGCTGCGCGATTATCCCGCCGCGCAGGTGGTGCCGTTCGCGCTCCTGGTGCCGTTCGTCGGCTCGGCCGCCTCCAGCATCGCGTTCGGCGAGAAGTTCGGGCCGCTGCGCCTCGCCGGCATGCTTACCGTCATCGGCGGCATCGCGGTGATGCTGCTGGCCCGGCGTCCGCAGACGCTGCCGAAGACAGCATGAGGTGAGCATGTCCCAGTCGCTGCTCTATGCCTTCATCATCTTTGCGGTCGTGATGTTCTTCACGCCGGGGCCGAACAACATCATGCTGCTGTCGTCGGGGCTGACCTACGGCTTCCGCCGCACCATCCCGCACATCGCCGGCATCACCATCGGGTTTGCCTTCATGGTCGGCGCCGTCGGCCTCGGGCTTGGCACCGTGTTCCTGGCCTATCCTATCCTCCAGACCATCCTGAAATATGCCGGCGCCGCCTATCTGATCTATCTTGCCTCTGCGATCGCCCTGTCCGGGCCGACCAAGCCGGGGGAGGGGGACGGTCGCGGCCCGATGACGTTCTGGGGCGCGGCGATGTTCCAGTGGATCAACGCCAAGGGCTGGGTGATCGTGATCGGCACTATCACGGCCTATGCCGCCATCGCCCGGTTTCCGGTCAACATCGCCATCCAGACCCTGATCAGCCTGCTGGTCGGTACGGTCTCGACCGTGGTCTGGGCCCTGTTCGGGACCGCGCTGCGGCCGGTCCTGACCTCGGAGCGGCTGGTCCGCGCCTTCAATATCCTGATGGCGATCCTGCTGCTCGCCTCCCTCTACCCCGTCTTCATGGATGCATGATGCCGCAGATTTCCATGCAGAAACGGGTTTCCCAGGGGCCCTAAAATGCTCTAGACAGCCCCCGAAATCCGTCAATTTCACCGTCCGAGACCGTCCATCGGCCGATTCCGGCCCCCAATGAGGAAACGACTATGCGTGTTTATTACGATCGCGACGCCGACCTGAACCTGATCAAGGGCAAGAAGGTCGCCATCGTCGGCTACGGCAGCCAGGGCCACGCCCATGCGCTGAACCTGAAGGACTCCGGCGTCAAGGAGGTGGCGATTGCGCTGCGCAAGGGTTCGGCCTCGGCCAAGAAGGCGGAGAACGCTGGCTTCAAGGTGATGGAAGTCGCCGAAGCCGCCAAATGGGCCGACCTCGTCATGATGCTGACCCCGGACGAGCTCCAGGGCGACATCTATCGCGAGCACCTGCACGACAACATGAAGAAGGGCGCTGCGCTCGTCTTCGCGCACGGCCTCAACGTCCACTTCAACCTGCTCGATCCGCGCGCCGACCTCGACGTGCTGATGATCGCCCCGAAGGGTCCAGGCCACACCGTGCGCTCGGAATATCAGCGCGGCGGCGGCGTGCCCTGCCTGATCGCGATCGCCAAGGACGTCTCGGGCAACGCCCATGACCTCGGCCTGTCCTACGCTTCCGCCATCGGCGGCGGCCGCGCCGGCATCATCGAGACCACCTTCAAGGAAGAGTGCGAGACCGACCTGTTCGGCGAGCAGGTGGTGCTCTGCGGCGGCCTGGTCGAGCTGATCAAGGGCGGTTACGAGACCCTGGTCGAAGCCGGCTACGCCCCGGAGATGGCCTATTTCGAGTGCCTTCACGAAGTGAAGCTGATCGTCGACCTGATCTATGAAGGCGGCATCGCCAACATGAACTACTCGATCTCCAACACCGCCGAGTACGGCGAGTACGTCACCGGTCCGCGGATCGTGACCGCCGAGACCAAGGCCGAGATGAAGCGCGTTCTCGCCGACATCCAGGGCGGCAAGTTCGCCCGCGACTGGATGCTCGAGAACAAGGTCAACCAGACCTCGTTCAAGGCGACCCGCGCCAAGCTCGCCCAGCACCCGATCGAGGAAGTCGGCGCCAAGCTGCGTGACATGATGCCCTGGATCAAGAAGGGCGCGCTGGTCGACAAGTCGAAGAACTGAGGCTTGCGTTCCCCGGATGCAGCGCAGCACTCCTGGCGATGCGAAGCATCGTTCAGTGTGATGCGCTGCTGATCCGGGGTCCACGCGGCTAGATGGATCCGGCTCTGCGGCGCATCGCTGACGCGCTGCACCGCGTCCGGGACAAGAGGGTGAAACAAGAGCTTCACTCGCCAAACCAAATATTAAACCTTCGCGACTACAACCGGAGCGAGATCGCGAGCAGCGCTCTCGCTCTTTCCTTCTCGGCGCAAGCGCTGGTGCTTCATTCAAATTCTTCGATGTTGAAGCGCGGCATGAAGTCCAAGAATTGACGCTTAAAGCACATTCTTGAGCTCGCGCTGTTTCTGAGGCCTTTGCCTCCCTTCTCCAACCTTCAAAAGACCAGCGACATCAGAGTCTAGGATTCGGCTCTTCATCCTCGCTGTAATCATTCGCGAGACATGCGCGAGGGCGGCTTCGCGCAGCACATCATCTTAAGAGCTGACGTTCGCGCGCGCTTCTTGACCTCGATCGCGGATTCGAGAGGACGCGCATCTGGCCCGCGCGATGGGCGGGCAGCGTTGCACTCTGTTCCCTTTCCCCTACATGATCCCTGGAGATTGAGGGGGAGGACATCATGCGATCTGTCGTCATCACCGGCGCATCCACCGGCATTGGCTGGGCCACCACAAAATTCCTGATCGAGCGCGGCTTCCGCGTTTTCGGTAGCGTACGCAAGCAGGAGGACGCGGACCGGCTCAAGGCCGAGCTCGGCGCCAACTTCACGCCGCTCCTGTTCGACGTCACCGATGAGGCTGCGGTGTTTGCTGCGGCGCGGCAAGTGCGCGAGGCGCTGGGCGGTGAGACGCTCGCAGGTCTCGTCAACAATGCGGGGGTCGCGGTCGCCGGCCCCGTCCTGGAATTGTCCGCCGACGAATTCCGCCGGCAGATGGACGTCAACGTCATGGGGCCCGTTATTGCGACCCAGGCGTTCGGCCCGCTGCTCGGCGCCGATGCCTCGCTCAGGGGGCCCAAGGGCCGGATCGTCATGATGAGCTCGGTCGCCGGCAAGAACGGCAACCCCTTGATGGCGCCTTACTGCACCTCGAAGCACGCCGTCGAAGGGCTGTCGGAAAGCCTGCGCCGCGAGCTGATGCTGTATGGCATCGACGTCGTCATCATCGCGCCAGGCGCGGTGAAGACGCCGATCTGGAGCAAGGCGGAGCAGTTCGACGTCTCCGCCTATCAGAACTCGCCCTATTTCCCAGTGCTCAACAGGCTGATGGCGTTCATGAGCAAGCTCGCCGAAAGCGGCCTGCCGGCCGAGCGGATCGCCGAAATCGTGTTCGAGGCGCTCACCGCCGCGAGACCCAAGGTGCGCTACCAGATCACGCCGGACCCGATGCGGCACCTGATGGGGGCGACGCTGCCCAAGCGCGCCCTCGACCGCATCATCGGCAAGCAGCTCGGCCTGGTGTCGCGGTGAGACGGGCGTACTAGCCGGCCGCGACCGTTCGTCCGCGCGGGTGTGCGGCCATTGCGATCATGCGCAGCGCCATCACGGCGAGCAGCGGCAGCAGGAAGGCCGCGTAGGGCGGCATCGCCGGCACGCGCATGCCGAACGACACCATGAACTGGAACCAGAGATAATAACCGCCGACAAGGTGGAGCGCGCGCCAGGCGCGCGGTCCGATCAGCGCCGCCGTGCGGTCGAACGAGGTCGCGCTCATCGCGATGATGAAGGTGTAGCCAATGCCGCCGAAGATGAATGAGGCGGCCGAGGTCGCCGCCGCAAAGCCGACGGGGTCCATCTTGGCGAACGCGATGATCGCAACCGCGTGGATGGCGTGAGAGGCGGCGAAGCTCAGGCCGAGGTAGCGCCGGTTGCGGCGCTGCCAGTGCGTCCAGGCGTTGGGCCAGAGCCGCGCCAGCGCCGCGGCGCCGAAGGCGAGGCAGAACAGGAGGAGCGAACTGCGCGCCGTGAAGCGGATCACCATCCGCACGCCCTCGATCTCGAACTGCCGCATCGAGGCGATCCACAGGCTCAGGGCGACCAGACTGAGGGTGAGGGCGGCGAGCAGCCGCCAGCCTTCGAGCCAGCTTCGACGTTGCGTCATGACGATGATCCTCTCCGCTATGTAATCATTGATTACATTTTGGCGAGAAGCGATCGTCAACGGTGTAATCGCCGCTTACATTCACGTTCGTGTGATGGTAGAAGAAGAGGAACGATGCGGCCGCAGCCGTGCTGCACCTCTCCCGCTTGCGGGGGAGGTCGGCGCGAAGCGCCGGGTGGGGGCTTTCTCCACCCAGGGAGTCTTCGTCGTGGCGCTACCCCCACCCCAGCCCACCCCCGCAAGCGGGAGAGGGAGCCTACTTCCGCCGTGACTCTCAGAATGTCCAAATCCGCCCATGCAACTCCGAAGCGTCGCGCCAGCCGCCGCACCCCTGAAGCCCGGCCTTACCACCATGGCGACCTCCGCCGTGTCCTGATCGATGCTGCGCTGCAGCTGGCGGCGGAGGGCGGCGAGGTCTCGGTGCGCGAGGCCGCACGCCGCGCCGCGGTGTCGCCGGGGGCACCGTTCCGGCACTTTCCCAATCGCGATGCGCTGATGGCCGCGGTGGCGGAGGAGGCGCAGCGGCGCTTTCGCGCCGAGATCGATTTGGCGCTGACGGAGGCGCCAACCGACCCACTTGCCCGCTTCCGCGCGTTCGGCCTTGCCTATGTGCGCTGGGCGATGCGCAATCCCGCCCACTTCGAGATCATCTCGACCGGTCGTTACTTCGTGCACAGCAGCTCCGCCGAGTTGACGCGCGACAATGCCGAACTGGTCGCGCTGACCGAGCGGATGCTGACCGAGGCGGCGGAGCAGGGCCTGTTGCGGTCGGCTGATCTCAAGCGCATCCAGATCGCCGGCCGCGCCCTGGTCTATGGCTTTGCCAGGATGAACCTCGACGGCCATTTCCCGCGCTGGGGGGTGGAGGAGGGCGAGATCGAGCGGATGGCGGAGGGGGTGATTGACCTGTTCATCGCGGGGATCGCCAAGCGCTAGCGCCCGAGTGACTCTGCCCGATCCTCATGGTGAGGAGGCGAGCAGCGCCGTCTCGAACCATAGAGGCCCCGGCTCCGGGCCTCGCCCTTCGAGACCGCCGCTTCCCGGGCTCCTCAGGGTGAGGGGATGGAGCGAGGTGTGCGGCGCTTCGCCGCTCGCTAACATTAAGCGAAGGTCGAAGCGGTGCCCGCGTTGCGTGTCCGTGACTGTTCCGTTACAATTTTGTGACACGGCGCGCTCCGGCGGCGCTGGACGCCCTGGCCGTCAATAGGCCGGCCAGACGGCTTGGCATCACCGCGCCGGACTTTAAGTTTAGCGTGTCGTCGATGGCGTCCGCGCCCAATCCAGGCCCTTCCGCCGCGACCGCTGTGTTGGCGAGCGTTGCCGCACTCGGCATCTGGCGCCTGCTGGCGGTCGCCGCTCCACACCTCGCGGCCCTCGCGCTGATGTACGAGACCGAGACCGATTTCGGCTCGCGGCTCTCCTTCGTCCTCGCCTGGGGTATCCTCAACTTCTTCTGGATCACGCTGCTGCGGCGGCCCGCGCTGTCGGGCGCGTTGTCACTGACCATGGTCGTCGTGCTCGTGCTGCTGTCGCGGCTCAAGCACGACGTCGTGCAGATGACGGTGAACTTCATCGACCTGATGATGATCGACCGCGACACCGTCGCGTTCCTGTTCACGATTTTCCCGAACCTGCGTTGGTCGGTGATCGGGGCCGGCCTCGTCACGCTGCCGCTGATGTATGCGCTGTGGTGGCTCGATCCGTTCCGCATCCGCCGCCTGCCGGCGCTCGCCTGCAAGCTCGCCTGTCTCGCAGCTCTGGTCGGTTACTCCGTCTATCATCCTGACGAAGCCTGGCGCGGCTATTACGATGACGGCTATCTCTCGAAATTCTTCCGCTCCGGCGTCACCGCCGTCTCCGACTTCGTGCAATACGGCTTTATGGAGTCCGCGGCGTCCACCAATGAGCGGCTCAACATGCCGCTGGTCGATTCCTGCCATCCTGCGGGCCGTCGGCCGAACATCATCATGATCCATGATGAATCGAGCTTCGACATCCGCGCCGCGCAAGGCATCAAGGTGCCGCCTGGCTATGGCAGCCATTTCAAGTCCTATGACGGCAAGCAGCGCACTTTCCTCGCCGAGAGCAATGGCGGGCCGAGCTGGTTCACCGAATACAACGTGCTCGCGGGTCTGTCCTCGCGCTCGTTCGGCCGCTTCGCCTACTTCGTCACCCGTCTCGCGTCCGGCCGTGTCGAACGCGGCCTGCCGCTGGCCCTGCGCCGCTGCGGCTACGACACCATGTCGCTCTATCCCGCATACGGCGGTTTCATGGGAGCGCGCAGCTTCCAGCTCACCACCGGCATCGAACGCTTCTACGACGCGAAGGATCTCGGCGCCAAGGACGTCGAGCCCGACTCGTTCTTCTACGACAAGGCGCTTCAGCTGATGGGCCAGCGGCCGCCGAACAAGCCGCTGTTCACCTTCGTCTATCTCGGCGCCAATCATTTCCCCTGGGAGACGCGCCTCCGCCCGGACCTGATGCCGAACTGGCGCGCGCCCGGCAATACGCCCTCCATCGACGAATATCTGCGCCGGCAGGCGATGAGCGCCGAGCAGTACAAATCGTTTATTGCAGGTCTGAAGAAGACGTTCCCGGGCGAGCCCTTCCTGATCGTGCGCTACGGCGACCATCAGCCGGAATTCGCGCCCCATATCCTCGAGCCCGGGCTCGACGAAGGCAGCATCGGCAAGAAGCTCGACGACTATGATAAACGCCTCTACGCGACCTATTACGCGATCGACGTCGTTAATTTCGAGCCGATGAAAAGCAAGGCGGTGATGGATACCATCGACGGCGCCTATCTGCCGCTGGTGATCCAGGAGGCCGCAGGCATTCCGCTCGACCCATCCTTCGCCGAGCAGAAGGAGATCATGCTCCGCTGCAACGGCGCATTCTACGGCTGCAAGGACGGCGCGGAGGCGCGCCGTCTCAACCGGCTGCTGATCGATGCGGGGACGATCCGGGGGCTTTAGCGCTGCTGGTCCGATCTGCTGGGCCCGCGAGCGACGCTCTCTAACCGTCACCTTGAGGTGCGAGCTACTGCCTGTGGATCTTCTCCCACAGCCACATCGCCACCGCATCGGGCGATGAGTTCGCGTCGTTGCCGCTGGCGCGCAAATTCGCTTCGCGCATGGTGGCGATGTCGATCTTGCCGAGCAGTGGCTTCAGCGCCGCCTGCAAGCGCGCGTCGCCGGCGCGCTTCGGCGCCAACAGCAGGATGGCATCGTAAGGCGGAATCGCGTGCCTGGGGTCGTCGAGCGTCACGAGGTCGTATTTCGCGATCAAGCCGTCGCTGGTGTAGCCCGCGATCACGTCGACCTCGCCGCTTGCGACTGCCGCATACATGAAGTCCGGTTGCATCTGGCGTTGGGCTTGGAACGCGAGGCCGTAGGCCTGCTGCAGCGCAGCCCATTCCGGACGCGAGAAGAACTCGTAGTCGCCGGCGATCGACATTGTCGATGCATGTGCGGCGAGATCGGCGATGGTGCGAATATGAAGCGCCTCGGCGCGTTTCCTCGGCATCACCAGCGCATAGGCGTTCTCGAAGCCGAGCTCGCCGAGCAGGGTGATGTTGTCCTTGGCAAGCGCCGTCCTCAACTCCGATAACAGCTCTGCGCGCGGCTTGATGTCGGTGCGATGCAACTGGTTGGCCCAGAGCGTGCCGGAATAGTCGACATAGAGATCGATGTCGCCGGCCTTCAGCGCCTCGAAGATCACGTTCGAGCCGAGGCCGGAGCGTGTGGTCGCAGGCAGGCCTGCCGCCTCGAGGCGTTCCTTCATGAGCGCTGACAACACATATTGCTCCGCAAATGTCTTCGCGCCGACGACATAGCTCGATGAGGAGCGCCCCATCGACGGCACCAGCGTCGCAATCACCAGCGCTGCAAGGCCGACGCCGCCGAGCCCCGCGCGCAGGCGGCTGCGGTTGCGCAGGCCGCTCTCGATCAGGCCGAGCAATTGGTCGACGGCGAGTGCCAGCAGGGCAGAGGCAAAGCAGCCGAACAGCACGAACACCCAGTTCTGCGTCTGGAGCCCTGCGAAGATGTAATTGCCGAGGCTGGTCTGTCCGATCGGCGTCGACAGCGTCGCCGTCCCGATCACCCACACCGCGGCGGTGCGGATGCCGGCCATCATCACCGGCAGCGCCAGCGGCAGCTCGACCATGACGAGCGACTGTCGCGCGGTCATGCCGACGCCCTTGGCGGCCTCGAGCAGGGCCGGGTCGATGCCGTTCAGCCCGGTGATGCCGTTGCGCAGCACCGGCAGCATCGAATAGAGCGCCAGCGCCAGCATCGCCGGCAGGAAGCCGAACGCGGAGAAGGAGACGCCGAACCAGGCGAGCGTCACCGAGGCCGCCGCCAGCAGCAGCGGATAGAACAGCGCGAGCAGCGCCAGTCCGGGGACGGTCTGCACGATGCTCGCAAGCGCGAGCAGGACGCCGCGCGGTGCCGGGCGGTTGCGCGTCAGGATCGCCAGCGGCAGGCTGACGATCAGTCCGAGCGCCAGTGCGGCGAGGCTCACCCGCACGTGGTTGCCGAGATAATCGGGCAGATGCGCCAGCGCCTCGCCCCAGCGTGGATCGGTGAGGAGGCTCATGCCGGGCCATCCTGCGGCAACAGCGCGTTCAGCCGCTCGACCTGGCGCCGTGGTGTACGCAGGAGCTCGAGCACATAGGCATCGCCGCTGCGGGCGAGCTCAGCCGGCGTGCCCTGCGCCAGCAGCTTTCCGCTCCGCATCACCGCGATGCGGTCGGCGAGCAAGATCGCTTCCGTCATGTCGTGCGTGATCATGACGGTGGTGAGCCCGAGCTTGCGGTGCAGGTCGCGAAAATCCTCGCCGAGCGCATCGCGGGTGAGGGGATCGAGCGCGCCGAACGGCTCGTCCATCAGCACGATGCGGGGACGTGCAGCGAGCGCTCGCGCCACGCCGACACGCTGGCGCTGGCCGCCGGAGAGCGCTTCTGGCAGTCGGTCGCGGTGGGCGCCGCGGTCGAGCCGCACCAGCCCCAGCAGCTCGTCGACGCGCGCGGCAATCTCCGGCGCCGGCACAGCCAGCAGTTTTGGCGTGATCCCGATATTGTCGGCGACGCTCAGATGCGGGAAAAGTCCACCGCTCTGGAACACGTAGCCGATCCGGCGCCGCAGCGCGACATGGTCGACCGTGCCGATATCCTCACCCTCGACCGTGATCGTGCCGCCATTCGCCTCGATCAGCCGGTTGGTCAGCCGCAGCAGCGTCGTCTTGCCCGAGCCAGAGCCGCCGACCACCGCCACAAACTCGCCCTCGGCGATGTCGAGCGATACGTCGTCGACGGCCACGACGGGGCCGAAATTCTTGGTGACGTGCCTGTAGCTGATCGTCGGCTTGGAAAGCATTGGTGGCGGGCTCACTCTTGCTCGCCCTCCCCCTCCAGGGGAGGGTGAAGAGCGACGAGGCTTATGCGTACCACGCTTGGCGGCTTGATTGAACTTGGCCGCGCGAGAGGCTAAGCCATCGATCAAGGTTCGGAGGAAACACATGACAACGCCCACGGCGGTGGCGCTCGAGGACGCGAAGGTCGCGTTTCGGCTGGCGGACGAGCGAATCTATACGGCGGTGGAGAAGGCCCACCTCACCGTGGCGCAGGGCGAGTTCGTCGCCATCGTCGGTCCGACCGGCTGCGGAAAATCCACGCTGCTCAACGTCGCGGCGGGCCTGCTGAAGCCGGCCGCCGGCAGCGTCAAGATATTTGACCGGCCGCTTGCCGGCCTCAATCGCGATGCCGGTTACCTGTTCCAGGCCGACGCGCTGTTTCCCTGGAAGACGGCGCTCGACAATGTCGCGATCGGGCTCGAGATCAAGGGCACGCCGCGCACTGAGGCGCTGCCGCGCGCGCAGAAATGGCTTACCTCGGTCGGCCTCGGCGCGTTCGCGGGCCGCTATCCGCACATGCTCTCCGGCGGCCAGCGCAAGCGCGTCGCACTGGCGCAGGTGCTGATCCGCGATCCAAAAATTCTCTTGATGGACGAGCCGTTCGGGCCGCTCGACGCGCAGACCCGGCAGGTGATGGGTAATCTCCTGCTCGACCTCTGGAGCGCCGATCGCAAGGCCGTGCTGTTCGTCACCCATGACCTCGAAGAGGCGATCGCGCTCGCCGACCGTGTCGTCATCATGTCGGCGGGGCCGTCCTCGCGCATCATCGGCGACTGGCGCGTGACGCTGCCGCGGCCCCGCGACATCTTCGAGGTGCGGCTGGACAGGGAGTTTCACGCACTCCATCGCGAGATCTGGAGCGTGCTCAAGGACGAGGTGATGAAGGGCTACGCCCAATCCACCCAAGCGGCGGAGGCGGTCTGATGTCGCGTCTGACGCTGCTTGCACTGCAAGTCCTGGTTGCCGTCGTCTGCATCGTGCTGTGGCAGGTGCTGTCGACTGTCCCTGTGTTCGGCAAGATCCTGCTGCCCCCGTTCTTCTTCTCCAACCCGGTCGACGTGTTCAGCCAGATCGTGAAGTGGTTTGCGAGCGGCGTGATCTGGAAGCATCTTGCGATCACGCTCTGGGAATCCATCCTCGCCTTCGTGATCGGCTCGCTCGGCGGCGTCCTGGTCGGCTTCTGGTTTGCGCGGCAGCCGACGGTCGCCGCGGTGTTCGACCCCTATGTGAAGATGGCCAACGCGCTGCCGCGCGTGGTGCTCGCCCCGATCTTCGCCCTGTGGCTCGGTCTCGGCATCTGGTCCAAGGTCGCGCTCGGCGTGACGCTCGTGTTCTTCATCGTGTTCTTCAACGTCTATCAGGGCGTCAAGGAGGTCAGCCGCACCGTGCTCGACAATGGCCGCATGCTCGGCATGAGCGAGCGGCAGTTGATGCAGCACGTCTATTGGCCGTCCGCATTGTCGTGGATGTTCTCCTCGCTGCACACGTCCGTCGGCTTCGCGGTGGTCGGCGCCGTCGTCGGCGAATATCTGGGGTCGGCGGCGGGGCTCGGCTATCTGATCCAGCAGGCCGAGGGCGTGTTCGACGTCGCGGGCGTTTTCGCCGGCATGTTCGTGCTGTCGGCCTTCGTCATCCTGATCGACACGGGCGTCACGCTGGTAGAGCGGCGCCTGCTGGTGTGGCGGCCGACGGCAGCCGACGGGCGCGGTTAGCGCAATGAGGCCCGCGCGTCAGCGCGAGCCCGATGGCGCGAAGGCTTTAGTCCAGAAGCTTGGTGTCATCGGGCGCCTGCGGCGGCGTCTTGATCGCGATCGCCTTCACCTGCCCGCTGATCGGCTTGGTGCCGCCATGCGCCGTCCCCTTCGGGATGATGACGAGGTCGCCGGGTTTCACCGTGACTTCCTTGTCGCCGAGCCAGATCGTCCCGGTCCCGTCCAGGATGTACTGGATCTCGTTGGTGTTGGGATGCATGTGCTTGGGCACATTGCCGACCTGGATCGAGATGGTGGCGCCGTCGGCGCTCATGAACATCTTGGAGCGGTAGCCGACATTGTTGGCGGGCCCGAGCGCGTCGCCTTCCATCTCGCTGGTGTGGATGATTTGTGCGTTGACGTTTTCCGCAGCGAGCGCCGGCCGGAGCAGGTGTGTCGCGCCGCATCCGGCGGCAAAGGCGGCGGCCATCGAAACGGCGGCGGCGATACGGTTCATGGATAGTCCTCCCATCTGGAATTGTTCTTGTGCCGTCATGCTATTGCGCCGAAAGGCCGATGACCAGTGCCCCGTCCGGCGCTTCTCAAGCCTGTCCCGCTGCTCTATGGTGCCGCCAGCCGAACGGAGGAAACCAATGAAGAACACGATAGCGAGGCTCGCCGGCGCGCTGCTCGCGCTGACGCTCACCACCGGTCTTGCCGCGGCGCAAAGCAAGGTGACCATCGCGGTCGGCGGCGGCTCCTGCCTGTGCTACCTGCCGACGGTGCTGGCAAAGCAGCTCGGCGAATACGAAAAGGCCGGCGTCAACGTCGATCTGGTCGACCTCAAGGGCGGCTCGGACGCGCTCAAGGCCGTGCTCGGCGGCAGCGCCGACGTGGTCTCCGGCTATTTCGACCATTGCGTCAACCTCGCGGCCAAGAAGCAGGAACTCCAGGCCTTCGTGGTCTATGACCGCTATCCCGGCCTCGTGCTGGTGGTTGCGCCCTCGCGCACCAACGAGATCAAGTCGGTCAAGGATCTCGCGGGCAAGAAAGTCGGCGTCAGCGCGCCCGGCTCGTCGACGGACTTCTTCCTGAAATATCTGCTGAAGAAGAACGGGCTCGATCCCGCCGGCACCGCCGTGATCGGCGTCGGCCTCGGCGCCACTGCGGTGGCCGCGATGGAGCAGGGCCAGCTCGATGCGGCCGTGATGCTCGACCCCTCCGTGACCGTGCTCCAGGGCAGCCACAAGGACCTGCGTATTCTCAGCGATACCCGCACGCAGAAGGACACGCTCGAGACGTTCGGCGGTGAATATCCGGGCGGCGCGCTGTACTCGACGGCGGCGTGGGTTGCCGGCCACGAGAAGGAGACGCAGGCGCTGACCAATGCGATGCTGGGCACGCTCGCCTGGATCCATTCGCACTCGCCCGAGGAGATCATGGCGAAGATGCCGGAGGAGATGGTCGGCAAGAACAAGGATCTCTATCTCGCCGCGCTGAAGAACACGATTCCGATGTTCTCCGAAACCGGCAAAATGGACCCGAAGGGCGCCGACGCGGTGCTCGCGGTGTTCAGCGTCGGCTCGCCGGAGGTGGCGAACGCCAAGATCGACGTCAGCAAGACCTTCACCAACAAGTTCGTCGATCAGGCCAAGAAGACCACGGGATCGAATGCCAAATAACTGACGCGAAGGCGTGCTAGTCGACTGTCATGACGTCTTCCATCATTCATCGCGTCACGACGCTTGATCTTGCCGTCCGCCCGATCGCGTGGCCGTTCGCGGAAGAACGGCGCGCCGAGATCGACGCGCATTTCGCCGCGAAGCAGCGCGAGCTCCCGCAGATCTGGAACGGCCGCGTCCTGCTCGGGCGCGACCCCGTGTTCTCTGACGGCCATTTCGCCGCGACTTATTTCGAGACGGATTTTGCCAGCTTCCTCGCTTGGCGCGACTGGGGTTTTCCGGACCCGGCCGTGTTCAACGGCTTCGGCATGGGCGCGCTGCGCGCCTCCGACGGCGCCTTCGTGATGGGCGAGATGGGACCGCATACATCCAATGCGGGCCGCATCTATTTCCCGTCGGGCACGCCCGACCTCGATGACGTCAAGGATGGCACGCTCGACATCACCGGCAGCGTTGTGCGGGAGATGGAGGAGGAGACCGGCCTGACCGCCACCGACTACGTGGTGGAGGCGGGCTGGCACTGCGTTGTCGCCGGCCGCTCGATTGCCATGATGCAGATCCTCAACCTGGACATGCCGGGCGAGGCGGCCCGTGCCCGGATCGAGGCCAATCTCGCTGCCCAGGCCGAGCCCGAACTTGCGGCCGTTCATCTCGTGCGCGGGATGAGTGATCTCACGCCGACCATGCCGCGTTTTGTCACGGCCTTCGTCGAGCACCAGTTCGCCGCGCGCTGACGCGCGAGGCTTGACATCGCATCGCTCAACCCATGTGATGGGCCAAAAAGCAAAAACAACAAGAATGCAATGCACAATCGTCCAGGGAGGTTTAGATGCGCCTGCGCATGGCTGCCCGCTTGGTACGTGGGCTGTTGGTCGCGATCGCGGCGACGGGCTTGGCAATGTCCGCCCAGGCCCAGGAGAAAAAAATCAAGATTGGCGTGATTTTCGACCTGACCGGACCGCTCGCAGGCGGCGGATCGGAGCTCGAATATATCGGCGTCAAGATCATCCTCGACCAGTACAGCAAGACCGGCGTCGAGGGCTACAAGGTCGAGGCGGTTTACGCCGACGCGCAGAGCAAGCCTGACGTCGCCATCAACGAATCCGTTCGCCTGCTCGAGCAGGAGAAGGTCGACATGGTGCTCGGCTTCTTCTCCTCGGCGCAATGCGTGCCGGTGGCCGCTCGCGTCGAGCAGCTGAAGAAGTTCATGTGGATGACGACCTGTATCTCGTCCGCGGTGTTCAACGACAAGAACTACAGATACGTGTTCCGCCCGCAGGCGAGCGGCGATCAGTTCGGCATGATGACCATGGACTTCATCGCGCAGAACGCGAAGGAGAAGTTCGGCAAGGAGCCGAAGGACCTCCGCGTCGCCATCATCCACGAGGACGGCGCCTATGGTGTCGACGTCTCCAAGGGCAACGAGGTTGGCGCCAAGAAGGCCGGCTTCAACGTCGTGCTGAAGGAAGGCTATTCGGCAACCGCGCCGGATCTCTCAGCGCTGGTGACCAAGCTGAAGCGCGCCAGGCCCGACGTGATCTTCCACACCGGCTACAATCCCGACATCACGCTCCTGCTGCGCCAGGCCCGCGAGCAGGGCTTGAAATTCGGCGCGCTGATGGGCCACGGCGCGGGCTACGGCGTCTATGAGAAGCTGAAGGAAGGCCTCGGCGCCGACGCCACCTACATCTTCAACACCGACCCGATCTCGATCTGGCTCGCCAACCAGAAGACCATGGATCCGAAGCTCGCGCCGGTCATCAAGATGGTCGGCGAGGAGTTCGACAAGATCAAGCCCGGCGTCGCCATCCGCTCGGCTCATGTCGGCATCGGCGCCTCCAACACCTACGTGTTCATGAACGATGTGCTGCCGCGCGCGATCAAGAAGTATGGCGGCGTCGATCCGGACGCGCTGCGCAAGGCATCGCTCGATACCGACATCCCGGAAGGCGGCACCATGCTCGGCTTCGGCGTCAAGTTCTACGGCGAGGGGACGCCGATGGCCGGGCAGAACGAGCGCTCGTTCCCCGTTGTCATCCAGTATCTCGACGACAAATCCTATGTGGTGTGGCCCAAGAGCCAGGCGCAGCGCGAAGCCGTTCTGCCGCTGCCGAAGGGCACCACCTACAGCAACCAGTAGCGGCGGAGAGCTTTGGTGTTGGAGGTCAGCGGGCTCGTGAAGCGGTTTGGCGGCTTCAAGGCCGTCAACAACGTGTCGTTCAGGGTCGATCAGGGCGAGATCCTCGGCCTGATCGGCCCGAACGGCTCTGGCAAGAGCACGATCTTCAACATGCTCTCCGGCACGCTTCCTCCGACTTCCGGATCCATCCTGTTCGCCGGGCACGAGATCGCGGGCCTTGCCCCGCACCGGATCATCAACCGCGGCATCGGCCGCACCTTCCAGATTCCGCGGCCGTTTCGCAAGCTGACCATCTTCGAGAACGTCGCGCTCGCCGGCTTCTACGGCCAGGGCCGTCACAGCCGCGTCAAGGCGGAGGAGGCGGCCGAACGCGCGCTCGCGATGGTTGGATTACCGACCGATCGGCATGCGTCTGTCGACGGCTTAGGAGCGGCCGGCCTGAAGAAGCTCGAGCTTGCGAAGGCGCTCGCGACCGCGCCAAAACTGCTGCTCGCGGATGAAAGCCTCGGCGGCCTCGATGAGGCCGAGATGGATCAGGCCGCCGAGATGCTGCGAAAGATCCGCGACGAGCTCGGCATCACCATCATCTGGGTCGAGCACATCATGGGCGTGTTGATGCGCGTGGTCGACCGCGTCATGGTGCTCGACCACGGCGAGAAGATCTCGGAGGGGCTGCCGAGCGCGGTTGCGAGCGATCTGCGCGTGATCGAGGTCTATCTCGGCACCGATGCCGAGACCACGCAAGCCGCGGCCGCCGAGGCGCGCCGCCGCGCCGGAGTGTAGCGCCATGCTGGAGCTTCGTTCCGTCGATGCCGGCTATGGCAGCTTCCAGGCGCTGTTTGACGTCAATCTCGACGTGAAAGCCGGCGAGGCGGTCGGCGTCATCGGACCGAACGGCGCCGGCAAGACCACCTTGATGCGGGTGATCTCGGGCCTGATCCGCCCCTCGCGCGGATCGATCCGGATGGAGGGCGTCGATGTCGCGGCGACGCCGGCGCACCGCATCGTCGGCCTCGGCATCGCCCATGTGCCGGAGAACCGGCGGCTGTTTCCGCAGCTCTCGGTCGACGACAATCTGAAGATGGGCGCCTTCATGAAGGAGGCGCGCAGGACATACGCCGAGCGCCTCGATTTCGTCTTCGAGCTGTTCCCCCGGCTGAAGGAGCGCCGCCACCAGATGGCCGGCACCATGTCCGGCGGCGAGCAGCAGATGTGCGCGATCGGCCGCGCGCTGATGTCGAATCCGAAGCTGCTGCTGCTGGATGAGCCCTCCGCAGGGCTTGCGCCGGTCGTCGTGCAGCAGGTGTTCGAGCTCGTGAAACGAATCCGAGCGAGCGGGCTGACCGTCTTGATCGTCGAGCAGAACGTGCAGCAGGTGCTGCATGTGGTCGACCGTGCCTATCTGATCGAGGCCGGTACGATCCGCAGCTCGGGCACCGCGGCCGAGATGCTGGCCAGCGACACGGTCAAGGAAGCGTATCTCGGGGTATGATGGCGGGTACGGCGCATGCAGGCATTTCTTGACATCTTCGACATCTATCTGCTGGAGGCGGTGATCAACGGCATCCTGCTCGGCGGCGTGCTGGCGCTGCTGGCGCTCGGGCTGAACCTGATCTTCGGCGTCATCGACGTGACCTGGATCTGCTACGCCGAGCTCGTGATGATCGGCATGTACGCCATGTACTTCATGGTGCAATATTACGGCCTCAGC
Organism: Bradyrhizobium sp. Cp5.3; assembly: GCF_000426265.1. NCBI lineage: Bacteria > Pseudomonadati > Pseudomonadota > Alphaproteobacteria > Hyphomicrobiales > Nitrobacteraceae > Bradyrhizobium > Bradyrhizobium sp. Cp5.3. Next base: position 407,309 of record NZ_AUFA01000004.1, on the reverse strand, counting down.
TATTTCATCGCCGCGCCGTTCACCATCCTTCTGGTTGCGCTGCTCGGCGCCTTGCTCCACTACCTCGTCATCGCGCCGCTGCTCACGGCGCCGCCGATCAATCAGCTTCTGGCGACCGGCGGGGTGCTGTTCGTGCTCCAGAGCTTTGCCACAGTCGCCTTCGGCATCGACTTCCGCAATCTCGGCATCCGCCTGCCGGTGCTGGCCTTCGGCGACATGAATTTCAGCTACGCGCGATTGCTGTCGTTCCTGGCTGCCCTGGTCGGCATGGTCGCGGTCTATCTGTTCATGACCCGCACCTTCACCGGCACCGCGATCCGCGCCATCTCGCAGGACCGGCAGATCATGGCGCTGATGGGTGTCGATACCAAACGGATGTACATCATCACATCCGCGCTCGGCGGCGGGCTCGCCGGACTCGCCGCCTGCCTCCTGGTGCTGCAATACGACGTGCATCCCTTCGTCGGACTGTCGTTCGGGCCGATCACCTTCCTGATCTGCGTGCTCGGCGGTCTCGGCAATTTCATCGGCGGCTTCATCGCTGCCTTCGTGTTTGCCGAGATCATCTCGCTCGGCGGCCTGTTCTCCGACCTCGAATGGGGCTATGTGCTCGCCTTCGCCTTCTTCATCGTCATGATGTTCATCCGGCCCGCGGGCCTGCTTGCGAGGCGGCGATGACGGGGCAGGGCCGGCTTGCAGCGTGGGCGGTGGGTTTGGCGGCACTGGTTGCGCTGCCCTTCGTCTATCGCGATCCCTATCATCTGCACATCCTCGTGCTGATCCTGATCTGGTCGTTCGCCTACACCTCCTGGTCGATGATGGGGCGGTTCGGCCTCGTTTCGCTCGGCCATGGCGGCTTCATGGGAATCGGCGCCTATGTCACCGCGCTGCTGTGGAATCATCTCGGTCTGTCGCCCTGGATCGGCATCCCCGTCAGCATGGTCGCGGCCGGCGCGCTGGCCCTCGTCGTCGGCTATCCCTGCTTCCGTTTCCGCATCACCGGGCACTATTTCGTGCTGGTGACGCTCGCGCTCTCCGGCATCGTGCTCCAGGTCATCACGGCGACGCGCGACTATACTGGCGGGTCCCTCGGCTATACGCCGAACCGCGCCACGACCAACAAGCTGCTGGCGCTGCAATTCGACGACAAGACGACATGGTACCTGATCGCGCTTGCGGTTTGGCTTGCGGGCATCGTCGTCTGGCACTTGATCGATCGCAGCATGAGCCGCTACGCACTGGAGGCTATCTCGGAGGATGAGGACGCCGCGGCGGCCGCCGGCGTCGACGTCACCGCCGAGAAGCTGAAGATCACGCTGATCAGCGCGCTGATGACGGCGCTGGCCGGCGCGATCTACTGCCAGTACCAGATGTTCATCACGCCCGACACTGTCAGCGGCATCGCGGTGTCGCTGCAGATGGTGTTCGCGGCCATCGTCGGCGGCCTGTTCGTCTCGCTCGGTCCGACCGTCGGCGCCATCATCACCATCCTGCTCGCGGAGACCCTGCGCATCGGCTTCGGCACCAAGGCGGTCGGCTGGGACAATCTCGTCTACGGCGTGCTGCTCGTCCTCTTCATCATATTCCTTCCCAAGGGCATCCTTGGTAGCGTGCTCGATCGATTGAAATCGCAACGCAAGGTATCCCGCACGCATGAGCAAGAGGCCGTCAAAATCGCTCGCTGAACAACTCGACCGGTATATCTCGCCGTTCCGCCATGACGGGTCCGGCAAGTTTCGCCTGAAAGAGCACAAGACCGACGAGAAAGGGGGCTTGGACAAGGAGCAGGGGCAGGAGATCCTCGACGCCAACAAGAAACACCTCATCGAATTCCAGGAGAAGCTCTACGCCCAGGACCGCTGGTCGCTCCTGATCGTGCTCCAGGGCATGGATGCGGGCGGCAAGGACTCCGCGATCAAGGCGATCTTCGAGGGCATCAACCCGCAGGGCTGCGAGGTCCATGCCTTCAAGCAGCCGAGCAGCAAGGAGCTCGACCACGATTTCCTTTGGCGCCACGTCATCGCGCTGCCGGAGCGTGGCCACATCGGTATCTTCAACCGCTCCCATTACGAGGAATGCCTGGTGACGCGCGTCCACCCGGAGATACTCGCCAAGGAGAAGCTGCCGCCAAAGCTCGTGACCAGGAACATCTGGAAAGAACGGTTCGAGGACATTTCCGCCTTTGAGCGATACCTGACGCGCAACGGCACCGTGGTGCTGAAGTTCTTTCTCAATCTGTCCAAGGACGAGCAGCGCGAGCGCTTTCTCGACCGGCTGGAGGATCCGGCCAAGCAGTGGAAGTTCTCCATGGACGACATCAAGGAGCGTGCGCTGTGGCCGCGCTATCAGGCCGTGTACCAGGATATCGTCCGGCACACGGCGACGCCTCATGCGCCCTGGCATGTCGTGCCCGCCGACCACAAATGGTTCGCGCGGGTCGTGATCGGCTCGGTGATCGTCGCGGCGCTCGAAAAGCTCGATCTGCGCTTTCCGCGCGCGGACAAGGCCTCGCTGAGTGAGTTCGCCGAAGTGCGGAAAGCGCTCGAGAGCGAAGCCAAGCGAGGCAGGAAGCGCGCCAAGTGACCGCCTATGGGACCGGAAACCAGAAAAACGTCAACTTCGCACTCCAGGGCGGCGGCGCGCACGGCGCCTTCGTCTGGGGCGTGCTGGACCACGTGCTCGAGGACGGCAGGCTCGCGATCGAGGCGATCAGCGCCACCAGCGCCGGTGCGATGAATGCCGTGGTGCTGGCTTCCGGCATGGCCATCGGCGGAGCCGAGGCGGCCCGGCAGAACCTGCATGCGTTCTGGAACGAGGTCTCGCGGATGGACCAGATCTATGACCTGTTTTCGCCGCTCAACCAGCTGATCCAGGCCCTCAAGCTGCCGCCGGAATATCACCCGGTCCATGCCTTCATCCACACGTTGACGCACACGGTTCCGCCGAACGTGCTCAACCCCTTCCAATTCAATCCGCTCCGGTCCTTGCTGCAGCGCGTGGTCGACTTCGACCGGCTCAATTCGTCGCCGGAGGCGCCGCAGCTCTTTCTTAACGCCACCAATGTCCGCACTGGCAAGATCAAGGTGTTCCAGACGCCGCTGCTCAGCGCGGACACCGTGCTGGCCTCGGCCTGCCTGCCGCCGTATTTCCAGGCCGTCGAGATCGACGGCGAGCATTATTGGGACGGCGGCTATCTCGGCAATCCCGCGATCTTTCCTCTGATCTATCGCAAGGGCAGCCACGACGTCATCATCGTGCAGGTCACCGCGATCCGGCGCGACGAGCTGCCGGCGAGCGCGGCCGATGTCCTGCACCGCATCAACGAGATCAGCTTCAATTCGTCGCTGATGCGGGAGATGCGCGCGATTGCCTTCGCCACCCGTCTGATAGACAATGGCGAACTCGATAGCAGCACGCACAGCCGCATGTTCATGCACTGGATCGGCAATGACCAGTTGATGTCGCAGCTCGGGACCGCCACACAGTTTCATCCCGAATGGAGCTTGCTGTGCCAGCTGCGCGATGAGGGGCGCGAGGCCGCGCGAAGCTGGCTCGCGCAAAACTTTGACCAGATCGGAAATTCATCTACGGTCGATTTGACCGACATGTTTCTGTGAATCCGAGGTCGTTGTGTTCAAGCCGGTTGTCGCCATTTCCGCGCTCGCCATGCTCCTGGCGGCTGGTTCTGCGCGAGCCCAGACCTATGCTGGCAACGCGCCGGTCTGCCTGCGCGTCTTCGGCGAATTGGAGGGCGAGCGGATGGATTGCATTTTCCATTCGTTAGGCGAGTGCCAGGCGAGCGCGTCGGGACGCCCGGCGACCTGCCTTGCGAATCCGTATTTCGCGCAAGCCTCTCCCCGCAGGAGCGGGGAGAGGTCAAAACCCTCTCAATACCCGCGGCCCCACCAATAGCAGAAGCGCTCCACATTGGCGGGGAGGCCGCTTTCGTAGTTCGCCCATTTCTCGTATTTGGGCAGCTTCACTTCCTTCATCGCGGTGTCGAAGCACTTGCCGGCATCGGCGGCCCTCTTCACCTCGGCCGACAGGTCCTCCATGTAGGCGATGTCGTCTTCGACGTCCTTCTTGGTGCCGAGCCGGCCGCCCGCATTGGGGTGGCCCGGGATCATCCGCTCCCAGTCGAGCGCGGCGAGCTTCTTGAGCGAAGCGATATATTCGACCGGCGACGCATTATCCGGGATGTTGCGGAACTGGACGGACTCGATCGGTGCGAAGTCGACGACGAAGACGAGTTTCTCCTTCGGCAGCCGCATCACCAGCGAATTGTCCGAATGGTTGCGGCCGACATAGTTCAGCTCCAGCGTGGTGCCGCCGAGCGTGATGGTCTTCTTGTCGTCGACCACCTGGTCCGGCATCACGACGTCGGACAGCAGTGCATTCTGCTTCTTCAGCTCGAGCAGGCGCTCCTTGGTCCGCCGGTGGGCGATGAAGATGGCGCCGAGATCCTTGAACGGCTGGCCGCCGGCGATGTGGTCGTAATGGTGGTGGCTGTAGATGACGTATTTGATCGGTTTGTCGGTGACCGCCTTGATGGCTTCGATATAGGGCTTCGCGGGACGCAAGTACGAGATCGGGTCGGTCGCGATCACGCCCTGCGGTGTCACCACGAACATCGACTGATGGCCGCCATAGCGGAAGATGTAGACGTTCTCGGTACCGTCGACCTTCCTGGTCGAGGTCTGCGGCGGATTTTGCGCGGCGGCCGATCCAACTCCGGCGACGAGCGCGGCGAGCACAGTGAGACAAATCGATATCTTCATCTTTTGCTTTCTGGAAATGACGGAGAAAGGAGAGGCGAATATCCTCATCGACACAAACGCTGCGGGGAAGAATTTATTCCGCCGCATCTTGTCGCGGACCAGCCACCGGCAGCGTCGACGTTGCGGAACCAGCACATTCAAATGTGATCCGCGCACCTCTGATCCCGCTTGACAGTTTTGTGGCACGGGAGGAGCATTCCGAGGGTCGCAAATCTGCGACGCGCAATGTCCAACCTCAAGAGCAAGGGGAGGTCTATGACGCCACCTCCGCAAATCCGGCCGCGTTAATTGCGATGGAGCTCGTTCGGACTATCGCATAGCGGTTCAATCCGCGAACGACACGCCGGGACAAGGTTTAAGCGGGCTGCATCAGTGAGGCAAAGCCCCTTACCTTCCCGGCGGTGTGTTGTGAGACGCGCTCAGCGCATCAGGCGACCGCGACGAGGCCGCCGCGCGAAGTTGCCTTCGACATCCTGCTTTCTCTCTCTTCTCCTCCTCGCCGTCATTCCGGGCTGAAGCCCGGGATGACGGGAGCTTTGCTCTCGCCTATTACGCCGCGGGCATTCCCTGCATTGCGGCAAATGCCAAGAGAAAGTCGTCTCGCCGGCAAACTTCCGACACAGGATCGGGGCGAATAGCACAATCCGACATGACGCCTGCGCCACGGCGGCGACGAGTCTCGTCTCCGCCGGGCGCAGCCGTTTTTCCAGGGAATCTTCGTGTCGCACAAGCTCGTCCCAGCGCTATTCGCTGTCCTCTTCCTCGCAATCTCGACCTTCTCCGGTGCCCGCGCCGAGCCGCGCGCGCCGGCAACGAACGGAGCGGCCACGCTGTCGCCCGACGAAGCCAAGCGGGCGCTGGAGACCCTGCAGGACGACAAGAAACGCGCCCAGATGATCGATACGCTGCGCGCCATCGCCAACGCTTCGACCCAGGCCGCGCCGCCCCCGCCCGAACAGAAATCCCCGATTCCCCTCTCGGCCGACGGTCTCGGCGCGCAGCTCCTGCTGACGGTATCGGAGGAGATCGGCGATATCTCGCGTCAGGTCGCGGAAATCGCGCGGACGCTGACACATTTCCCGGCCTTCTACTACTGGTTCCTGCGCACGGCGAATGATCCCGCCGCCTACAATCTTCTGATCGAGATCGCCTGGAAGCTGGCGCTGGTGTTCGGCTGTGCCTTCTGCGCCGAATGGGTGATCTTTCGCCTGATCCGGCGTCCGGTCGCATTCCTGGAATCGCGCGTGCCGCAGACCGCGCGTCTTCCCGCGCAGGCGCTGCCCGTCGCCGATCCGCCATCCTCCGCCGCCGATGTCGCCGCCGCACCCGAGCTGCACCGGCGCCGCGCCACCCTGGCGCGGGCCTGGCAGCTGTTCCTGCGGCTGCCGTTCGTGATCGGACGTCTGCTTCTCGAGCTGCTCCCGGTGTGCGTCTTCGTCGGCATCGCCACGGCGCTTCTGGGAACGGAGATCGGCGATCCAATAACGGTACGCCTCGTGATCCTCGCGGTCGTCAACGCCTACGCGTTCTCGCGCGGGCTCATCTGCGTCGTCCGCGCTCTGGCGGGGCCGTACGGCCTGTTCCCGGTTCGCGCCGAGACTGCGGCCTATATCGAGATCTGGGCGCGCCGCATCGTCGGCGTCGGCGTGTCCGGCATCTGCTTTGCCAACGTGGCGCTGCTGCTCGGGCTGCATCGCGCTGGCTATGCTGCCTTGCTGCGCATGGTGATGCTGATCGTGCATCTCTTCATCGTCGTCATCATCCTGCAATGCCGCCGCCAGGTTGCGGACGCCATTCGCGCGCCCGCCGGCCGGCAGGGAATTGCGGCGCGCCTGCGCAACCGCATCGCCGGCGGCTGGCACTATCTTGCGATCGCGCTCGACCTTGCGCTGTGGGCGGTGTGGGCGCTGAACATCCGCAACGGCTACTCGCTGCTGCTGCAATATTTCGTCGGCACCATCGCGGTCGCGCTGATCACGCGCGTCGTCATCATGGTGACGCTGAGCCTGATCGACCGCGGCTTCCGCATCAATCCGGAGATCTTGCAGCGATTCCCCGGCCTCGAGATCCGCGCGAACCGCTATCTGCCGCTGCTGCGCAGGATCGTCTCTGGTGTCATCGCCTTCATCGGCTTCGTGGCTGTGCTCGAGGTCTGGGGCGTCGATGCCATCGTCTGGTTCTATGGGGGCCAGATCGGCAGCCGGCTGATATCGGCGGTGGTGACCATCGGCATCGCCGCTGCCATTGCCGCGATAGTCTGGGAAGCCAGCAACGCGCTGCTGGAACGTCAGATCAACACGTTGTCGCGGGACGGACATTACGCCCGCGCCGCGCGGCTGCGCACGTTCCAGCCGATGCTGCGGACGGTGCTGCTCTGCCTGATCGCCACCGTCGTCGGTCTCACTGCGCTGAGCGAGGTCGGCGTCAATGTCGCGCCATTGCTTGCCGGTGCCGGCATTGTCGGCATTGCTATCGGCTTCGGTTCGCAGAAGCTGGTGCAGGACCTCATCACCGGCCTGTTTCTGCTCCTGGAGAACACGGTGCAGGTCGGCGACACCGTCAGTGTGTCGGGTCTCACCGGCGTGGTCGAGAACGTCTCGATCCGCACCATCCGCCTGCGCGCCGGTGATGGCTCCGTGCACATCGTGCCGTTCAGCGCGGTCACAACCATCACCAATTCGAGCCGCGGTGCGGGCAATGCGTCGGTCAGCGTCAACGTCGCCTACAAGGAGGACACCGACCGCGCCGGCCTGATCCTCAAGGAGATCGTCGACGAGATGCGCCGCGAGCCGGAATTCCGTGCGGCGATCCGCGGCGACCTCGAGCTCTGGGGCATCGACAAGGTCGACGGCGCGATGGTGTCGATCGTCGGCCAGATCCGCTGCACGGATTCGGGGCGCTGGCCGGTGCAGCGCGAATTCAACCGCCGCATGAAGCTGCGCTTCCAGCAGGCCGGGATCGAGATCGCATCTCCCGTTCAGACCATCTTGATGCAGATCGCGCCGCCGGCCGATGCGGCTGCGAACCTGACGCCCCGTCGCGCGACCGGATAGCCGCTCGACAAATTTCCGGCTTGCCTCTGTCCGCCTGGCAGCGTTCACTCCGGCTCCAGCCCGCTGCCAACATGCGGGCGACGAAAAGGGTGGTGAGGATGATGCGGGGGCTGTGGGCTGGATTGCGCGGCCAAGTGATCGTTTGCGCGTTGATCGTTTGCACTCTGATCGGATCTGCGCTGTGGACCGCGCCGGCCGGCGCTCAGTCCTTCCCGTCGCGACCCATCACGCTCGTCGTGCCGTTCGCGGCGGGTGGCCCGACCGATACGCTGGCGCGGATCCTGTCCGAACGGATCTCCGCTGAATTGCACACGACGGTCGTTGTCGAGAACGTGGCGGGCGCCTCCGGCAGCATCGCCGGCGCCCGTGTCGCGCGCGCGAGCCCGGACGGCACGACGATCACGATCGGCCATTGGGGCACGCATGTTCTGAACGGCGCGATCTTCAAGCTACCCTACGACGTGATCGCGGATTTCGAGCCGGTCGCGATGATCGCGATGGGCACGCAGCTCATCGTCGGCAGGAAGACGCTCAAGGCCGACAATCTGAAGGAGCTGATCGCCTGGCTGAAGGAAAATCCCGGCAAGGCCACTGCCGGGACCGCCGGTGCCGGCACGGGCGCGCATGTTGCTGGCGTCTTCTTCAAGGAAAAGACCGGCACCGACTTCCAGTTCGTGCCCTATCGCGGCGCGGGGCCCGCGATGATCGATCTGGTGGCAGGGCAGATCGACATCATGTTCGACCAGGCATCGAACTCGCTACCGCAATACAAGAACGGTGCGATCAAGGCGTTCGCGGTGACGTCGCCGACGCGGCTTGCGTCCGCGCCCGACATTCCGACCGTCGACGAGGCGGGGCTGCCCGGCCTCTACATCTCCTACTGGCACGGCATCTGGGCACCGAAGAACGCGCCCAAAGAAATTGTCACAAAACTCAACGCGGCGATCGTGGCAGTGCTGGCCGATCCGTCAGTCAAGCAGCGCTTTGCCGAATTGGGGCAGGAGATTCCGCCGCTGGAGCAGCAATCGCCCGCAGCGCTCGAGAGATTCCAGAAGGCCGAGACTGAAAAATGGTGGCCGGTCGTGAAGGCCGCCGACATCAAGCCGGAGTAGCTGCAGTATCACAAAGCGCTCCCCCTCATCCTGAGGGCCCGCTGGAAGCGGGCGTCTCGAAGGATGGGAAGCGGGCGAGATAGGGGCATTCATGGTTCGCGACGCGCGTTCCGCGCGCCTCACCATGAGGGCGACGAGTTTGCGGCGTTAACTTTGTCGTCGCATGCAACTTGCGGTCTTTACGGAAATCTCGCTGCGGTGCGAGATCACAATCGACGCATGCGTGGCAACGTCCTTGATCTCCAGGGTGTGGTGGCCGACAATGTTCGCGGTTCAATAAGAAACTCCCTGGGGGGAATTCGTGAATAGACCTAACCGGGTTAGTGCCCACTCGACACCATCTTCCACCGCGCTGCAGGGCATGACGCTGCTTCGCGATCCCTTGCTCAACAAGGGCACCGCCTTCACCGAACAGGAGCGCGCCGCGCTCGGCTTGCGCGGTTTGCTGCCGCCCTGCGTGCTGACCATGGAAACGCAGGCGGAGCGCGTGCTCACCAATTTGCGCACGCTGCCGACCGACCTGGAAAAATACGTTGCGCTGAACGCGCTGCATGACCGCAACGAGGCGCTGTTCTTCCGCGTCGTCTGCGACAATATCGACGAGATCCAGCCGATCATCTACACGCCGACGGTTGGGCTCGCCTGCCAGAAATATGGCCTGATCTTCCAGCGGCCGCGCGGCATGTTCATCTCCTCGCGCGATCGCGGCCAGATCGCCGAGATCCTTAAGAACTGGCCCTATCCGGCGAAACTCATCGTCGTGACCGACGGCGAGCGCATCCTCGGTCTCGGCGACCTCGGCGCCAACGGCATGGGCATCCCGGTCGGCAAACTCTCGCTCTATTCGGCCTGTGCGGGCGTGCATCCGGAGCAATGCCTGCCGATCGTGCTCGATGTCGGCACCAACAACGAAGAGCTGCTGAACGATCCCTATTATCTCGGGCTGCGCGAGCGGCGGCTCACGGGCGAGGCCTATGACAGCTTCGTGGACGAGTTCATGCAGGCCGCGCGAAAGACGTTTCCGGGCGTGCTGATCCAGTTCGAGGATTTCGCCAACCATTCGGCATTCAAGCTGCTGCACAAATATCGGGACGAAGCCTGCGTCTTCAACGACGATATCCAGGGCACGGCGGCGGTCGCGCTCGCCGGTCTGTTCTCGGCGCTGCGAGTCAGCGGCGGCAAGCTCAGGGACCAGAAGATCCTGTTCCTCGGCGCGGGCGAGGCGGCGACCGGGATCGCCGATCTCGTTGTCTCCGCCATGATGGCGGAGGGCGCCACGGAGGCCGAAGCGCTCCGGCGCAACTGGCTGGTGGATTCCCGCGGCCTCGTCGTTGCGGGACGTGCGGGCCTTTCCGGCCACAAGCTCCGCTATGCCCATGCCGACCAGGCGCCGATCACCGACTTCCTCGCTGCCATCAAGACGCTGAAGCCGACGGCGATCATCGGTGTCGCTGCAGTCGGCGGCGCCTTCACGCCCGACGTGCTCAAGGCGATGGCCGAGCTCAACAAGCATCCGATCGTGTTCGCGCTCTCCAACCCGACCTCGAAGGCGGAATGCTCGGCGGAGGATGCCTATCGCTACACCGAGGGCCGCGCGCTGTTCGCCTGCGGCAGCCCCTATGATTCCGTGACGCTCAACGGCCGCACCTTCGTGCCGCGCCAGGGCAATAATTCCTACATCTTCCCTGGCGTCGGCCTCGGCGTCATCGCCAGCGGTTCGCGATTGGTAACGGACGAGATGTTCATGGCCGCGGCCCACACGCTCGCCGATTGCGTCGGCAAGGAGGACCTCGCGCAAGGCAGCCTCTACCCGGCGCTGCCCCGCATCCGCGAGGTCTCCGCGCGCATTGCCGCTGCCGTCGCGCAAGTGGCCTATCAGCGCGGGCTCGCCGATGGTCCCGCGCCCAACGACGTGATGGCCCAGGTCTCGTCGCAGATGTACGAGCCGCATTACTGAGCGTCGGGCCAAATCCAACCGCATATGATGCGGGCGCTAAGTGCGCTGACGCTTCCACATCGTCATGGCCGGGCTTGTCCCGGCCATCCACGCGTTGCCTGCGGTACGAACAACGTGGATGCCCGGGACAAGCCCGGGCATGACGACCTCCTGAAGTTTGGCATATGCGATCAAGCCGACCTCGGCCGGACGGTGGTTTAGGTCAGCACGGCGATACCATTTCAGGTAGAATCGCCGTTGCGCGGCGCGAAGGCGCGGCTTCGGGCCAGCTCTTCAATCTGCTCGGCGCACTCGACGGTGCCTTCGCTTCAATCGAAAGCAACATGGGCGAAGCCTGGCACGAGACCGTGGTCGCCGTCGTCACCGAATTCGGGCGCACCGCCCGCATCAACGGGACGGGCGGAACGGACCACGGCACCGGCACAGTCGCCTTCCTCGCAGGCGGTGCGCTCGCCGGTGGCCGCGTGATCGTGGACTGGCCGGGGCTGAAGCCGGCGCAGCTGTTCGAGGACCGCGATCTCAAGCCCACCATCGATCTGCGCGCCGTGCTCAAGGGCCTGCTCAAGGATCATCTGCGCGTCGAGGAGAATCTGCTCGCCAGCGCCGTCTTCCCCGACAGCGTAGATGTCAGGCCGATGGGAGGTCTCGTCGGCTGACGCGTTCAACGGATCGGGTTCGTGATGTGCACATTGGCGCAACGAGAGCTCGACTTTCTCGCCAGCCTGACGACTCGCTGGCAATGGCTCTACCGACGCGAGCTCGTGCGCATCCTTAAGAAGCACTCGCTGGCCCGTAAGCCCGGCGCAGCGCTCGTGCTGTGACGTTGCGACTTGTCTTGCGTCGAGTTATTGGCCGGTTCGGTGGGAACCTGTCCCGATTCAGGACATAAACTGTGATGGAATCGTCACAGCCGGCCCGAAACGACGGTCGCCTCAGGCCTGCTTTCCTTCCGACAAGGTTCTGCCCCCATTGCCGAACGAACCTAGGGTTGTTCGGAGGGGCGTATCATGTCTCGCTATGCACATACCGAAAGTGCCCGGATTTCTCCCGCAACCTCATGCCGGCTTCTGCTCGCCGTGATCGGCGCCGCTTCCCTCGCCGCGTGCGCGCAATCGCCGGCCGGCCGCCAGGCGGCCTCTGGATTTGTCGGAACCAGCCGCCAGGCCACCGTCGAGCGGCCTCATAGGGTTGCAGCCCTGCATACTCGGCCGATCAGGCGTGCGCGCGCGCCGGTCGATCGAGGCAATGCCACGGAGACAGCCGCGCACGGCGTTGCCAGCTTCTACTCGGACACGGAGACCGCGAGCGGCGAGAAGTACGACAAGAACGAATTGACCGCGGCGCATCCGACCCTGCCGTTCGGGACGCGCCTGCGCGTCACTGATGTCTCCAGCGGCCGTTCCGTCACCGTCAGGGTCAACGATCGCGGGCCCTATGTCCGGGGGCGCGTTGTCGACCTTACCCCTTCTGCTGCCGCCGCACTCGGCATGGAGGACAAGGGCATCACCAATGTCCGGCTCGACGTGGTGCGATAGACGTAGTCGATCGACATTGAGCACCGCGCGCTTAACCGGCTATTAGCCGCTCTGACGCACCATGGGTGCCCAACAAATCGGGCTCTCGGGGAGACGGCGCTTGAACACGATCCAGTATCTCGAAGATCAGGCCGCGCGCGCCGAACGGCTGGCCAAACGGATCACGGATACGCGGACGATCGAACAGCTCCTGACCTTCGCCGGCGAACGCCGCCGCGAGATCGAGGTGATCGCCGGCAGATATCAGCGCGCCTAACTCCGGTCGCTCCAGGCGTCGTTTTGTGCGGGCTTGCGGATTTGGCCGGGCCGATGCGATCGTGGGCGATCAGCTATGGCTCTCGACGAAATCGCTGAGATAGTCGGGCAGCGTGACGCCGTCGATGTCGCAGCGCGCCTGGATTTCGCCGGCGATCTCGGTCGAGATGTCCTTCATCCAATGTTCGAGCGTGTTGAAGGAAATCACCTGGATAGGATCGTGGAAGCAGCCGGCGACGAGTTCGTCGATCGTGACTTCGATGTCGCTTCGTTCAATGCGGATTTCTGTCGCCCTGTCGAGACGGTCGACCACCACGAATATGGTTTGATCGGCGCCATAAGGCACGATCGGGGATGATACGTCCGCTTCAAGCATCGTAGGCACTCACGCCATTTTCCGATGCACTGATAACGGGAAAATCCGGCAGAAGGTTCCTACTGTCGCGCGAAGCTTGTCGTGCGCTGCAAACGACAGCAGCCGCACGCGATCAGAGAAATTCCCGTAAGCGTGACAGCTCGGCGATGTGCTCTGGCGACAGGATTGCCGTGACCAGTGGCGGCTGCGGCGTTGCGCGGATCTCATAGAGGTGCCGGGTTGCCGCAGGTTTGCCCATGAAGGCCGAAATGCACTGATCGAGCGTGCCTTCGATCACTTGATAGGAGGTACGATCCGGCCGGCGCTGATTGCCGAGCGAAGGCCATTTGTACAGTACGGCGGCCGCGCTGAAATTGACCTTGGAATCACTGAAAGACGCGTCTCCCATCGCACTCCCCCTCACGCAAAAAGAACCCCAGCACGCGTGCCTTGCGTGCCGGGGCCCACACATCTATCGCTGCATCTCAATGCCACGCGCTGCTAACGTGGCGGCCGGGAAATGGTTCCCGGCAGTCCGTCACCGGTTAACTCGCAGCCGCCGCGATCTTGTAAAATCCCGCGAAGCGCCTCAGCGCCTCGGCCATCTGCACCCGGCCCGGCACGCCGGTGATCACCACGTCGACCATGGTGAAGGACGAGTGGAAATGACCGCGCGCCTTGAGCTGCTCGACCGGCACTCCGGCGGCCGCGAGCGCTTCGGCATAGGCGATCCCCTCGTCGCGCAGGGGATCGAACTCACAGGTGACGATGAAGGCCGGCGGCAGGCCCGCGACCTTGCCGCGCAGCGGCGAGACGCGCGGATCGGTGCGGTCGGCCGGTGAGCAGTAGAGGTCCCAGAACCAGTACATCAGCGAGCGCGTCAGGAAATAGCCGGTCGCATTGTCGTTGTAGGACGGCCGTTCGTAGGTGCAGTCGGTGACCGGGCATATCAGGAGCTGACCGGAGATCTCCGGGCCGCCACGGTCGCGCGCGAGCTGGCACGTGACGGCAGCGATATTGCCGCCGGCGCTCCATCCCGCGACCAGCACGGCGCCGGGCGCGCCGCCGAGCTTGGCCGCGTGTTCGGCGATCCAGCGTGTCGCGGCATAACCGTCCTCGGCCGCGGTCGGGAAGCGATGCTCGGGCGCATGGCGATAGCCGACGCTGACGAAGATCATGCCGGTTCGCCGCACCATGTCGCGGCAGAACGGATCGTCGGACTGCTCGTCGCCGAGCACCCAGCCGCCGCCATGGAAATAGACCACGACCGGATGCGGCCCCGGCGTCGCCGGTCGATACAGCCGATAGGGTAGCGGACCGTCGCTGCCGGGCAGGGTGCCATCGACGATTTCGCCGACAGGGCGTCCCGCAGGCCGCAATTTGTTGAACTCGTTGACGAAGGCGCGCGCGCCAAGCGCGCCCATCGACTCGATCGGCGGCAGGTTCAACTGCCCGAGCAGGTTCAGCACCAGCCGGACATCCGGCTGCAGGCGCACGATCTCGCCGTCATTGCATTGCGCGGCGCCGCCGGCGCCGGTGAGCCTGAAGCCGAGCATGCCGCGGCCGACGACCTCCTCGCAGATGCTGCGATAGGGACCGACGCCGCCGGTATAGGGCATCAGCGCGTGCACCTTGCCGGGCACGTTGGCGCCCGTGTACCAGGTGTTGGCGAGCCGGTGCAGCGTCAGCATCGAGCAGTCGGCCATGTGCTGGCCCCAGCCGGCCTGCGCCGTCTCGGTGGCCTCGATGGTGGAAAAGCCGGTGTCGCGAAGCGCGGCGAGGCGGTCGACGATCCAGTCGACATGCTGCTCGATCGACACCGCCATGTTCGACAGCACCGACGGGCTGCCGGGCCCGGTGATCATGAAGAAGTTCGGGAAGCCCGCGACCGTGAGCCCGAGATAAGTCTGCGGCCCCTGCGCCCAGACGTCGGACAGCGACTTGCCGCCACGTCCCGTGATCGGATGCACGGCGCGGATCGCGCCGGTCATGGCGTCGAAGCCGGTTGCGAACACGATCACGTCGACGTCGAAGCTGCGCTTGTCGGTCACAATGCCGCCGGCGGTGATCGCCTTGATCGGCTCCTGGCGCAGATTGACTAGCGTGACGTTCGGCCGGTTGTAGGTCGCGTAGTAATTGGTGTCGAGGCAGGGACGTTTTGCGCCGAACGGATGATCGTGCGGCATCAAGGCGGCCGCCGTTTCGGGATCCTTCACGATCGTCGTGATCTTCTCGCGGATCAGGTCGCAGATCAGCGCGTTGCCGTCGAAGTCGACGGCCTGGTCGGCCCAGAGCTGCGTCAGGATGTAGACGAGGTCGCCCTTGCCCCAGGCCTCTTCGAAGCGCGCACGGCGCTCGGCATCGCTGAGCTGCCAGCTCACCGCGGTCTGCTGCGGATAGGGGACGCCCGCCATCGACTGGCGCGCCTGCTCGCGATAGGCGGCACGGTCGCCCTGCAACAGGCTCATGCGATCCTCCGGCGCCGGCCCGTTGTGCGCCGGCAGCGCGAAATTCGGCGTGCGCTGGAACACGGTGAGATGCGCGGCCTGCTCGGCAATCAGCGGAATTGACTGGATGCCGGAGGAGCCCGTGCCGATCACGGCGATGCGCTTGCCCGCAAGGTTGACGCCCTCATGCGGCCAGCGCCCGGTGAAGTAAACCGCGCCCTGGAAATCCTTGACGCCGTCGATCTCCGGCGGCTTCGGTGCCGAGAGGCAGCCGGTTGCCATGATGTAATAGCGGCAGGAGACGGGTGCACCGTTGTCGGTGCCGAGCCGCCAGCGTTCGGCCGCTTCGTCCCACTTGGCTTCCGTGACCTTGGTCTTGAAACGGATGTCGCGGCGCAGATCGTAACGGTCAGCGACGAAGCCGAGATAGCGCAGGATCTCCGGCTGGGTCGCGTATTTCTCCGACCAGGTCCAGGCCGTCTCGAGCTCGGGATCGAAGGTGTAGCTGTAGTCGATGGTCTGGATGTCGCAGCGCGCGCCGGGATAGCGGTTCCAGTACCAGGTGCCGCCGACATCGCCGGCCTCTTCCAGCGCGACGGTCGAGAAGCCGGCCTTGCGCAGCCGGTGCAGGAGATAGAGGCCGGCAAAGCCGGCGCCGACCACGGCGACATCGACCTGCTGGATGGCTCCGCTTGCGGCGTCAGAGGCACGTGCAGCGACCATTGCGTCAGGCATGGCATTCCTCCCGTGCGTTTTGTTTTGCCGGCAGGCTATCGCTGCAGGCCCGGCTTGTCATTTGAGCAATTTCAATCTTCGGTAGTCGTTTGGAGCGGTACCGCGGCAACGCGAAGGTCATGGAGATACACGCGTCGCGACGCACAACGGCGCCATATGCGTGATTTTCCGGACTAATCAGGCGGGATGCTTCTGTGTACGCTGCGTTTTTCGTCACCCATGCGTACCGACCGGCGCCATGACAGAGTTGAGCGAGCGAACCAAAGCCAACATGGACGTCGTCCTGGAGGAGACGTGCCGCCAATTGCCGCACGGCGGCGATCACGACAGCCGCAGATTCATCGCCGAGAACCTGATCAAGGCGGCGCAATCCGGGCACTCGACGCTCGGTGAACTCGGCATCGTCGCGCGGCGCGCGCTCGCCGAGCTCACCAGCAAGCACAGCTAGGCTCGACGTCGCGTCGGGCTTGCCTCGCCGCAGCCTGCGGACGTAACTTCTCGAGGAACCATTCCGCGCATCGAGATCCTCCGAAGATGCGGTCCTTGCTTGCGCTCGCTCTGGCTACCGCAATCCTGTGCTGCGCCGGCCTCGCCGCGGCCCAGCCGGTCGGCCAGTTTCCATTTGCGCTGACGCGCGAAGGACAGATGCTCGGCGCCGTCGAAGGCGAGGTCGCCTCCTTCAAGGGACTCGCCTATGCCGCGCCGCCGGTCGGCCCGCTGCGCTGGCGCCCGCCGCAAGCCACGGCGGAGAGCTCGGACATGCGGACCGCCTATGATTTCGGCTCGTCTTGTCTGCAACCGTCCTTGCAGGACACGAGCGAGGATTGCCTCACGCTCAACGTGTTTCGTCCTTTCGGGGTGGACGGCCCGCTGCCGGTGATGGTGTTCATCCACGGTGGCGCGTTCGTCTCTGGCACCGCCAACGATCCGCTGTTCGATGGCGCAAAGCTCGCGCAGGCCGGGCTCATCGTGGTGTCCGTGAATTATCGCCTCGGCGCGCTCGGCTGGCTCAGCCATCCCGCGCTGTCGGAAGGCGGCTCCGGCAATTTTGGACTGATGGACCAGATCGCGGCGCTGCATTGGGTTCACGACAACATCGCGGCGTTCGGCGGCGATCCAGCCAACGTCACCCTGTTCGGCAGCGGTGCGGGCGCGACATCGATCGCGCTGCTGATGCTGTGCAGAGAGGCGCGCGATCTGTTCCAGAAGGCGATTCTTCAATCTGTGCCCGGCCGCGCGCGCCTGCGCTCGCAGCAGGAGACGGAGACGCTTGGTAGCCAGTTCGTTACCGCGCTCGGGCAGGATGGCAACAGGACCGATCCGCGCGCGATCGAGCCCGACCGCCTGCTGGCCGCCGAAAAACGCCTGCTTGCAAAATCCGCACGCTACGCGCCGACCGCCGACGGAGTCCTGGCCGCGGAAGACATCGCCGCAGGGTTTGCTGCCGGCCATGAAGGCCGCATTCCCCTGATCATCGGCTCGAACGATGACGAGACGCGTTTCGACAGCGAGCGCGATGTGAAAGACGAGCTTGCATCCTCCGGCACCGGCATCGACGAGCTGCGCAAGCTCTATCCTGATGTCGCCAAGCCGTCGGACCTCGCGGCACGCTTCTACACCGACAAGGTCTACTCCGAACCGGTGCGATTGCTGTCGCGCCTGCACGCCGCGAGCGGCGCGCCGACCTTCCGCTATCGCTTCGCCTACGTTCCCGAAGCCCGGCGCGGAAATCCGGAGGAGGGGCACGGGCGCGAGCTGCAGTTCATCTTCGGCGTCGAGGGCCTGCCGGGTGCGGGCATCTTCACGCGACGGGATCGCGAAGTCGCGAGCCGCTTGCGCGCCTACTGGATCAACTTCGCCAGAAGCGGCGATCCCAACGGCCCGGACCTGCCGCATTGGGATGCGGCTGCGAAGGACGATCGTCTGCTGCTGATCACGAATGATCACATCACGAGCGGCGACGACGCCTGGTCAGAGCGTCTCGACCGGCTCGTTCGATAGAGATTCGAAAAGGAGGTTTGGATTTATGCCGCGAGTTCGACGCGCGGTGCGGGCGTCAGGCGGTCTTCCTCCAGATAGTCCATCGCGCCGTCCTTCTCGACGGCGTAGAACTGCTGGCCTTCCCTCGACTTGAAGGCGGCGCGAACCACGCCGCGGCGGCCCTTGTCACTGTTGACGACGTCCCCCAGCGAAAACTTCCTCATCTTTCGTCCTGCTTGTCTTCTGGCCGAGTGCTTCGGCCACGCCGGGGATTGTGAGCGGCAAATCGTTAACGGCTTGCTAACCATACCGGTTTGCCTATGCTCGCCGCCGCTGGCGCGGGTGTAACACGCGCATGTTGCGAAACAGACGAGCCGACATCCATGACGCGATTTCCAACCTTCTTCCTGTCGCATGGCGGCGGCCCCTGGCCGTTCATGGAGGACAGGCGGGTGCAATATGCAAAGACCGCCGAGGAGTTCAGGCGGTTGCCGCAGCTTCTGCCGGCAAGACCGAAGGCGGTGCTCGTCATCACCGGCCATTGGGAGACCGATGCGTTCACCGTGTCGACCTCGGCGCATCCGCCGATGGTGTATGACTATTACGGCTTCCCCGAGCACACCTATCACCTGAAATACCCGGCGCCCGGTCAACCCGAGCTCGCCGCCGAGGTGAGGGCATTGCTCGTGCGCGCCGGCGTCGATTGCCGCGAGGATGCCAATCAGGGTTTTGACCACGGCACCTTCGTGCCGCTGGGCCTGATGTATCCGGACGCCGATATGCCGATCGTGCTGTTGTCGCTGAAGTCCGGCTACGACGCGGCTGAGCACATCAAGGTCGGGCAGGCGATCGCCTCGCTGCGCGATGCCGGCATTCTGATCGTCGGCAGCGGGCTCACCTATCACAACATGCGCGGTTTCGGCCGACCGGAGTCGAAGCCGGTGTCGTACGAGTTCGAAGCCTATCTGAATGATGCGATCAGCCAGCCGGATCCGGCGCGCCGCAACGCGATGCTGATCGACTGGCAGAACGCGCCGAGCGCGCGGCTTGCGCATCCGCGGGAGGATCATCTGCTGCCGCTGATGGTGGTGGCCGGCGCCGCCGGTAGCGACGTCGGCCAGCGTCTGTTCCTCGACGAGGTCGCAAGCGTCGCGATGGCGTCATACGCATTCGGTGGATGATCGTCAGCCGTATTTCAGCTTCATGAACAGGATGCCGCCGGCGAGCAGCATCGTGACGGCGTTGGCGGCGACCAGTGGGGCATCGCCCGAGAGCAGACCGTAGACGAGCCAGAGTGCGAGGCCGAGCACCATGACCAGGAACATGCCGAGCGAGATGTCCCTCGCCGAGCGCGTCTTCCAGACCTTGATGAATTGCGGCGCGTAAGCGACGGTGGTGCAGGTTGCAGCGGCAAAGCCGAGCAGCTTGATCGCGAAGGGTTCCATGCGGCTCTATAGCATGGATTCGACGATGGTGATGCGTCAGTCGAAATGCGTCACGGACGGCGCGCAGCGATGAGGTCGCGGTAGAGCGTGGCATAATCACCCGCCCGGTTGCGCCACGAGACGTCGGTGGCGAGGCCGCTCAGTTGCAGCCGCCGCCAGGTCAGCTTGTCATGGAAGGCGATATTGGCCTTGCGCAGCGTGCCTGCGAGCGCCTCCGCCGTCACCGGAGCGAACTTGAAGCCGGTGGCGTGGCCGGACCTGTCGGCCTCGCCGATATCGATGATGGTGTCCTCGAGGCCGCCGACGCGGGAGACGATGGGCGCGGCACCATAGCGCAGCGCGCAGAGCTGGGTCAGGCCGCACGGTTCGAATCGCGACGGCACGATGAGCGCATCCGAACCGGCCTGGATCAGATGCGCCAAGATCTCGTCATAGCCGATCACGACCGCGATCCGTCCTGGATTGGCGCGCGCGACGGCCTGATAGCGATCCTGGAGATCGCGGTCGCCGCTGCCCAATAGCGCAAGCTGCATGCCCTCGCTCAGGATGGTCGGGATCGCCTCGAGCAGGAGATCGAGGCCCTTCTGCCACGACAGCCGGCTGATGACGCCGAGCAGAGGCGTTTCCGGCGCAGATGCGAGATTGAACTGCTGCTGAAGCGCGGCCTTGTTCGCGGCCCGAAACGCCAGGTCCTGGGCGCTGAAGCGATAGGCGATGTGCGGATCTGTTTCCGGATTCCAGACCGAGATGTCGATGCCGTTGAGGATGCCGCTCAGGACGCTTGCGCGTTCGCGAAGAAGGCCGCCGAGTCCCATGCCGCCCTCGTCGCTCTGGATCTCATGGGCATAGGTCGGCGACACCGTGGTGATGCGGTCGGCGAATTGCAGGCCGGCTTTCAGGAAGCTGATGCCGCCGAAATATTCCAGGCTGTTGACGTTGAACGAGTCCCACGGCAGTCCGATGGCGCCGATCAGCTCGCGGTCGAACTTGCCCTGATAGGCCATGTTGTGAATGGTCATCACGGTGCCGGGCCGCGGTCGGTTGTCATAGTGCAGATAGGCGGGCGCGAGCCCCGCCTGCCAGTCGTGCGCGTGCACGATGTCGAGCACGAAGCCGGGGACGAGGCCGTGGCCGATATCGGCGGCGATGCGCGACAGCGCCGCGAAGCGGACGCCGTTGTCCGGCCAGTCGACGCCGTCGGCCGTGACGTAAGGGTTGCCCGGCCGCGCGTAGAGATGCGGCACGTCGAGCACGAACAGATCGAGCCCGTCGCGCGAGCCGGCGAGCAGGCGGCCCGGGCCGCCGAAATAGTCCGGCCAGCGCCGGATTTCCTCCGCGCCCGTGAGAACCCGCATCACGTCGGGATAGCCCGGCATCAGCGTGCGCATCTCGACGCCATGCGACTTCAGCGCGAGCGGCAGCGCGCCGGCGACATCCGCGAGGCCGCCGGTCTTGACGATGGGATAGACTTCAGAGGCGACCGCAAGGACGCGAACAGGCGTCATGTATTGAGCCTGTCGATCATCGGCTGGGTGATGAGCGAGATGCCCTGCTCGGTGGTGCGAAAGCGCTTGGCGTCGAACTCCGGATCTTCGCCGACGACGAGACCTTCGGGGATCTCGACGCCGCGGTCGATCACGACGTTCTTCAGCCGCGCGCCGCGGCCGACATTCACGTAGGGCATGATCACGGCGTTCTCGACATTGGCGTAGGAATTGACGCGCACGCCGGTAAACAGCAGCGAGCGGCGCAGCGACGCGCCGGAGATGATGCAGCCGCCGGAGACCAGCGAACTCACGGCCTGGCCGCGCCGGCTCTCCTCGTCGTGCACGAACTTGGCGGGCGGCGTGATCTCCGCATAGGACCAGATCGGCCAGGAGCGATCGAACAGATCGAGCTCCGGCACCACGTCAGTGAGGTCGATATTGGCGGCCCAATAGGCATCGACCGTGCCGGCATCGCGCCAGTAGGAGCGGTGGTCGTTGCCGGAACGGACGCAGGAGCTGGAGAACTGATGCGCGATCGCGCGGCCGTTCTTCACGATGTAGGGGATGATGTCCTTGCCGAAATCGTGGTTCGAGTTCGGATCCTCGGCGTCGCGCTTGAGCTCGTCGAACAGGAACTTGGCGTTGAAGACATAGATGCCCATGCTGGCGAGCGAGACGTTGGGCTTGCCCGGCATCGGCGGCGGATCGGCGGGCTTCTCGAGGAACGACTTGATCCAGCCATCCTCGTCGATGTGCATGATGCCGAACCCGGAGGATTCCGCGCGCGGCATTTCGAGGCAGCCGACCGTGACGTCGGCGCCGCTCTCGACATGCTGGCGCAGCATCACCTCGTAATCCATCTTGTAGATGTGGTCGCCGGCCAGCACCACGATGAAGCGGGCATTGTGCGACTCGATGATGTCGATGTTCTGGTAGACCGCGTCGGCCGTGCCGACATACCACATGTTCTCGGAGACGCGCTGGCTTGCCGGGAGGATGTCAAAGCTCTCGTTGCGCTCGGGACGGAAGAAATTCCAGCCCATCTGCAAGTGCCGGATCAGGCTGTGTGCCTTGTACTGGGTCGCGACCGCGATGCGGCGGATGCCGGAGTTGACGGCGTTCGACAGGGTGAAATCGATGATGCGCGACTTGCCGCCAAAATAGACCGCCGGCTTGGCGCGCCGGTCGGTCAATTCCAGCAGCCGGCTTCCCCGTCCGCCGGCCAAGACGAATGCCAGCGCCTGACGGGCGAGCGGCTCATTTCCCACGGCATTCATGTCATCCTCCCACTGACGTCTGGCGCGGGCCGAGGCCTTTTGTCGCGAGGAGCCTGTCGGCCCGGCGCCATTGGAACCGATAGTAACGGCACGAATAGTAAATCGAAAAGGTGGTTGTTGGTTGCGACCGTGCGGGAAGCTTAATGCTTTCGCCTTTAGCGACAGACCTTTGCCGTCGCAGCGGTGTCATATCCGCGCGGAAATAGACGTGTCGATCGAGGCTCGGAAAGACGCGGCGTCTGCGGCGAGGCTTGATCACGATTGAGGCAGGAGCAGGTCTCTTGTGCGCTGCACGCGAAATCGAGGCTTTGACTCAGCGCAAAGATACCCGATCATCGCGCGCGATCCTTTTCCAAGCGAAACGTCAAACAGGGAGTTACGACGATGAGTATCTGGAAAACGGCAATTGCCGGCTCGCTGGCGGTCACGGTGATCGTCGGTCAGGTGGAGCAGGCGTCGGCGGCGCCGATGCCGACCAATGTCGGAGCCATGAAGGCCGCGGCAGGCAATGACACCACGCGGGTGCATTGGCGTGGCGGCTGGGGCGGCGGTTGGGGATGGGGCCTGGGCGGCCTCGCGGCCGGCGCCATCATCGGCGGCGCCATCGCCGCCAGCACCGCACCTTACGGCTACTATGGTGGCGGTCCCTATTACGGCGGCTACGGATATCCGGGCCCTTATTACGGCTATGGTCCGGCCTACTATGGCTACGCGCCCACCTATGGCTATTACGGCGGCTACCGCCGCTATTATCGTCCATACTATTATGGCTACCACCGGCCGATGCGGTTCTATCATCGCGCGTATTGGTGATTAAACGCGCCGGCAAAGGCACCCGGTTCGAGCGGGGTGCCTGCCGAGCGGAAACGCTCCGATGCCTATACTGGCCGCGGACCGCTGAAAGCAGGTGGTCCGAGGGGCGGGCGCTTGCTCCGACTTGTGATCCGGTGCATGGCTGTGGGCACGTAGGCCCAAGAAAATCCCGATGCAGATCGCGACAATGATCGCGATGTCGATGCACCATTCGAGGGGGCCCGAGCTCATGGTAACGCGACCGCGGTGATGATGTCGGCTTCGGGCAGGCCGGGGCCGCCTGAGGCGAGATACAGCGCGATGAGGAAAATACGGCTGAGGATGGCGACGCTCAGCAGGACCTTGATATCGTATTGGCGAATGACAAGAGCAAAAGGTGCAATCGCCGGGCGTTTTGAAATGCTCATGGCCAACTCCTTGCCAAAATTCGGGCGTCGAGTGCCTGCTGACCGAAATTGACAGCGTGATGAGAGGTTGTCCGACACCTTCCTGAAATGACGATGCGCGATGCTAGTGCCGGCGCCAGGCGCAAGTCTTAAGCGTGTCCTTACATTTGGCTGAGCTTTCCCTTAAGATTGGGGAGCATCCGGAGGTTGGAGCCGTGCGTACTGACGCGCTTGCCTTTGGGGAATTTCGGCTCGATCGGGCCAACGCGCTGTTGTGGCGAGGCCGGGAGCGGATCGCGCTGGCGCCGAAGCCGTTCGAGGTTCTCTGCTGTCTGGCCGGCCGCCCCGGTGAGCTCGTCACCAAGGAAGAGCTGCTCGACACGGTCTGGTCCGATCTGCATGTCAGCGAATCCAGCCTTGCCGTGGCCATGAACGCGCTGCGTTCGGCGCTCGGCGATGACAGGCAGTCTCCCAACTACATCGAGACGGTCACGCGGCGCGGCTATCGCTTCATTGCGGCGGTCACGATCACCGACCTCGTTCCGATCGAACAGGCGGTCGAGGAAGAGCCGTCCGCCGCCGAGCAGATCGTCGATCGGCGGCGGCAATGGCGAGTGGGACGCGCTGCGGCGCTCGAGACGCTGGACAAGGCGCTGCAGCTTGCTCGGACCGGACAGCGTCAGGTCGTCTTCATCACCGGCGAGGCCGGAATCGGCAAGACAACCCTCGTCCAGATGACGCTCGACAGGATCGAGCGGCAAGGGCTGAGCGTCCTGCATTGCAACTGCAACGAGCTGTTCGGCACGCACGAGGCCTTCCTGCCGATCATCGAAGCGCTGAACGAGCGTTGCCGTGGGACCGAAGGCGCTTCGCTTCTTGCCTCCATACGCGCGCACGCGCCGACCTGGCTCGCGCAAATGCCCGGATTCCTGGGCGAAGCAGACCGCACCGCATTCCAGCATGAAGTCTTCGGCGCGACGCGCGAGCGCATGCTGCGTGAATTCGCCGATCTCATGGAAAGTCTTGCCGTCGGCCGACCATGGGTGATCGTGCTCGAAGACATGCATTGGAGCGACTTTGCCACCGTCGACGTCCTCTCGCGGCTCGCGCGGCGGGACCGCAAGGCTGCGATCCTTGTCCTGGCGACCTATCGGCCGATGGAAGTCGCCGTCGGCGGACATCCCGTCCGCGCCGTTCATCAGGATTTGCGGATCCATGGCCATGCCATCGAGCTCGCGCTCGATCGGCTGTCCGGCGTCGACGTCGAGCGCTATCTTGCTCTGCGCTTCGGCTCCGCCGATTTTGCCCGGGAGCTGGTCGAGCGCATTTTTGCCCGAACCGGCGGCCAGCCGTTGTTCGTGACATCTCTCGTCGATCATCTCGTGGCGCAGGGTGCGCTCGTCGAGGACGACGCCGGCTGGCGGCTGGTCCGCGAGGAAGCGGCCTCGCATGACAGCGTGCCGCGCGATCTGGAAGGCATGATCACGCAGCAGATCGATCACCTCTCCGCCGACGAGCGCAGCCTGCTCGAGGTTGCAAGCGCGGCGGGTGCGGAGTTTTCCGCGCTCCAGGTTGCCGGCGTGCTGGACCGTCCGGTGCTGGAAGTCGAGCAGATGTGCGAGGACCTCGCACGGACCGGCCGCATCATCGTTGTCGATGGCCTGACCGAGTGGCCGAACGGAGAGGTCTCCGGACGCTATGCGTTCCAGCACGCGCTTTATCAGGAGGCGTTGTATCAGCGGCTAGCGCCGGCGCGCCGCACCAGGACCCATGCGAGCCTCGGGGCGGGCCTCGAACGGGCTTACGGGCCTCGGGCTCCGGAGATTGCCGCGGTGCTCGCGCGTCACTTCGAGCTGGGGCGAGACTTCCCGAAGGCGATGCTCTATCTGGGCACGGCCGCCGAAGGCTCGGCGCGGCGGTTCAGCACGCGCGAAGCAGCGAACTATTTGTCCCGGGCCTTGGAGCTCGTGCCGAATCTGCCGCCCGAATTTCAGGTGGCAACGCGTCTGAAGCTGCTGCTCCAGCGCGCCTGGGCCTGGCGGGCCGGCGGAGATTTCCTCAATTCGCTCCAGGATCTCGGCGCAGTGGTCGCGCATGCGGCCGAGAACGGGCTGGTGCGTGAAGAGGTGAACGCGCTGGTCGACCTCAGCAGGTTCTGCCTTTACGTCGATCGGCGCCAGAGCCTGCCGTTCGCCGAGCAGGCTCTGGCGAAGAGTCGTGCGATTGATGACGCCGCGTTCGGCGCACTGGTTCAGGGCAACGTCGCCAATCTGAAGTTGATGCTGCGCGGCTGGGACCGCGAGAACGCCGAACTCTCCGAGCGGGCATCAAGGCTGATCACGGACTCGCAGGATTTCAGCATGAGGCTGCGGCGCTGCTCGATGGAGATGGTGCTGGAGTATTTGCGCGCAAACTACCCGGCCTGCTGCGCTGCGACGAGCAGAGGAAAACAGCTCGCCCGGCAAGTCGGCGACGTCTATCTGTTCGCGCTCTACGAGTCGGTCGAGGCTTTTGCGCAGATCTATTCCGGTGAGTGGGGGCGAGCGCATAGCAGCGTTGTCGCCGCACTGGCCATCTCGGAGCGGAACGCAAATCCGCAGGCCATCGCACTGTGCCAGCTCACCATCGGTTGGCTGTATTCCGAGGCCGAGGAATACGGCGGCGCGGCGCGACGAGGCGAGGAAGCGCTCGGCCCGATGACCGAGGCAAATCCGTTCACCTTCTTCGTCGGCAGGAACCTGCTTGCGCGCGCCTATGTCAGGATGCGCAACCTGGCCCTGGCGCGACAGCACCTCGACGCTCTGGAGAGGCGAATGGAGGTCGACCGCGTGCCGATGGAGTCGCTGGTCATGCCCCACTATCTCCTGACCTGGTGCGACTACTGGATTGCGGTCGGCGATCTCGATCGCGCCGAGAGTGCAGCCGGTCGTTTTCATAAGGTGACGAGCGCTGCGCCCGACAAGCCGTTTCTCGTGCTGAGTTACGATGTGATGGCAAGAATTGCGCTGCTGAAGCACGATGCGCAGTCGGCAGGCGACCATCTGTCGGCGGCCATTTCGGTCATCCGCCATGCGGGGCTGCCGCAGGCTGCATGGCGCGTCTACCGTACGGCCGCGGCACTTTACGAAAGCCTGGGACACGCGCAGAAGGCGGCCAAGTGGCAAGGTCGATCCCGCCAGGTGATCGCGTCGCTGGCGCAGTCGCTCGATCCCGGTGATCCCTTGCGGTTGGCATCCCTCTTCGACGCAGACCGCAATGCCGAAGGCGAAATTGCCGGCCTGACGTGATCGGGCTCAATCTGGCAGGTCCGCGATCTCTCGCGGCTCTTTGGGCGGTGGGAACTTGTCCTTGTTCTGTTGCTGCCGGAGCGTCCGGGACATGCGGTAGGCATCCCTGCGCACCCGCATGATCGAGCCGAGCGGCCGATGCGCCGCAAGGGATCGCCAGGGATCGAACGACAGCACCTCGTTGGCATAGTCGCGACGTGCGGGACTGTCGGCGGCCTGGCGCGGAAGGGTGATCTTGCCCAAGGCTTGCGGCGGCGAGACGTCCTCGGGCCAGTCGATCGAAGCATCCTCGATCGGCGTGCGCTTCAAGTCGGTGCAGAGCTGGGCCTGCAGTTCATACTCCGCCGAATTGTCCTTGAAGTAGGCAACGACGGATTTGAGCACGACATCGTCGCCATCATGGCAGGGCTGACCGGTGAGCCTGCGGAGCGCCTCCGACATCGGCACCGCGCGAAGCCGTGCGACATAATCACCAAAGCGCAGCGCGCCCTCGGTGTGGAAGGTCTCTCCAAGAATGTTGTTGCCGGGATCGCCGATCGCCCGCAGCAGGATCGGGATGTGAATGCCCGTCGAGTCCGACAGCGCGACAAGATTGCGCGCGACGAACCCTCCGAATCTGAACACGAAATCCGGCATGCCCACGTTGCGCTCGGCATTGCGCTGTGCGCTCCAATAGGCCATGGCATCCGCGAAATAGCTCTTGTGATTGACCAGCAGCAGATCCTGGTTCGTCGAGGCATCGTCGTCGGTCGCCTTCGGGCCCGTCACGCCCAAGACCTTGATGGCGAATCCCCGTGGCGAGCGAACGCGATCGCTCTTGTCGAACGCGGTGGAGAGGCGGACGATGATCGGATAGACGCCGGCCTTTTCGAACAGGCCCTGGCGCAGATGGTCCGGCAGACCGTCGTAGACGGTCAATTCGCCCCGGAGAAAGCCGACGCCCTTGGCGTGCTGCTGGCGCGTTCCGTGCCCCTTGTCTCGGTCGCAGGTGAATTCGCTGGTTCGCTTGATCGAGGCGATGATCTCCGCGACCGCTTTCGTCTCCTCCGGCCGGACTTGTTCGACGGACGGTTCATAACGCAGATATTGAGTGGCTGACATGGCGCTGATCTCCAGCCCTAAGGTCGCCTTCCCCTGCGAGCGTCGGCGGCCGCAGGGCAAGTTCCATTGTAAGCCCGTAACTGCGGCATGGGCAACCAGAGAGCGAACCCGGCTGTCCGGCCGCGCCGCGGGTGAGGCATCGCGTTACCACCGAAATGACGGGCGCGATGCTAGTGCGGCGGTGCGACAAAAGTCCTTATGGCAACCTTATGTTGTCATGATCATTTTCTTAATGCCGGCGGGCGGATGCGGGCCGTTAGAGCGACGGCCACACGAGCAGACTCATGCAAGCGAGATGCGCGAGCACGATCGCGGCGAGATGAAGCGGGGCGGCCTTGGGACGAAGCCTGCGCATCCCGCCGCGTCCTTCTCTAGTTCGAGCCAGCGACTGCGGCAGTGAAGCTGCGGTCGACGGCTTTACTGACGTCGAGCCGCTTCGGCAGGATGCCGTAGCGCGTCGAGCGGTCGGACGCCTCCTGGATTTCCTTGACCACATTCTCATCGATCACGATCGGGCTGGTGCGCTGTGCGGTGTAGGCGGACAGCAGCACGTCCTCCGGCAGCTTGGTCAGCTCGGCCGTGCTCTTGGCATACTCGCCGAGGTGATCGAGCGACCACAGCCGCGCCTTGTTCAGCCGCTGCACGAGGTCCTGCACGGCGGCACGCTTGGTGGCGATGGCATTGTCGGAAGCCACGATGAAGGTGATGGTCGGCGTCAGGCCATCGCCGTCGGCGATCACGCGCGCCTTGTCCTTCAGCGTCGCGAACGACACGTAGGGCTCCCACACCGCCCACGCATCGATCGAGCCGGCCACCAGCGCGATCTTGGCGTCGACCGGGCCGAGCGGTGCGAAGGTCGCATCCTCGAGCTTGATCTGGGCCTTCTCCAGCGTCGCGTCGATCAGGAACTGGCCCCAGCCGCCGCGCGTGCCGGCGAGACGCTTGCCCCGGAGATCGGCGACCGATTTGATCGGCGAATCCCGGCGCACGAGGATGGCCTGCGTCTTCGCATCCGAGCGCGTGCCGCCGATCGCCTTGATTGGCGCGCCAGCCGCATAGACCGAGAGGAAGGAGAGATCGCCGGTGTGGCCGACGTCGAGCGCGCCGGCGTTGAGCGCTTCGAGGATCGGTGCGGCCGCGGGGAATTCCGACCGCTCGATCTTGTACGGCAGATCCTTGGCGTAGCCGGAGATGTCGAGCAGTGAGCGGTTGCCGCCCTTCTGGTCGCCGACGCGCAGCACGACGGTCTCGGCGGCGAGTGATGCCGCGGCTGTCGACAGCGTGATGGCAGCCGCGAGCAGCGATGCTGCAAGCCGGCGAGTGATGGGATGGTCGTGGGAGGAGGAGTTGATACTCATGTCTTCTGTCTGTTGCCTTGCTCACGACGCGTGAGCGAGCGATGCAGCGAGACGATCAAGTCTATGATCGCGCCACGCGCAGTCAATGAAATGGCCGACCGTATTGCAGGCAACGCAGGCAAGGACGTTTCAACGAACCGACGCTTTCGAGAAGGCGCCATGCGCACAGACGAAGATGCGCAAGAATGATGTAGACCAGGGAGAAACGACGCTGCATTGAGCGACAATGCTCCAGCGAAAATCGTTTCATCGCGCGTGTGCGTGCCGATGGACAGAATGACTTCGCCTCGCACGACATTCGAAATTCCATTTCATTGACGATGTGCCGAACGCGCCGCATGATTTGCGCATCGCATCAACGCGGCGCGTGATCGCCGAGGATAAGATTTTTCTTTCAACGCAGCTCCGCACGGAACATGCGCAACGCCAGACGTTGCGCAAACGGCAGAGCCGTGCCAGCGCAGGAGCCAAAGACCGATGAAGAACGACAACGAACGCGGCGGATCGAGCCTCGACCGGCGCCATCTGCTGCAGGCCGGGCTAGCGGCGGCTTTCGTCGCGCCGCTCGGGGCCCTCGGTGCGCAGGCCTTCGCGCCCCGCGCGGTCGCGCCGGGTGTCGATTTCTCGGAGTTTCCACTGTGCCGGACGGCATCCGATGGAGCCGCGCTCACAGGCGCGCCGCGCAAGCTGAAGCTGTCGTGGAACGCCGGAGCCGTCTGCCTCGCGCCGCTGCCCGTCGCCATCGAGCACGGCTTCTTCCAGAAGCAGAATCTCGACGTCGAGCTCGTCAACTATTCCGGCTCGACCGATCAGCTGCTCGAAGCGATCGCGACCGGCAAGAGTGATGCCGGTCTCGGCATGGCGCTGCGCTGGCTGAAGCCGCTGGAGCAGGGCTTTGACGTCAAGATCGCTGCCGGCACCCATGGCGGTTGCATGCGCGTGCTGACGCGCACCGATTCCGGCGTCGGCAAGCTCGCCGATCTCAAGGGCAAGATCGTCGCGGTCGGCGATCTCGCCGGTCCTGATAAGAACTTCTTCTCGATCCAGCTCGCAAAGCTCGGAATCGATCCGGTCAAGGAGGTCGATTGGCGCGCCTATCCCGGCAACCTTCTCAACGTCGCCGTCGAGAAGGGCGAGGTGCAGGCCTTCTTGTCATCCGATCCGCTCGCCTATCTCTGGCTCAAGGACAGCCAGTACAAGGAGGTCGCCTCCAATCTCGACGGCGAATACCGCGACAAGAGCTGCTGCATCGTGGGCCTGCGCGGCAGCCTGGTTCGCGAGGAGCCGCAAGTTGCGCGCGCCATCACCCAGGCGCTGCTCGATGCCGCGATGTTCACCGCGCAGAATCCGACCGTTGCGGCGAAGTCGTTCCAGCCTTACGCGCCGAAAGCGGCAACGCTCGCCGATATCGAAGGCATGGTGCGCTACCACACCCACCATCATCATCCGGTCGGCGAGGTGCTGAAGCGCGAGCTGAAGGCCTATGCCGACGACCTGAAGAGCGTCCAGGTTTTCAAACAGAGCACCGACACGGCCAAGTTCGCGGAGCGCATCTATGTCGACGTATTCGCTGTCTGACGGCCTCGCTTCTGGCGCGCCACGCCTCACGCGCGCACCGCTGCTCGCCGGCTGGCTGAAGGAATCCGGCGCGGGCGTCGCCGCCAGCGCCATCTGGATCGCCTTCGGCCTGTCCTGCCTGTGGTGGGAGGACGTCGGCGACTGGTCGCGGACGCGTTCGCTCGGCATTGCCGCCTTCATCATTGCCGCGGTCGCTCTGTTCGGAACGGTCGGCGCCGATTACCTCGGCTCGGCCGGTCGAGGCTTGCGCCAGCGCGCGCCCTGGCTCGTCGCGCTCGGCGCCTTCCTGACGCTGTGGGAGGTTGCGACTGCAAAATTCGCCTGGTTGCCGCTGCCGTTCTTCCCGCCGCCGCAGGCGATCATCGAGGTCTACACCGACGATCTGCCAAAGCTGCTCGACAGCGTGTTTGCGTCGGTGAGGCTTCAGCTCGGGGGCTATCTGATCGGCGCCGCCGTCGGCTTCCTGACCGGCGTCTCGATCGGCTGGTCGCGTGCGGTCGGCTATTGGGTGCACCCGGTGCTGCGCTTCATCGGACCGCTGCCGGCGACCGCCTGGCTGCCGATCGCGTTCTTCACGTTCCCATCGAGCTGGAGCGCCTCGACCTTCCTGATCGCGCTCGCGACCGGCTTCCCGGTCACGGTGTTGACCTGGTCAGGTGTCGCGAGCGTCAGCAATGCCTATTACGACGTCGCGCGCACGCTGGGTGCAAAGCCGTCCTTTCTGGTGTTGAAGGTCGCGATCCCCGCGGCGTTGCCGCACGTCTTCGTCGGGCTGTTCATGGGGCTCGGCTCGTCCTTCGCCGTGCTCGTCGTCGCCGAGATGATCGGCGTGAAGGCCGGCCTCGGCTGGTACCTGCAATGGGCGCAGGGCTGGGCTGCCTACGCCAACATGTATGCGGCGCTGATCGTGATGTCGCTGCTCTGCTCCGGCGCCATCACGCTGCTGTTCGCGATCCGTGACCGCCTCTTGGTCTGGCAGAAGGGGACCGTCAAATGGTAGCCGTAGCTCTCGCCGAAGCCATCACCCATCCGGCCGCCGGCGCCGCGCTCGATATCGAGCAGGTCAGCCATGCCTTCGACATCGACGGCGCCGAGCTCCCTGTGCTCAGCGACGTCAGCAGCTCGGTCGAGCCGGGCGAGTTCGTCGCGCTGCTCGGCCCATCCGGTTGCGGAAAGTCGACACTGCTGCGCCTCGTCGCGGGCCTCGACAGGCCGAAGGCGGGAACGTTGCGCGAGGACGAAAGCCGCATCAGAAGTCCGCATCCCTCGCGCGTCGTCGTGTTCCAGGACCCGACGCTGTTTCCCTGGCGCTCGGTGTGGGACAATGTCGCGCTCGGTCTGGAAGCCCAGGGCATTCTGAAGAGCCAGCGTCACCGCGTCGATGACGCGCTCGATCTCGTCGGCCTTGCGGCGTTCCGCAACGCCTATCCGCACCAGCTCTCGGGCGGCATGGCGCAGCGCGTCGCGCTCGCCCGTGCGCTGGTCAACGATCCCAGAATCCTCATCCTCGACGAGCCGCTCGGCAAGCTCGACTCGCTCACGCGGATCACCATGCAGTCCGAGATCGTTGCGCTGTGGCAGCGCAAGGGCTTTACCACGCTGCTGGTGACGCATGACGCCGAGGAGGCGCTGGTGCTCGCCAATCGCGTCATCGTCTTCAGCGAACGGCCCGCGCGCGTCAAGGCCGACATCCGCGTCGACCGTCCCTATCCACGCCATCGTGGCGACCCCTATCTTGCGGATCTGCGCCGCCAGATCCTTGGCCTGTTGGGGCTCGACGCCACATGGTGAATTCCGCGGCCAGGGGCCGGACGGCCCAGAGCGAACCCGACTTTGTCGCGCGCGCCGAGGCTCTCGCCGAGGGCTTTGCTGCACGCGCGGCCAAGCACGACCGCGAGGCCAGCTTCCCCTTCGAGAATTTTCGTGAGCTTTCCGAGGCCGGCTTGTTGTCGCTGACGGTGCCGGCGTCCCACGGCGGGGCCGGGGCCGGCGCAAGATACGCCGCGCGCGTCCTCGGCATCATCGGCAAGGCCGATGCGTCGACCGCGCTCGTGCTGTCGATGCACTACATCAATCATCTGGTGATGGCGCGAGGTGCGAATTGGCCGGCGTGGCTGTCGCGCAAGCTCGCGCGCGAAGCCGTCGAGGGGATTTCCCTCATCAATGCGCTGCGGGTCGAGCCGGAGCTCGGCTCGCCAGCGCGCGGCGGCCTGCCGGCCACGATCGCGCGGCGCACCGAAACCGGCTGGCGCCTGACCGGCCACAAGATCTATTCGACCGGTGCGCCGATCCTGGAATGGTATCTGGTCTGGGCGCGGACCGACGAGGCGGAGCCGCGCGTCGGCCAGTTCCTGGTGCCCGCAGGGCTGCCGGGCACGCGCATCGTCGAGACCTGGGATCACCATGGCCTGCGCGCCAGCGGCAGCCACGACGTCGTCTTCGACGATGTCGTGATCCCCCTCGATTCCGAGATCGACGTCCGCAAACCATCGGATTGGCGCGGGCCAGATGTCGCGCAGGCGACTGTTCACACCGTCTTCGTGGCCGCGATCTATGACGGCGTCGCACGTGCCGCGCGCGACTGGCTTGTGACCTTCCTGAAGCATCGTGTCCCCGCCAGCCTCGGCGCGCCGCTCGCAACCTTGCCGCGCGCGCAGGAAATCCTCGGCGCAATCGAGGCACGGCTTGCCGTCAATGCGCGGCTGATCTCCTCCTTCGCCGGCGATTTCGACGATGGCGCCGCGCTCTCCGCCGGCGAGTCCAACGTGATCAAGCTGACCGTGACCAACAACGCCGTCGCGGTGGTCGAGGACGCGCTGTCGCTCACTGGCAATCACGGCCTCAGCCGCGCCAACCCGCTGGAGCGGCACTATCGCGACGTCCTGTGCGGGCGCGTGCACACGCCGCAGGACGATTCCACGCGCCTCGCGCTCGGCCGCGCCGCGCTTGCACTCTAGGACTCAACAAGGAGACGATCATGTCGATCGAGTTCATCGGTTACATCAGCAACAACAATTCGTCGGAGACCATCGTCCGCGAGGGCCCGGTCCTCGATCCGACGCATATCGAGACGGTGGCGAAGGCACATGAGAATGCCGGCTTCGACCGCGCGCTGCTTGCGTTCCATTCGACCACGCCGGACAGTCTCCAGGTCGCCCAGCACGTTCTTAACGTCACCGATCGCCTGAATGTGCTGATCGCGCAGCGCCCCGGCTTCACCGCGCCGACGCTGCTGGCGCGGCAGTTTGCCGTGCTCGACCAGTTCTCCCGCGGCCGTGTCGCGCTGCACGTCATCACCGGCGGCAACGCCACCGAGCTCCGGCAGGACGGCAATACGCTCGACGACAAGGACGCGCGCTATGCCCGCACCTCCGAATTCCTCGATATCGTCCGGCAAGAATGGACCAGCGACAAGCCGTTCACCTACAAGGGCAAGTACTACCAGGTGGAGAACGCCTTCTCGCAGGTGAAGCCGTATCGAGCCGAGGGCATCAGGATCTATTTCGGCGGCGCCTCGGAGGCGGCCATCGACGTTGCCGGCAGGCACGCCGATACCTTCGCGCTGTGGGGCGAATCCTACGCCCAGGTGCGCGACGTCACCTCGCGCGTCCATAACGCAGCGGTCAGGCAGAGGCGGCCGACGCCGCGCTTCAGCCTTTCGGTGCGGCCGATCATTGCGCCGACTGAGAAGCAGGCCTGGGAGAAGGCGGAAGAAATCCTGGCGCGCGCCACCGCGCTTCAGGACAAGACCGGCTATCGCAAGCCGGCCGACGGGCATGCCACCGCCGGTGCACGGCGCCTGCTCGCGCTTGCCGACCAGGGCAGCCGCATCGACAAGCGGCTCTGGACCGAGATCGCAAAGCTCACCGGCGCCAACAGCAACACCACGGCGCTGGTCGGCACGCCCGAGCAGGTGGCCGAAGTCTTCGGCGACTATTTTGACCTCGGCATCACCCATTTCCTGATCCGCGGCTTCGATCCATTGATCGATGCCATCGAATATGGCCGCGAGCTGATCCCGCTGACGCGCAAGCTGATCGTTGAACGTCAGGTCGCCCGCGGCGAGGCCGCGGAATGATCCGCCTCATGCTGGCCGGCGCGCTGCTGTTCGGTTCGCTTGAACTGGCGGCCGCGCAACCCACCTTGGGCGTCGGCGACCAGAAGGGCAATTCGCAAGCCGTGATGGAAGCAGCCGGCGTCCTCAAGGACGTCCCCTACAAGATCGAATGGAAGGAGTTTCCGGCCACAGCACCGCTGCTCGAAGCGCTGAGCGCCGGCGCGATCGAGACCGGCCTCGTCGGCGATGCGCCCTTTACCTTCGCCGCCGCCTCCGGCGCGCCGGTGAGGGCGATTGCCGCGATCCGCCAGACGCGCGAGGGGCTCGCGATCCTCGTTCCTGAGAATTCGCCGATCAGGACATTCGACGATCTGCGCGGCAAGAAGATCGCAACCGGTCGCGGCTCGATCGGCCATCAGCTCATCCTCGCGGCATTGGAGAAGAACGGCTGGAGCAGAAGCGACGTGCAGATCGCGTTCCTCGCACCGTCCGAAGCCAAGATCGCCTACACGCAAGGTTCGGTCGATGCATGGTCAACTTGGGAGCCCTATGTCAGCCAGGAGGAGGTGCTGTTCAGGTCGCGCCGCATCATCACCTCGGAAGGTCTGACGCCGGGCCTGAGCTTTCAGGTGGCGCGACCCGACGCGATCCGCGACAAGCGCGCGGAGCTGACCGACTTCATCCGGCGTCTGACCGCGGCGCGGGCGTGGTCGCTGAACAATGTGAACGGTTATGCGGAGACCTGGGGCAGGCTGATGAACATCCCGACCGCCGTGCCGCAAAATTGGCTCTCGCGCGCAAGGATCCGGATCGCCCCGATCGACGATAGCGTGGTAGCGGACGAGCAGGCGACCATTGATCTGTACTTCCGCTGGGGTTTGATCAAACAGAAGCTGATGCGGCGGAGATCGTCGATCGCTCGTTCGCGGATGTGATCGCAAAGGCAGGATTGTAGCCGCTAGGCATACTCTCGTGTCTCCAACGCGGAGCAGCGCTGCATCCGGGGCACGAGACCTCACAAACACTCAAGCATTCGTGAGGCATGAACGAGGTTTCCCTCTCGGCTGCAATTTTTGAAACATTCCGTCTGCAATCTGGAGCTCGGCGAGAGCCCTATTGCTATTTGCATCGCCTCCCTTGCAGCGCGCTATGGCCCGTCAAAGATCAAACAGACGTCCTCATCGGGAGACCGGCCATGGGCCTGCAAGAAACAAAAATCGTATCGCTTCCCTTCGTCAACGCCGAACTCAACTATCTCGCGCCGACAGCGGCCAAGCCGCGCACTTACGCGTTCGATCCGCCGCCGGGCGAGCCGAAGAGCACGGCGTTGCCCGAGCCGCACCAGGTCCCGATCTTCGATGCACGGCTGATCGCGCAAAACATCTCGCTCGACCGCGAGGGGTTTGCCCTGGTGCGCCACCCGACGCGCGTGAGGGACTTCTACAACGATGAAGAGGTGAGGGCGGTCTACTATCCCGCCGTGGAGGCCTTCCTGCGAGCGACGCTGAAGGCAGACCGCGTCGTGATCTTCGATCACACCGTGCGCAAGCGTGTCGATGGCGCTGCCGACATCCGCGGCGCCGGGCCGCGGCAGCCCGCGACCCGCGTCCATGTCGACCAGACCATCCTCTCGGGCGCCAACCGCGTGCGCGAACATCTGCCTGACGAGGCCGACGAGTTGCTCAAGGGCCGAGTGCAGGTGATCAATCTCTGGCGGCCGATCCGCGGTCCCTTGCGCGATTCGCCGCTGGCGATGGCTGACGGCACGACAGTGGAGCCCGGTGATCTCGTCGCTTCCGATCTGATCTATCCCAACCGCCGCGGCGAAACCTATTCGGTGAAATACAATCCGAACCATCGCTGGTTCTATTTCCCGGAGATGACGCCGGACGAGGCGTTGCTGCTGAAGTGCTACGATTCCGCGACCGATGGCCGCACCCGCTTCGGGCCACACACGGCCTTCGTCGATCCGACCACGCCGCTTGATGCGCCGCCGCGCGAAAGCATCGAGCTGCGCATACTCGTCTTCCACAAACAGTAACAATGTGTGATGGCACTGCCGGACCGAGCCCGGCAGTGTTTTTGGAACTTCAAGGAACAAGTCCACGTTTGCAGCCGCAGGCAGGCCAACCCGGGAGCGGTGCCGTGCGAGCGCTGACGACGCTATTCTTTTGTCTTGTTACGTTTTCTCTGGCTCACGCCGAAAGTGGACTTGCCTCATACTACGGATACGGAAAGGCCGCCAGGAATGGCGAACTGACCTGCGCGCATCGGACGCGTGCCTTCGGCAGTGTGCTCAAGGTGTCTTATGGCGGCCGCTCGATCCAGTGCCGCGTCAATGATCGCGGTCCCTTCATCCGCGGCCGCATCGTCGATCTCTCCGTCCCCGCCGCCCGCGCACTCGGCATGATGAGCGCCGGCGTGGTGCGCGTCTCGGTGGAATAGCGAGCGGCGAGGTCTTCCGCTCCGGGCTTCGCGGCTATTTTGGCGTGTCGTAAAGCGACACGCCCTTGTCGACGATGTGCGTGGATAGATAGACGATCGGCTTGTCGCCGACGACCTTGAATGCGCCGTGAGGAACGTCACGACGGTTGATGCCGGTCGTCCCGGTCGGGAACGGCACCTGCTTGCCGTCCGGAAGCTCGATCGTTCCGCCTGACACGACGTAGAACGACTCCTCACCATGATGAACGTGAAGCGCCGAGGAGTCGCCGGGCTTGATCTCATTGATGCTGGTGATGACCTCCATGTTCGTGCCCGAGAGGTCGGCCCGCTTCAGCTCCTTTCGGAAGGGAGAGTCCTGTGCGCTCGCCGCGCTGATCAGGACCCCCGCAATCAAGACGCCGAGACACCACTTCATGGAAACCTCCCTTTCCCCAATAGCGACTGTCGAACTAGACTAGCGGCCGGGGCCGCAGTCAGGCAAGAGCCTGCGACGACGGCAAGACAAACGGCAAGCGGAGGGGCTCGCGATGGCGAGGATCAGGGTGGGGCTCGTGGGCTGCGGCTTCGTGTCGGAGCTGCACATGTATGCGTTCCGGCGGGTCTACGGCGTTGACGTCGAGGTCGCGGCGGTGGCGGCACGTGGCGATCATGTCGTCGAATTCGCCCGGCGCCACCAGATCCCGCGCTTCTATCGCAGCTTCGTCGAGCTGATTGCGGATCGCGAGCTCGACGTCATCGACATCTGCACGCCACCGAGCCTCCACGCCGAGATGATCGTCGCGGCCATGCAGGCCGGCAAGCACGTCATCTGTGAGAAGCCGTTCGCTGGCTATTTCGGCCGCGAGGGCGACAAGCAGCCGATCGGCAGACACGTGCCGAAGGGCCTGATGTACGAGCGCGTGCTGGAGGAGATGGACAAGACCCGGGCCGCGATCGAGCGCACCGGAAAGCTGTTCATGTATGCCGAGGACTGGATCTACGCGCCCGCGGTGACCAAGATCGCGCAGATTATCAAAGCAACCGGGGACAAGATCCTGTTCATGAAGGGCGAGGAGAGCCATTCCGGCTCGCATGCCGCCCACGCCGCGGAATGGGCCATGACCGGCGGCGGCTCGCTGATCCGCATGGGCTGCCATCCGCTTTCGGCTGTGCTTTATCTGAAGCAGGTCGAGGCCAAGGCGCGTGGCGAGACCATCCGCGTCGCCAGCGTCTCCGGCGATGTCGGCAACGTCACCGCCGGCCTCAAGCCCGAGGAGCGCACCTACATCAAGGCCAATCCAGTCGACGTCGAGGACTGGGGCACGCTCACCGCCACCTTCTCCGACGGCACCAAGGCCACCGTGTTCTCCGGCGATATGATCATGGGCGGCGTACGCAATTTGATCGAGACCTACACCTCCGGCGGTTCGCTGTTCGCCAACATCACGCCGAACACGCATCTGATGAGCTACCAGACCAGCGAGGAGAAGCTCGCCAGCGTCTACATCACCGAAAAGGTCGACCGCAAAACCGGCTGGCAATACGTCTGCCTCGAGGAGGAATGGACGCGCGGCTATCTCCAGGAGATCCAGGACTTCATGGAATGTGCCGCCACGGGCCGGCAGCCGCTGTCGGACCTGGCGCTGGCGTATGAGACCATCAAAGTGAACTACGCGGGATATTGGGCAGCGGAAGAGGGAAGGCGCGTGGCGTTGTAGTGAAGAGCCGGCTGTGCCAGCCGCGCGCATGGTTGAGCAGAGAGGCGCGCAAACAAAGAAAGCCCCCGAGAGGGGGCCCACAATGGGAATCCTTTGGGGGCTATTTTCGGCGAAGCTCGTATTGAGAGTGTACGAGGTTTTTATTTGCAGACCCGCCCAGGTTCTGCCAAAGCAAGGCTACTGCTTCTGTCTCCCGGTTCGTTGTGAACCAACTCACATCGTCGCATCGTTAAAATGTCGAGAGGTTTACTCGCGGAGAGAACCCCTCACCGGTATCGCCGCTGCGCGATAGCCGATGCGTAGCATCGGCGTTTCCAAGGACGGCGGCCGAAGGCCGCCTCTGCCACCCTCCTCCACAATGGGAGAGGGGCACCGTCGGCGCGGCGAGTGTGCTTACGTCATCGCAGCATAGCTTGATTGACCACGCGCCAGCGCAGTGACCGCCGTCGCCTACCAAGCTCCGATAGCCATTAAAACAAAAATGGTCGCGCACGAGATGCAGGCGATCGATGCAGTATAGAATTCTGGCGTGTTCATGTTGCCTCCTGAACTGTTGCCGCTTTTCCTGCTGGCTGCTGCGGCGAGGAGAGGCCCCCCTGCTTTTTGGCGCGCTTCAACTCAGCGCGCCGTCACGCACTTCGTGCTGCGTGTCTGCCGTGTCAAAGCTGCTCGGATCAGCAGGATCGCAATCCGCTTGCAAGAGTTCAGGTCGTTTGCTCGTGAGCAGAAGCTGTTTCCGCATTTCAGTGAGGCGAGCGCGGCAATATTCGCGATAGAGCAGGTCGAATATGGCGGGCATGGTCACCCCCATCGTTGAGTATCACTAATATGAGTATTCCCAACACGAGCCCTGCTGGACGGCTCCGCGATGCGAACCCGTTCGCCGGCTGCGCCAGTCGTGCGAACAAAGAGCAGGACCAATTACCTAAAGCCTACTGTAGCAAGCTCCTGTTTCAACAAGACTTCGTCAAACAACTTGAACGCGCTGCCCCGCGACCAAAAATCCAACTACAGCGCGAAGAAGTTTACCACTGGATGCAAGCGTCGTTGGCTGCAACGCTGATCGAGACGCTTGCCGGTGCCCGGCTTTATGCGGGGCAAGGCATAGGAGCGGTCTTCCTTCTCCCCTTGTTTGTGGAAGAAGGTGGCGTAGGCGGCCTTTGGCCGCCGTTCCTAAGAGAACGCCGAAGCGCAGCTTCGGCTATGGCGCCGGGCGAGGGGTTGCTTCCGCGAACTCGAACGTTGAGATGTTCACTCGCGGAGAGATACCCCTCACCCGGCTCGCAGCCACTGCCCCGTCTACCTGGAAGTCGCCGGTCACGCGGAAGGCGGCGGCCTCAAATCAAATGCAGCGCCACGTTCCATCGGGCATGAGCGTGGCCGGATGGCCCGTCTTTCGAATGCACCAGTCCTGATTTTGACCGCCGGGAACGCAACGGCCCCAGCCATCGCGATGTGCGTTTCGACCGCAGCCGCCAAGGGCAAGTGCGGGTGCCGACGTCAGCCACAGCGCGGTCGACAGAACAGCAATTCCGAACAGGGCAGCAGCAAGAATTTTCATGAACATCTCCACTTCTCGCGCCATCGTGATGAATGGCTCTCGCGCATAGCACGAGCGCGGAAGCGAAAGTGTGCCGTGCGTCTCACCCGACTGATTTGTTCGCGACATGCCGGCTCGCAAGCACGAGAGCGGGGTTGCGCCGTCAGCTTGGTGTCGTGTTACTACGCCCCGTAGGTCGACCCCTTCGGCAACGGAAACACCGGATCCTGTGTGCGAATGTTCGTTGGCCACACCACAGAAATGTGCTCGCCGGCGTTCTGCATCACCACCGGCGTCGAGCGTTCGTTCTGGCCGGAGAGTGGCGTGCCCGGCGGGAAGAACTTCACGCCGTAGCCCTGGATCGTGCCGCCGGCAGGGATGTCGACGTCGAGTGCCGCCTTCCGAATGGCCTCGGGCTCGAAGCTGCCGTATTTCTCCTTGGCGACAGGCAGCACGTTGTTGAGCAGCACCCAGGTCTGGTTGAAGCCCATCGAGCAGTGCGGCGGCACGTCGGTGGCGCCGGTCTTGGCCTGGTAGCGGCTGACCATAGTCTTGATCAGATCGCCCATGCCCGGCGCGAGCTTCGACGGATCGAGCAGTTGCGCCGGCACTGGATCGATGTTGCAGAAATTGTCGATATCGGCGCCGAAGGTGGCGCGCAGCTTGTCGAGTTGGCTGTAGCCGGCGCCGGCGCCGAACAACATCTTGAAGCGCAGGCCGCTCTCGCGCGCCTGGCGCAGGAACAGCGTGATATCCGGATTGTAGCCGGCATGCGAGATCACGTCGGCTTTGGCGCGCTTGATCTTGGTCACGAGCACCGACAGGTCGGGGGCGGAGGCGGAGTAGCCCTCGCGCAGCACCACCTGGATGCCGGCTTGCTTGGCATAGGCCTCGTCGGCCGCGGCGACGCCGACGCCATAGGGGCCGTCCTCGTGGATCAGCGCGACCTTGACGTCCTTGGGGTCCATGCCGAGCTTGCCTTGCGCGTGCTCGGCGAGGAAGCTCGCGAACGCCTGGCCGTACTGATCCGAGTGAATCTGCGCGCGAAAGACGTATTGCAGGTTCTTGTCCTTGAACACGGCGGTCGAAACGGCGGTCGTGATCCAGAGGATCTTCTTCTGCTGCTCGACCTTGGCCGCGAGCGGCACCGCATGCGAGCTCGCATAGACGCCGTTGAGGATGTCGATCTTTTCCTGGCTGATCAGGCGCTCGGCCTCGTTGATCGCAACGTCGGGCTTGCTCTGGGAATCCGCGGCGACCGGAGCAACCTTGTACTTGCCGCCGATGCCGCCCTTCTCGTTGACGAGGTCGATGGCGATCTGTGCGCCGACTGAGGAAGCGACCGAGCCGCCTGCGGCGAACGGTCCGGTGAGATCGTAGATCAGGCCGATGCGCAATGTCTCGGCTTGTGCCTGGGCGCGCGTCCAATCGAGGCTGAGTGCGGCGGCGGCAGCCGCCGAGGTCTTCAGCAGCGTCCTGCGTGAAGTCGGCATCCTATCCTCCCTCTGAACCGTCGTATGATCGGTTGTTATTTTTTTGCGAAGTATTCAGAGCGGGAACTGGAAAGTCAACATCGCCCAAGGTCGATACGGGTCGGCCGTGCCGCAGGACGCAATTGCGAAAGACCAAGAAAAATGCCCACCGCTCCGCAACGAGCGATGGGCGCGACGTCGGCGGGTAGGGGTTACTGCGACAGCTTCACGAAGTTCGGAAACTTGAGTTTGCCTTCCGCGATCTTCTCGGGCCAGACCACGACCTGCTTGCTGTCCTGCCACTGGAACACGAGACCGGTCACCGCGCTGGGGCCGGACTTGATGCCGTGGGTGAACTCGTCGTCCTTGCCGTAGAACTGGATGCGGCCGATCGTGCCCTCATAATCGGTCTTCTCCAACTCGGCGACCATCTTGTCGGGATCAGTCGAGCCCGCGCGCTTGATCGCTTCGGTGATGAAGTAGACCTCGTCATAGGCGGTGTAGCCGGTATAGGCCGGCGGCGTGCCGAACTTGGCCTTGAAGGCTGCCGCAAACGGTTTTGTCTTGGAGGTTACGGCAACATCGGGTGTTGCCACGGCGAGCGACGGCACGCCGTCGGCGGCACCGTTGGTGTCCTTCCAGAAGGTCGGGCTCAGCGCCTGCGCGCTGATGCCGAACATCGGGATCGGCACCTGCTGGTTCTTCCACTGCACCGTGGGCTGCACGCCGACATGGGAGATGCCGGTCACGATCACGTCCGGCTTCTTGCTCTCCATATTATTGAAGATCGGCGTGAAGTCGGTCGTATCGGGCGAGAAGCGCACGTGCTCGACGACCTTCAGTCCGGCCTTGGGCAGGCAGGCCTCGTAGCCGACGTCGAGCGGTTTGGTCCAGGCCGCGTCCTCGCTCATGATCGCGACAGTCTTGAACTTGAGCTTGTCGACCAGAAGATCCTTGGCCGCGTCGCAGACGAGCTGCGCCTGCGCCGCCGACGTCAGATAGCCGTGGAAAGTGTACTTGTTCTTCTCATAGTCGTTGTGAATCGCCTTGGTGATCTCGTTCGAGGCGGCGCCGGGGGTGATCAGTGGCATCTTCAACCGGGCCGCCCAGGGCTCGAGCGCCAGCACGACTTCGCTGATGTAGCTCGCGATCACGGCGGAGACCTTGTCCTCGCTCACTGCGCGCTGGAAGGCGCGCACGGAATCCGCCGACGAGCTCTTGTTGTCGTAAGTGACGATCTCGATCTTGCGGCCGAGCACGCCGCCCTTGGCGTTGATCTCGTCGGCTGCGATCTGCGCGCCGCCTGGGGTAGCCGCACCCGCGATCGACTGCACCTCGGCGATGACGCCGATCTTGATCGGATCGTTCGACTGCGCGTAGGCCGGCGCGGCGAGGCACAGCGCCAGCGCGGAGGCGAGAAGGAGGCTACGGCTCATTGTCGTCGATGATCGCATGGTCGTTTCCCTTTCTATTGTTCTGTCGTCGTTATGAACTGCCTCAGAGATATCCGGCGCCGGCCTCCGCGGCGAAGCGGCCGGGATCGCCTTCCCAGACGATCCGCGCATGCTCGAGCACGTAGACGCGGTCGGCATGCGGAAGCGCGAACGTCACGTTCTG
Source organism: Bradyrhizobium sp. Cp5.3 (assembly GCF_000426265.1). Classification (NCBI taxonomy): domain Bacteria; kingdom Pseudomonadati; phylum Pseudomonadota; class Alphaproteobacteria; order Hyphomicrobiales; family Nitrobacteraceae; genus Bradyrhizobium; species Bradyrhizobium sp. Cp5.3. The sequence goes on along the minus strand of NZ_AUFA01000004.1, from coordinate 363,542 downwards.
CTCGCCGAGCAGCACCGTGATTGACGTGGTCTGCTGCAGCTTCTCCAGCGCCTTGGACAATTGCTCGAGGATGACGGGGGCGAGGCCGAGCGTCGGCTCGTCCAGGATCAGGATCTGCGGCTGCATCATCAGCGCGCGGCCGATCGCGAGCATCTGCTGCTCGCCGCCGGACAGCGTCTGCGCCAGTTGGCCCTGGCGTTCCTTGAGGATCGGGAACAGCTCGAACAGCCAGGCGAGCTGCGCTCTGCGCGCCTCGTCGGTGAGATGCTGGCCGCCGAGATCGAGGTTCTCGCGCACCGTCATTTCGCCGAACAGCTCGCGCGATTCCGGGCATTGCACGAGACCGCCGCGGGCGATCTTCGCGGGGCTCGTGCCACGCAGCTTCTCGCCGCCGCGCAGGATCTCGCCGCTATAGGGCAGGAAGCCTGAGATGGTGTTGAACAGCGTGGTTTTGCCGGCGCCGTTGAGGCCGACGATCGAGACGAACTCGCCCTCGTGGACATGGATCGAGACGTTCTCGAGCGCCTGCGCCTTGCCGTAATGAACACTGACGTTCTCGACCTGGAGCAGCGGCACCTTGTCCTTGAAGCTGGTCTCGGGCCGCGCATGGGTCTCGATCGCGCCGCCGAGATAGACCCGCCGCACGGTCTCGTTCTTCATCACCTCGTCGGCCTTGCCGGTGACGATCTCTTCGCCGAGATACATCGCGAGCACACGGTCGACGAGGGCCGCGACGCTCTTGACGTTGTGGTCGACCAGCATCACCGCGCGCCCTTCATCGCGGAAACTGCGGATCAGGTCGGAGAACACGTCGACCTCGGCGCGGGTCAGCCCGGCGAAGGGCTCGTCGACCAGGACCACCTTCGGGTCGCGCGCGATTGCCTTGGCCAGCTCGAGCCGACGCAGATCGGCAAAGGGCAGCGTCGGCGGGCGGCGGTTCATCACCGCGCCCAGTCCGACGCGATCGGCGATCCACTTGGCGCGATCGACCAGCGCCTTGTCCGGGAAGAGCATGAACAGGCTGTCCGGCAGGAGCGCGACCATGATGTTCTCCAGCACGGTCTGCCGGTTCAGTGGCCGCGAGTGCTGGAACACCATGCCGAAGCCTTTTCGCGCGATCTTGTGCGCGGGGAGGCCTGCAACGTTCTCGCCTTCGAAGATCACTTCGCCGGCGGTCGGGCGCTCGATGCCCATAACGCTCTTCATCGCGGTCGACTTGCCCGAGCCGTTCGGCCCGATCAGGCCAAAGATCTCGCCGCTATTGACCTCGAAGCCGAGGTTCTTCACTGCGGTCAGGCCGCCGAAGCGCTTTGTGAGGCCGCGGACTTCGAGCACGGGTCTGTTTGCGATCATATCCATCACGAGCGTGCCTCGCGCGAGAGGGCCGCTCCGAGGAAGCCGCCGGGGAAGAACAGCACGACGAGGAGGGCGACCGCCGAGACGATGAAGGTCGCAAGTTCGCCCGTCGGCCGCAAGAATTCGCCGGCGACGATCAGGAAGATCGCGCCCAGCGCCGCGCCGAGTACGGTGCGCCGGCCGCCGAGCACGGCCGAGACGATGACGTTGACGCCGACCGCGACGTCGACGACGGTGCCGACCGAGGCGGTGCCGAAGTAGAACACCAAGAGTGCGCCGGACAGGCCGGAGAAGAACGCGCTGACGATGAAGGCGGCGAGCTTGTGCTTGACGATGTTGAAGCCGAGCGCGCCGGCCTGCACCGGATCCTGGCCGCTCGCCTGCAGCACGAGCCCGATCGGCGATTGCGACAGGCCGTAGAGGATTGCCGCCGAGATCGTCATGAAGCCGAGCGCGATCCAGTAGTTGGCGCCGGCGTTGATGGTGATGACGTCGGGGATGGTCAGGCCGATTTCGCCACCGGTGAGATCGGCGAACACCACGATGAAGTTCTGCAGCATCAGGACCGCGACCAGCGTGGTCAGGCCGAAATAGGGCCCGCGGACCCGGAGCGCTGGCAGCGCCAGCACGAGGCCAGCGATGACGGAGGCGAGGGCGCCGAGCAGGATGCAGAGATAGACCGACCAGCCGAACTGGTTGTTCAGGATGCCGGCGGTGTAGGCGCCGACGCCGATCAGGAAGGTCGGCCCGAAATTGACCTCGCCGGCGAAGCCGAACAAGAGGTCCCAGGCCATCGCGAACACGCCGAAATAGAACGCGACCGTGAGAAGTCCGAGCACGTAGCCGGAGACGTAGAGCGGCAGCGTCGCCGCAATCACGACCAGGGCAAGCGAAACGAAGAACAGGCGTGAGGTGAAAAATCCCGACATCTCAGCGCCTCCCCAGAAGGCCCTGGGGCCGGATGTACATCACGACGACGAGCAGCAAGAGCGCCGGAATGGTGCGATAGGCCGGCGAGACCAGATAGGCCGTGATGGTTTCGAGATAGCCGACCACGAAGGCCGCGATCAGCGAGCCGGAGACGCTGCCGAGGCCGCCGAGTACGACGATCGAGAAAGCGCTCGCCGTCAGCGGGCCGACGCTGTAAGAGCTGACGCCCAGGAACATCCCGAGCAGCACGCCGGCGATGCCGGCGAGCACGCCGTAGATCGCCCAGACCACGATGAAGATGTTGGTGAGTTCGAGCCCGAGCAGAGTGACGCCGCGCGGATTCATCGACGCCGCCAGCACCGCCTTGCCGGTGCGGGTGCGGTTCACCAGCAGCCACAGCAGCGCGATGACGAGGCAGCACACGATCGCGGTGAAAATCTCGTTCTTCGGCGTGCGGACGCCGAGGATATCGACGACGCCCTCGACGATCGGCAGCACGGTCTTGGCGTTGTTGGTGAAGAAATAGGCAATCAGCTCCTGGATCATGATGCCCCACAAGAGCGTGCCGGTGAGGACGAAGATCTCTTTCTCCTCATTCGGGATGCGGCGCGAATCCTGGATCGGCTTCACCACCGCGAAGTAGGTGGCAAACGCCGTGATCAGGGCGACCGCGACCCCGATCAGCGCGCCGGCATAGGTGCCGACATTCAGGATGCTGGCGGCGGCCCAGGCCGCCACCGCTGCCGCCACCATGATGGCACCGTGGGAGAGGTTGAGGACGCCGGAGACGCCGAAGATCAGCGTAAAGCCGGTGGCACCGAGAGCGTAGAGGGCGCTGATGGCAAAGCCATCGATCAGAATCTGGAATGCTCGCATCTATGATTGGCCGGGTGGCAGTCTGGCTGCCGCTTTGAGGGAAGGTGCTGCGAGGAGCCGCATGTGGAAGCTCCCGGGAGATGGTCCCGGGAGCTGTTTCCGACTAGTTCGTGGTGAGCTTGACGAAGCTCGGGAACTTAATCTCGGTCTTGGCTACCTCTTTCGGCCAGACCGCGATCTGCTTGCCGTCCTGCCATTGCAGCATCAATCCGGTGATCAGGCCCTTGCCGTATTTGATCGAGTGGGTGAACGGATCGTCCTTGCCGTAGAACTGGACGCGGCCGATCGTGCCTTCCCAGTCGGTCTTCTCGAGCGCCGCGACCAGCTTGTCGGCATCCGTCGAGCCGGCGCGCTTGGCCGCGTCGGCGATGTAATAGACCTCGTCATAGGCGGTGTAGCCGGCATAGGACGGATAGTTGCCGAACTTCTTCTTGAAGTTCTCCGCGAACGGCACCGACTTCGGCGTCACTGCGACGCCCGGTCCGGAGACGCCCTGGTAGAGCACGCCCTCGGCCGCCTGGTTGGTGTCCTTGCCAAAGGTCTCGTTGGTCGCCTGCGACGAGATGCCGAACATCGGGATCGGCACTTGCTGGTTCTTCCACTGCACGGTCGGCTGGACGCCGACATGCGAGATGCCGGTGATGATCACGTCGGGCTTGGAGCCTTCGATCTTGTTGAAGATCGGCGTGAAGTCGGTGGTATCGGGCGAGAAGCGGATGTGGTCGAGCACCTTCAGCCCGACTTTGGGCAGGCACTCCTCGTAGCCGACGTCGAGCGGCTTGGTCCAGGCCGCGTCCTCGCTCATGATCACCGCCGACTTCATGTGCATCTTGTCGACGAGCAATTCCTTGGCGGCGTCGCAGACCGAGAGCGCCAGCGCAGCCGAGGTCAGATAGCCGTGAAAGGTGTACTTGTTCTTCTCGTAATCGGCGTGAACGCTTTTGCTGATCTCGTTGGAGGCGGCACCGGGCGTGACGAAAGGCGTCTTCAACCGCGAGGCCCAGGGCTCCAGCGCCAGCACCACTTCGCTGATGTAGCTGGCAATGACCGCGTTAACCTTGTCCTCGTTCACCGCGCGCTGAAACGCGCGCACCGAATCCGCCGAGGAGGAATGGTTGTCGTAGGAGATGATCTCGATCTTGCGTCCGTCGACGCCGCCGCTCGCGTTGATCTCGTCGGCTGCAAGCTGCGCTGCCTGCGGGATCGATGCGCCGGCGATCGCCTGCGCCTCTGCGATCACGCCGATCCTGATCGGGTCTGCCGCAAGGGCCGCGCCCGATGCGGTCACCAGTACACCGAGCGAGGCCGCGCCGAGGACCATTCGCAATGCACCAGAGAGTATGGTTTTCATGTTGTTCTCTCCCTTTAATAAGCCTCTTATGAGCTATTGGGGCGCGACTATACCGGCGATGGCATTCTCGGCAAGTGAAACTGCATTCAGGATTGTGAGAGCCGGACTAAAGTCTAGAATTGCGCAAACAGCAGGCGTTGCAGTTGCAAGCCCTGTTTCGCGATCAGGCATGCAGATTTCGTCGATCGCCATGCCGTGCGCGCCCGGCCTTGCGATCGTCGGTGTCGAGCCGAGCCGCTCGCGATGCGAGCAGCCATCGGTCATCGCCCGCCGCGGGCGTCGATGCGACCGCGAGCGAGCCGCGTTGACAATGGTAACGCCGCGCCGCGCGGGAAGGTCCTAAGCATGGCCCAGCTGGTTCAATGTCGCCTCGTCAACGAGCCTTTCGCCGATCCCGGCCTGCTCGTCGATTTCAGGTTCGGACGCCGCGCGATGCTGTTCGACATCGGCGATCTCGCTGGCCTGTCCAATCGCGAGCTGCTCCGCATCAGCGACGTCTTCGTCAGCCATCGGCACATGGATCATTTCGCCGGCTTCGACCAGTTGCTCCGGGGCCGGCATCATCAGCCCGGCCGTTTGCGCGTGACGGGGCCGCCGGGTCTCATTGCCGGCGTCGCCGGCAAGCTCGCGGCCTATAGCTGGAATCTGCTCGATGCGACGTCACCCGACTTCATGATCGAAGCGGCCGAGTTCTGCGATGGCCGGCTCGGCGACTGGACCGGCTTCGCGGCGCGAGGGCAGTTCCGCGCCCAGAAGAGCGAGGAGGCATCGCTAGCGCCCGGGCTGATGTTTAGGGATGGTGATCTCTCCATCGAGGCGGTTACGCTCGATCACGGCATGCCCTGCCTCGGGTTTGCACTGCAGGAGAGCCGCGGAGTCAATGTCTGGAGCGTTGGCCTGGCGCAGCTTGGCCTCGAGGTTGGACCATGGCTCAACGCGGCCAAGCGCGCGGTGCGCAGCGACGCGGACGACGACATGCTGATCACCGTTGGCGATGGTCGCACCGTCCGGCTCGGCGAGCTCAGGCGGCACGCACTCAAGGTCGCGCCGGGACAGCGCGTTGCCTACGTGACTGACGTTGCCTTCACCCCTGATAACGCCGAGCGCATTGTCGCGCTTGCGCGCGGCGCCGATCATCTCTTCATCGAGGCAGCCTTTGCCGGCGACGATGTCGAGATCGCCAGGGCCCGCCATCATTTGACGGCGATGCAGGCAGGCGAGCTCGCCCGCGCCGCGGGCGTGAAGCAGATGACGACGTTCCACTATTCGCCGCGCTATCTCGAAACACCCGACCGGCTGCGGACCGAGGCGGAGGCTGCGTTTTCCGGCGCGGCCTAGCGTGCCCTCAGCAGCGACGGATCGAGCGGCCGCATCCGGCTGGGATCGAACGGCGACAGGTCGATGTCGCCTGCTGCACCCTCCGCGATCAGCTGCGCCAGCGCTTCCCCGGTCGCGGGCGCATTGAGAATGCCCCAGACATTGTGTCCGGTCGCAACGTAGAGGCCTTCGCTTTGCGGCACCTTGCCGATCAGCGGCAGGCCGTCCTGCGTGACCGGACGGAAGCAGGCCTGCCGCGCGATGATCCTATCGGCGCGAAACGCGGGCGATATGCGCTCGGAGATCGCCTGCAGGCGGTCGATGGCGTCCTGGTCCGGCGTCACGGCGGCGGGATCCAGCGGCAGCGGCGCGACGTCGGAGAAGGCGGTGATGTGCGTGCTGCCGTCCGCACGCGGGAAAACCTCGATCGAGACCGCGTCGCCGTTCTCTTCAGACTCCAGAAACAAGGCATCCGCCGGGACATCCGTGCCGGTGTCGTAGACGATGCTGGGGCTGCGCTGTCCGTAGACGGCGGGCAGGCTCATCCATTGTGCGGCGAGCAGCGACCACGGCCCCATCGCGATCACCACGGCGTCGGCCTCAAGTGTGCGGCCATCAATCTCGACGCCGCGTGCGGTGCCGCTTGCATCGCGCATGACGCCGGTGACGCGTCCGGTGTGGAACTCGGCGCCTTGCGCGAGCGCTGCGTTCATCATGGCGGAGGTGAACTTGCGGGGATGTACGATCGCGGTCGTCTCCGTCGTGGCGAGGCGGTGGGCGATGACGATGCCATTGGAGAGCCAACCGAGCGCGGCCGGCGTATCGCGGCGTGCATCGGCGTCGGACACGACGAAGCCGCTATAGGCGCTCATGCGGCGATAGCCCCAATCGCCCGCGATCTCGTCCGCCAGCCGTGCATGTAGCGCAAAGCTGCGCCGCGCCAGCGCGTCGAGCGACGTGCCGGCGCACCAGTCGAGCGCGAGGAAGCCGCCGGCCTTGCCGGAAGCGGCGGCCGCCACCTCGGTCCGTTCGACGACGGTGACGTCGATGCCGCGGCGGCGCAGGAAATAGGCGGTGCAGCCGCCGATCACGCCACCGCCGCAAATGACAACGCGCATGGTCTTTCCAGTGATGACCTTCTCGCTTCGAGAGGACTATCCAAACAATTCGGCGCCGGCGGGGCACGACGGCGCCGTATCGTGTTCCGCTTCCCGCCGCTTCAGCCCGGCCCCGCGCCCTGCGTCGCGGTGTAGACGGCGTAGAGCGACTGGCTCGCGGCCATGAACAGGCGGTTGCGCTTGGGTCCGCCGAAGCAGAGATTGCCGCACACTTCGGGCAGGCGGATACGGCCGAGCAGCTTGCCCTCCGGCGACCACACAGTCACGCCGTTATAGCCGACCGCGCGGCCGGCATTGCTGGAGGCCCAGACATTGCCGTTGACGTCGCAGCGCACGCCGTCCGGTCCGCACTTCACGCCGTCGATCACGCAATCGGAAAACCGCTTCTGGTTCGACAGCTTGTTGTCGCTGCCGACGTCGAACACGAAGATCTCGCCCTTGCCGCCAGCGCCGGTGTCGCCCGGACCCTTGCCGGTCGAGATGACGTAGAGCTTCTTGAAGTCGGGTGAGAAGCAGAGCCCGTTGGGATCGGGCACCTGGTCCTCGCTGACCACGAGATCGACGCGGCCGGAGGGATCGATGCGATAGCAATTGGTCGGCAGCTCGCGCTTGCCCGGCACGAAGCCGGCCGGCTGACCGATCCGCGGATTGAGCTTGCCGCCAGAATTGCTCGGGCCGCCCGGGCCATCAGGCTCGCCTTCATAGAGCTGGCCGCCATAGGGCGGATCGGTGAACCAGTAGCTGCCGTCGGGATGCGCGACGACGTCGTTCGGCGAGTTCAGCTTCTTGCCGTTGTAGGAATCGGCGAGCACGGTGGCGGTGCCGTCGTGCTCGTAGCGCGTGACGCGGCGCGTGAGATGCTCGCAGGAGAGCTGGCGGCCCTGGAAGTCGAAGGAGTTGCCGTTGGAATTGTTGGATGGGCTGCGGAAGACGCTGACGCGGCCGTCGTCCTCGCTCCAGCGCATCTGCCGGTTGTTGGGAATGTCGCTCCAGAGCAGATAGCGCCCCTGCGCGCTCCATGCCGGGCCTTCGGCCCAGAGCAGGCCGGTAAAGAGCCGCTTGATCGCGGTGTTGGGCTGCGCGAGGTCGTTGAAGGACGGATCGACCGCGATGATGTCGGGGTCCCAGAAATAGGTGGTCGGCGCGCCGCTCGGGCTGAAATCGCGCGGCGGGGTGGTGATCGTGGTCGGCGGCGCAGCCGGGCCGGTCTGGGCCAGTGCGGAGGCTGCTCCGGCCACGCTGGCCGCGGCGCCGAGCGCGAGCCCCTGGACAAGCGTTCGTCGTGAAAGCGCAGCATCTTGGTCACGCTGCTGATGGCATGTCATCGCGTCCTCCCGGTCAGATTCACTGGCCGGTTGATCCGGCCGTGCAGGTGTGGAGGTTAATGCGCTCCGCAGCCGGTTGCGAGAGGCGGATTCCCATCCTCTGGGTGAAATCGGGTCGCAATCCCGTCACGTTCGTATGCGTCCTGATTTGCCGTTACCGCATGCTTGTGCGTGCGTTGCGTCGTCATCGAGGCTCGAAAATGTTCCGCGCACGCAAGCAAAAATTTCCCCTGTTCCAAAGGCAGGCGCGAGCTCACATGACGCATGTCAAGCCTTGACCTCGCGCGCGATGCTGGCAGAACTTCGCCTGGGGTCTAGAGCCGGAGCTCATTGTGCAAGGTATTGGCGTCGTCATACTGATCATATTGCTCGGGCTCGCTTACGCGGCCGGCTATTTCACGCGCGACTTCAAGTCCCGCAAACGGCGTGAGGAAGCGCGCCGCTGGCGCGACTACACGCAGCCGGACTGGCTGCAAGCCGCCGCCCCCGCCAACACCAACGAAGCCGCGCCTCAGCCGGTCGGCGAGCTCGGCCAGATGCTGAATCGCTGGGAGAGCAGGGCCCGCGCCCGCCGCACGGGATAGTGTCTCAGCTCGTCATTCCCCATTGCGCAAGTGCGCAATGGGGCTCGCGCCAAATGGCGCGCCCCGGAAGCCGCGACGCTACGCACCAGCATTTCGCCAATCTCTGGCCGGGGTACGGTCCTGGCCGTTACCATGACGAGACACCAACCGGCGATCTCATTGTCCCGCTAGGTCAGTTCCCCTGACCATCTTTTGGCGTTGCAGTTGCTCCTATTTCTCGTCTAGAAACGACGCATCGAGCCACCCGGCAACGAACCGTCAACGGTTTTGGCTGAGGATTTCTGGGCTCAAAAGGGTCTGGCAATGCTGATTCGCGGCCAAATCGATGGGATTTCGGGGGAGGTGGCTCTGGCCGCCGCCACGATCCCGGCCGCGCTGCTGCCCACCCTCCTTATTGACGGGCTTCTTCTTACCTGCCCCTGAGGGCCGGCTGGGCGCCACGCGCCTGGGCACTCAGGGGTTGTACGAGATCACCGGACACCTCAAGCGCCCAGAACCTGAACGGCCTGAACGGCGCGAAAGCTCAAAAGGAAATTTGATAATGGCCCCCGTAAATAAGTCCGAGAAGGACCGCGTCATCATTTTCGATACCACGCTGCGCGACGGCGAGCAGTGCCCCGGCGCCACCATGACCTTCGAGGAGAAGCTCGAAGTTGCCGAGCTCCTGGATGATATGGGCGTCGACGTCATCGAAGCCGGCTTCCCGATCACGTCCGAAGGCGACTTCCAGGCGGTCAGCGAGATCGCCCGCCGCTCCAAGAATTCGGTGATTGCCGGCTTGTCGCGCGCGCATCCGGCTGACATCGATCGTTGCGCCGAGGCCGTGAAGTTCGCCAAGCGTGGCCGCGTCCACACCGTGATCGCGACCTCGCCGCTGCACATGCGGGTGAAGCTGAACAAGACCCCGGAGCAGGTGATCGAGACCTCGGTTGCGATGGTCGCGCGCGCCCGCAATCAGATCGACGACGTCGAATGGTCGGCCGAGGACGGCACCCGCAGCGAGATGGACTTCCTGTGCCGCATCGTCGAAGCCGTGATCAAGGCCGGCGCCACCACGGTGAACATCCCCGATACCGTCGGCTACACGGTGCCGGAGGAATACACCCACTTCATGAGGACGTTGATCGAGCGCGTCCCGAACTCGGACAAGGCGATCTTCTCGGTCCACTGTCATAACGACCTCGGCATGGCCGTGGCGAATTCGCTGGCCGGCATCGTCGGTGGCGCGCGTCAGGTCGAGTGCACCATCAACGGTATCGGCGAGCGCGCCGGCAACGCCGCGCTCGAAGAGATCGTGATGGCGATCAACGTGCGCAACGACAAATTCCCGTACTGGAATAAGATCGACACCACGCAGCTGACCCGCGCCTCCAAGGTCGTGTCGGCGGCGACCTCGTTCCCGGTCCAGTACAACAAGGCCATCGTCGGCCGGAACGCCTTCGCGCATGAGAGCGGCATCCACCAGGACGGCGTGCTGAAGGATGCTTCGACCTACGAGATCATGCGGCCCGAAATGGTCGGCCTGAAGCAATCCTCGCTGGTGCTCGGCAAGCACTCCGGCCGCCACGCCTTCGTGCACAAGCTGGAAGAGATGGGCTACAAGCTCGGCCCCAACCAGCTGGAAGATGCATTCACGCGGATGAAGGCGCTCGCCGACCGCAAGAAGGACATCTATGACGAGGACATCGAGGCGCTGGTCGACGAGGAGATGGCGGCCTCGCACGACCGCATCAAGCTGACCTCGCTGACCGTGATCGCCGGCACCCATGGCCCGCAGCGCGCGACCATGAAGCTGGACGTCGACGGCCAGATTAGAATCGAGGAGGCCGAGGGCAACGGTCCGGTGGATGCGGTGTTCAACTGCATCAAGCGTCTGGTGCCGCACGAGGCCAAGCTCGAGCTGTATCAGGTCCACGCCGTCACCGAAGGCACCGACGCGCAGGCCGAGGTCTCGGTGCGCCTGTCTCAAGACGGCCGTTCGATGACCGCGCGCGCGGCGGATCCGGATACGCTGGTGGCTTCGGCCAAGGCCTATCTCGGCGCGCTCAACAAGATCGTCATGAAGCGCCAGCGCGACACGGTGACGACTGCCGCGGCGAGCTGAGGCTTACTCGCCAGACAGATCGGCGGAAACGCGGTGCCTTCGGCGCCGCGTTTTTTGTTGGGAGCGGGGCGAAGACCACCCCTCGGATACCGCATTTTTGCAAGGAGACCCCTGCTAACAGGCAATGGCGCCTGTGCCTGCTTCCCTATAATGCTGCCTCCAAGTCTTCAATTTAAAGTCTCGGGGCCGGCGGTCCGTGCCCCCAAGGACGTGCGGGAGGAAGCATGCGAAAGTTCGTTTGGGCTGCGGCGTCGATCGTGGCACTGGCCTTTGCCGGGACGGCATGGGCGCAATCGCCGATCATCATCAAGTTCAGCCACGTCGTCGCCACCGACACGCCGAAGGGCAAGGCGGCCGAGAAGTTCAAGGAACTCGCCGAGAAATATACCCGCGGCAAGGTCAAGATCGAGGTCTATCCGAACTCGTCGCTCTACAAGGACAAGGAAGAGCTCGAGGCGCTCCAGCTCGGCAGCGTGCAGATGCTGGCGCCGTCCAACTCGAAATTCGGACCGCTCGGCATCCGCGAGTTCGAGGTGTTCGATCTGCCCTACATCCTCCCCGACCTGAAGACGCTGCGGAAGGTGACGGAAGGGCCGCTCGGCGCGAGGCTGCTCAAGCTGCTCGAGCCCAAGGGCATCACCGGCCTTGCCTATTGGGACAACGGCTTCAAGGAGATGAGCGCCAACAAGAAGCTGGTCGCACCTGGCGACTATCAGGGCGTGAAATTCCGCATCCAGTCCTCGCGCGTGCTCCAGGCGCAGTTCAAGGCGCTCGGTTCGCTGCCGCAGGTGATGGCGTTCTCCGAAGTCTACCAGGCGCTGCAGACCGGCGTGGTCGACGGCCAGGAGAACACCTGGTCGAACATCTACACCCAGAAGATGCACGAGGTGCAGAAGTACATCACCGAGACCAACCACGGCTACATCGGCTACGTCGTGATCGTGAACAAGAAGTTCTGGGACGATCTGCCGGCCGACATCCGCGACCAGCTTTCGAAGGCGATGAAGGAAGCGACCGACTTCAACAACGCGCAGTCGCAGAAGGAGAATGACGACGCGCTCGCCGAGATCAAGAAGAGCGGCAAGAGCGAGATCATCAAACTCACGCCGGAGCAGGACGAGGCGATGCGCAAGGCGATGGAGCCGGTCTACAAGGACGCCGCAAGCCGCGTCGGGCAGTCGCTGATCGACGAGTTCCAGAAGGAAGCGAAGAGCACGACGAACTAGTGTGAATGAGTCGTGAAGGAAGGGCTTCCGCGCTGACCGCGCGGAAGCCCTTCCGTATTGTTGCAAATGATTTCTGAGTGCGAGTGCGAATTAAATTGCAATGAGAGCGCCTTCCCTGTCCAAGTTGTAAGTTGCGCACGGGCCGGGTGGCGCTCATTTTCATGGACATCCTTCCAGAGGAGGTTCTCATGAGGAAGTTTACCATCGCCGCCATCGCCGTGCTCAGCATCGCCGGCTCGGGCGCGGTCTATGCCCAGTATCATCGTCCGTGGATGTTCGAGCACATGCGCCACATGCGCATGAACCCGGAAGATCGCGCTGCCTTCGTCGACGCGCGCATCGCCGCCGTCCATGCCGGGCTGAAGCTGAACGCCGACCAGGAGAAGCTGTGGCCGCCGGTCGAGGCCGCCGTGCGGGAGTTCGCCAAGCTGCGCATCGACCGGGCCAACGCCCGAATGAATGCCGGCCCGGGCGATGCCGACAAGCCGGATGATCCGGTCGCCCGCCTGCGCCAGCGCGCCGAGGACATGGCCGCGACCTCCGCGGCGCTGAAGAAGATCGCCGATGCCGCCGATCCGCTCTACAAGACGCTGGATGAGGGCCAGAAGCGGCGTCTCGCCGTGCTGACCCGGCACCGGGGCCCGTTCGGCGGCGGTGGCGAGGAGGGCTGGCACCACCGCTTCATGGAACGGGGCATGGACCGCTTCCATGACGGCGACCGGGATGGCGGGCCGGACCGCGACCGGGAGGGCCGCCTTTGAGCGGGCCGGGATTCCCCTGGGATTAGCCCTCGCGAAGCCGCTGGATTCCAGCGGCTTTTCGCATTTTTGGGCTTGTGGACGAACCCTTGGAAAACCTTCGCCACATCGCTTGCCATCCCCGAACTGCTTTGCTAAACGACCGGCCTCGCAAGGCTTTGACCGCCTTTCGGGCGCATAGCTCAGTTGGTAGAGCAGCTGACTCTTAATCAGCGGGTCCCAGGTTCGAGCCCTGGTGCGCCCACCATATCAAAGCCCTGCCGATGCAGGGTTTTTCAATACCGGGCAGAAAACAAAGCGCGTTTCGTGCGACGCTTTTCGTGATCGGACGTCGCACGGTGGGATTGTTGTGCGACCTTTTTCTTTGCTTCTGCATCTTCACCCCGTTCGATAGAGCGCGCAGATGCGATGGTACAGGTCGACTATGTCCCCGTCGGAGAAAGGGATACTAGGGCGAGCAAAACGGTGAACGTGATCGAACACTCTTGTGTTGATCATTGCGGTCATTCTGTCTCCATTACCACGCGAGCCAGCTCCGACGGATTTTCGACAGCTGAGAAGTGGCCGGTATTCTTGAGCGTCACCATCTGCGAACCAGGAATCAGCGACCGTGTGCGTTCGCGTTCATCTGGCCGAGACCAATCGCTGTCGCCGTAAATGAGCGTCACGGGCGCCGAGATTTGCCGATAGTAATCGCGGGCCTTGCTCCAGGAGCGCCAGCCTGCCAGCAGCTTGCGGGCGCCCCGCTTGTATCCGGGGCGACGGGCGACCTTGTTGAATTCGGCAAGCAGATCCGCCGGCAGTTTGCGCGGATCGTGATATCCGCCGCTCATGACCTTGCCGAGCACGAGCTTGTTTTCGAGCGATGCATTGATCGCGCCGAGCACCGGGATCTGCAGGCTTCCGATGATGAAATTCGCGAACCAGTTGCCACGTCGAATGCCGTCGCCGTAACGGGTCTCGTAGTCGTACGGGTTGATTGCAACGACCCGCTTCACCCGCTGCGGAAGCGATGCCGCTACTGTGAGGACCAATGCTCCGCCGATCGATTCACCAACGAGCGTTACGCCCGAGAGGTCCAGCTCCTCGATAAAGCCTATGACGGCCCGCCTGAAGTAGGGTTCATCAAGGCTCGCGTTCGGATCGATTGGCGCGTGTCCGTGACCCGGAAGGTCGATAACGTACACCGTGTGCGCGCCGGCAAGGAGGGGCGCAAGAGCGCGGAAATATTCGAGCTGCGTCCGGATCGTGTGCAACAGTAACAACGGAGGCCCGCTGCCGATCTTTTGAAAACGTACGCTTAGCTTGTCCGATATCTTCAGCAAACTTGGTTTGGCTGCGGTCATGCTGAGCATTCGATCTCTCCGTGCTTTGAGGGCGCACGCTTTCAAGCGGCCGCGACGTCGCGAACCTGTTCGGCCGCGGCATTCAAAAGGGCCTGAGACAGATCAGGGTCGTTGACGACGCGCGATAGCGTCACCGCGCCGACCATCGTCGCGAGAATGGCCATGGCCTTGCCGCGCGAGGCCTCGTCGCCGGTCCCGGCGATGAAGCGGCCGATCACGTCGAGATGCGCTTTGATTCCCGCTTCGAATTCCGCCTTCACGTCGGGGCCCTGTCGGGCGGCATCCGAGCCGAGTGCCACGATCGGGCAGCCGTCCATCATTTCTTCGCGGTGGTCGCCGCTGAGATAGAACGCGATCACCGCGCCGAGTGGATCGTCGGGATTCTGCGCGGCCGCATCTGACCATCGGCCGGAAGCGCTCTCCAATGCCCGCTTGGACGCCTCTACCGCCAGATCCTCCTTTGATGCGAACTGCTTATAGAAGGCGCCTTGGGTTAGCCCGGCACCCTTCATCAGATCCTTGAGCCCGATGCCATCAAAGCCGCGCTCCCTGAAGAGGCGACTTGCCACATTGATCACGGTTTGGCGGTTCTCGGCCGCCTGAGTGCGACTCACTCGCATCGTGGATCTCCATTTGGATTTCGTTCGACTTCTATATGCGATATAGAGTTCGAGCGCAATCTATCAAGCTGCAAGGGCTCAAATTGGCTGCCCTAACCCCAATAACCCCGACTTTTCGAGATCACGTTCCCGTTATTCTCCGCAATTAGATTGCGACCGAAATCTAAATCGCGTATAGAAGTCATATGTAATCTAAATTTCAAAGGAGACGGTCATGAAGAGGGGTGTTGCGGTGCTCGCCGGTATTCTGGTCCCAGCAGGGGTAGCGACCTTCGTGGCTCTTGCAATTCCCGCCCATAAGGCCTCCGCAGTCGGCGATCCGAGGCAGGACCCGCCGATGGTCCGTCTGGTGACAGCCGTGCGGGTCAGCGGATCGGAGCGCGGTTTCACCGGGACCATCGGCGCCAGAGTGGAAAGCAATCTCGGCTTTCGCGTCGCCGGGAAGATCGTCGAACGACTCGTGAATGTCGGTGAGCAGGTCAAATCCGGCCAGCCGCTGATGCGGATCGACGAAACCGACCTCCGTCTGGCGGTCGCAGCGAAGCGCAACGCCGTCGCCGCTGCGCGTGCAGTTGTCGTTCAGACCGACGCAGACGAGCGGCGCTACGCCAACCTGGTGAACGACGGATGGACTTCCAAACAGCGCTACGAGCAGGCGAAGGCCGCATCGGACACCGCCAAAGCGCAGCTTGCCGCGGCGGAAGCCGAAGCAGGGGTCGCCGAGAACCAGGCGACCTATTCCATCCTGGTGGCGGATGCGGACGGAACGGTCACCCAAACGCTTGGTGAGCCGGGACAAGTGGTCTCCGCCGGCCAAACGGTCGTTCGGCTGGCACAGTCCGGTCCTCGCGAAGCTGTGGTGGCGCTTCCCGAAACGATCCGGCCGGCGATTGGTTCGCTCGCCGATGCAAGTCTGTATGGG
The DNA here is from genome assembly GCF_000426265.1 of Bradyrhizobium sp. Cp5.3. NCBI lineage: Bacteria > Pseudomonadati > Pseudomonadota > Alphaproteobacteria > Hyphomicrobiales > Nitrobacteraceae > Bradyrhizobium > Bradyrhizobium sp. Cp5.3. The sequence continues at coordinate 347,709 of NZ_AUFA01000004.1, read as the reverse complement.
AGCGATGGGCGCCGCTATACCGCACATCTCCGGCAGTTGTCGGATTCCGCCGATCCCCAGACCCGCACCTATGAGGCCCGCTACGTGCTCGATGGCGACGCCGCGGCGGCACCGCTTGGCGCAACGGTCACCATTCGGCTTGCAAGCCAGGATAATCAGCCGGAAGTCCAGGTGCCGCTGGGAGCCGTGCTCGATAACGGCAGAACGACAGGCGTTTGGGTCTTCGACGTCGCTACCTCGACCGTCCGCTTGCAGCCGGTCAAGCTCCTGCGAGTGACCAGCGAAACGGCCGTTATCTCCGGATCAAACACTGGTGACCAGATTGTTTCCCTGGGCGCTCATCTCCTGCACGAGGGTGCTCGCGTCAAGACCGCCTCGGAATCCAGGAGCAACGGATGAGCTTCAATCTTTCCGCGGTCGCCGTTCGCGAGCGGGCCGTCACCCTGTTCTTCATCGTCCTGCTAGCGGCCGCGGGCGTCTACGCCTTCATCATGCTCGGGCGGGCCGAGGACCCGTCCTTCACCATCAAGACCCTGACGGTCACCGCCGTATGGCCCGGCGCGACGGCACGCGAGATGCAGGACCAGGTTGCCGAACCCCTGGAGAAGCGGATTCAGGAGCTGACCTGGTACGACCGGGTGGAGACAACCACGCGGCCTGGTTATGCGTACATGACGATTACGCTGAAGGACAGCACACCGCCATCGAGCGTGCAGGAGGAATTCTATCAGGCCCGCAAGAAGCTCGCAGATGAAGCCCGCAAGCTACCGGCTGGCGTGCTCGGCCCCTTTGTCAACGACGAATATTCGGACGTGAGCTTCGCCCTCTATGCCCTCAAGGCCAAGGGCATGCCGATGCGTGAACTCGCCAGGCAAGCCGAGGTCATTCGTCAGGACCTCCTGCACGTGCCCGGTGTCAAGAAGATCAACATCCTCGGCGAGCGCCCCGAACAGATCTTCGTCGAGTTCTCCTATGCCAAGCTGGCTACCCTCGGCGTATCGGCAACGGATATCGTTGCCGCCTTGCAGCGGCAGAACACGGTGACGCCGGCAGGCTCGATCGACACCAAGGGGCCGCAGGTCTTCATCCGGGTCGATGGCGCTTATGACAGTCTCCAGGCGATCGCCGACACGCCGATTGTCGCCGCGGGGCGGACGCTGAAACTCTCCGATATCGCTGACGTTCGCCGCGGCTACGAGGATCCTCCCACCTACATCATCCGACACCAAGGTGAGCCCACAATCATGCTCGCGGCGGTGATGCAGGAGGGCTGGAATGGTCTGGCGCTCGGCAAGGCGCTGGAGGAGAGGTCCGCTGCCATCGCTCGTACCCTGCCGCTCGGGATGTCCCTGGCCAAGGTCAGCGACCAGGCCGTCAACATCACCTCGGCGGTCGACGAGTTCATGATGAAGTTCGCGATGGCGCTCGGCGTGGTGCTACTGGTGAGCCTGCTCAGCCTCGGCTGGCGCGTCGGCATCGTCGTTGCGGCGGCCGTGCCTTTGACGCTCGCCGTCGTGTTCCTCATCATGCTGGAGACCGGGCGGTTCTTCGACCGTATCACGCTCGGCGCTCTCATCCTCGCGCTCGGTCTCCTCGTCGACGACGCCATCATCGCCATCGAGGTGATGGTGGTGAAAATGGAAGAGGGCATGGACCGCATCTCGGCGGCAGCCTACGCGTGGAGCCACACTGCGGCGCCGATGCTGTCCGGAACACTCGTGACGATCGCAGGCTTCCTGCCGGTGGGCTTTGCCCGCTCGACCGCCGGCGAATACGCCGGCAACATCTTCTGGGTCGTGGGGTTCGCCCTCATCGTTTCCTGGATCGTCGCGGTGATCTTCACGCCCTATCTTGGCGTCAAGATGCTGCCCGCGATCAAGCCGGTCGAAGGTGGTCACCACGCGATTTACGGCACGCCCAACTATCAGCGCCTGCGAGGACTCATCACCTTTGCCGTCCGCCACAAGTTCCTAACCTGCAGCATCGTCGCCGTCGCCTTCGCGCTTTCCGTCCTCGGCATGAGTGGCGTCAAGCAGCAGTTCTTCCCGACCTCCGATCGCCCGGAAGTGCTGGTGGAGGTTCGTCTGCCGGAAGGCACCAGCATCGAGACGACGACGGCCACCGTCGAGAAGCTCGAGGGTTGGCTGCACGATCAACCCGAGGCCAAGATCATCACGAGCTACGTCGGTCAGGGCGCGCCGCGCTTCTTCTTCGCGATGGCGCCGGAGCTGCCCGATCCGGCCTTCGCAAAGATCGTCGTCCTGACACCGGACGCAGAGGCGCGCGAGGCTTTGAAGCACCGACTTCGACAGACCGTGTCACAGGGCCTTGCAGCTGAGGCCAATGTGCGCGTCACCCAGCTCGTGTTCGGACCCTACACGCCTTTCCCCGTGGAGTTCCGGGTCATGGGGCCTGATCCAGCGGAATTGTACGCTATCTCTCAAAAGGCCCTCGACGTCATGCGCGGCGTTCCCGACGTACGGCAGGCAAATCGGGATTGGGGCAATCGCACGCCCGTACTCCGCTTCGTCCCGGATCAGGATCGACTGAACCTGATCGGGCTTTCGCCAGCCGAGGTGGGCCGGCAACTCCAGTTCCTCCTCACCGGCATCGCCGTGACGCAAGTCCGCGAGGACATCCGCAATGTCCCCATCGTGGCCCGCAGCGCTGGTGGCGAGCGGCTGGATCCGGCGCGTCTGGCGGATTTCTCGTTGATGAGCCGGGATGGCCGCTCGATTCCGCTCGACCAGGTCGGCCATTCGGAAATCCAACTTGAAGAACCGATCCTGAAGCGTCGCGATCGCACACCGGTCGTCACCGTTCGCTCTGATATCAATGAGGCGACCCAACCTCCGGAAGTTTCCAAGGATATCAAGACGGCCCTTCAGCCGCTGATCGCATCCCTTCCGGCTGGCTATCGCATCGAGTTGGGCGGATCGATCGAGGAGGCAACCAAGGCAAACGACGCGTTGGCGACGATCTTTCCGGCCATGATTGCCGCCATGCTGATTGTCGTCATGCTGCAGGTGCGATCCTTCTCGACGATGGCGATGGTCGTACTGACGGGACCGCTCGGCCTCGTCGGTGTCGTGCCGGCATTGCTCATCTTCAACCAGCCCTTCGGCTTCAACGCGATTCTGGGTCTGATTGGACTGGCCGGCATCCTCATGCGCAACACTCTGATCTTGACCGAGCAGATCAAGGAAAACCTTGCCGCCGGCCTTGATGACTATCACGCCGTCATCGAGGCCACGGTGCAACGCACGAGGCCCGTGATCCTGACCGCATTGGCTGCCGTCTTGGCCTTCATCCCGCTCACGCATTCCGTGTTCTGGGGATCGATGGCCTACACGCTGATCGGCGGCACCGCGGTCGGAACAGTTCTGATCCTGCTGTTCCTACCTGCGCTTTATGCCGCGTGGTTCCGGATCAAGCCGACCGCAGATGATATGCACGAGGCTTCGCGCGAGAAGCCGGAATTGCGATCAGCATTGGCTGCCGAGTAAGGCTCTGTTGCTCCAATGGATCGTCCGGCCCGAATGGGAAAAGCGTCCAACGAGGCCCGCGCCCGGATCCTGGGAGCGGCGGAGGAGAGCTTTCGCCGCGTCGGTCACCACAGGACGTCGGTGGCCGACATCGCCGCTGAACTCGGCATGAGCCCGGCGAATATCTATCGTTTCTTTCCGTCCAGGCTTGCCATCGACGAGTCCATCTGCGGGCGTCTGATGAACGAGGTTGCCGACATCGCCGTTGCGATCGCACGCACGGACGCGCCGGCGACGGAGAAACTCGATCAACTGCTGACCAATGTGCACCGTCATGCCAAGATGATGCTGGTCAAGGCAAAGCCCATGCACGATCTGATCGTCGCCGCCACGCAGGAGAACTGGCCGATCATTCAGGCGCACATCAAGGGGATGCTGATGATCTTGGAGGCGATCATACGCGATGGCGCAGACGCAGGCGAGTTCGACGTCGAAGACGCAGCGGAAGCCGCGCGGGCAGTCAGGTCCGCGTTAGTGCCCTTCTTCCATCCAGTTCTGATCGAGCACCGCGTTGTAAACGGTGAAGACGCCGAGGCAGGCCTGCGCGATCAGATTCGCTTTATCCTGAAAGCTTTGGGCAAGTCCGGCTAAGCAGCCTGCCATATTCGGGCCAGATGCTCCTTGTTCAGGCAGCAAGAGTAATTCGCGTCACGAACATAGGTGCCAAGGTTCGGCTCTGGAACTACCGCGCTCGGACCATCATCAGCGCGACGTACGATGATCGTGCGACGAATGCCCATTCTCGGCGGAGAGGTCCAGGGGTGCGACCGGCAAGTCATTGATTGTTCTCAACCCGTGGCTGTCTCTTAATCAGCGGGTCCCAGGTTCGAGCCCTGGTGCGCCCACCATATCATTGGCTTAGCTAGCAAAACCGTTTGGCGGCACGCCGATCGATTACGAGCGCGAAGACTTTACGAAGGTCGTGCCAGGCGGGTTCGATGTCGTGTTCGACGGAATTGGAGAGGATGGCTGTCGCCGCTCGTTGGCGGCACTCAAACGGGGCGGTCTGCTCTGTGCCTACGGCTACACCGCCGGCGTACAGGCGCACCGCAGCCTGTTCAGCATCTTGACGTGGACGGCGCGCCTGTATGTGTTGGGGTGGTTGTCCAGCGGCTGGCGGGTCTACCTCTACTCGATCAATTAGATGCGGGCGCGACATCCGGCCTGGTTCCGGGAAGATTTGGCGCGGCTCTTCGAACTGTTGGCAGCTCGCGCCATTCAGCCACGCGTTGCCGAGCGAATCTCCTTCGCTGAAGTTGCTGAGGCGCACCGGCGTCTGGAAGCGGGCCTGTGCGGTCGACGGCTGTTGAGCATGAAACTGCGACTTTACCGCGAGGGCAGCTTCTGGCGCATAGCTCATGTCGCAGTCCGGCGCTCTGCACCGGCAGGAGGTCAATACAAAGCCTGCTATTCAAGCCCGCAGCTGCAAGAAAACGGGCGGTTGCCGGCGGCGCCGACAGGGCATTGTCGTCATCCCGGCCGCTTGACCCGAGGATTGCATTGAATCATCCGAATTTGATCTGAATCATGGAGTTCGGTCAGCCAACGCTTAAAGCGTAGGCGAGCCCCGCCGGACGAGGGGGCACTTCAACGGGAAGAACTCCAGGGATCATTGATGTGAGCAACCTCGCAAGGATTGAACGCGACCCGAACTATCAGGAGCTCGTGCGCCGGCGTTCGTCGCTGGGCTGGATGCTGTCGCTGATCATGCTTGTCACCTATTTCGGCTTCATCCTGCTGGTCGCCTACGCTCCCAAGTTTCTGGGCACTCCGCTGGGCAGCGGCGTGACAACGATCGGAATTCCAATCGGATTGTCCGTCATCGTGCTCGCCTTCGTGCTCACGGGCATCTACGTGCGTCGGGCGAATTCCAGCTACGACGTACTCATCCGCAAGATTGTCGAGGAGAACCGCTCATGAAGAAGTTCTCCTGGTTGCTAGTGATCCTGTTCGCAAGCATGCCCACGCTCGCGGTTGCCGCAGGCACCATCGAGGGCGGCTCCAGGCAGGCGACCAACTGGTCGGCGATCGGTATGTTCGTCGGGTTCGTCGCCCTGACGCTCGTCATCACCTATTGGGCCGCGAAGCGGACCGCGTCGGCTGCAGATTTCTACTCGGCCGGCGGTGGAATCACCGGGTTCCAGAATGGTCTTGCGATCGCCGGCGACTACATGTCGGCGGCTTCATTCCTCGGCATCTCAGGCCTCGTCTACACCTCCGGCTACGACGGCTTGATCTACTCGGTCGGCTGGCTCGTGGGCTGGCCGATCGTCACGTTTCTGATCGCCGAGCAGCTGCGCAATCTCGGCAAGTTCACCTTTGCCGACGTCACGTCGTTTCGGCTCGGGCAGACCGACATCCGTATCCTGGCGGCGTGCGGCTCGCTGGTGACCGTTGCGTTCTACTTGATTGCCCAGATGGTCGGGGCCGGCAAGCTGATCCAGCTGCTGTTCGGTCTCGATTACTGGATCGCGGTCGTCCTGGTCGGCGGCCTGATGATGATCTACGTAACCTTCGGGGGAATGAAGGCGACAACCTGGGTGCAGATCATCAAGGCCGTATTGCTGCTCTCGGGCGCAACGTTCATGGCCGGAGCCGTCCTTTACAAGTACGGGTTCAGCCCGGAAGCACTGTTCGCCAAGGCAACCGAGGTGCACCCCAAGAAGCTCGCGATCATGGAGCCGGGTAGCCTCATTTCGAACCCACTCTCGGCAATCTCGCTCGGCCTGGCGCTGATGTTCGGGACGGCGGGTCTGCCGCACATCCTGATGCGTTTCTTCACGGTGAAGGACGCTCAGGCGGCCCGCAAGTCGGTGTTCTATGCCACGGGCCTTATCGGATATTTCTACATCCTGACCTTCATCATCGGCTTTGGCGCGATCACGCTGGTTTCGACCGATGCGATGTTCCTGGACAGCACCATTCTGGAAAAGACCAAGAGCGGCATCGCGGCGATCAAGGGCGGCTCCAACATGGCCGCCATTCATCTCGCGAACGCGGTCGGCGGCAACCTGTTTCTGGGCTTTATCTCGGCCGTCGCCTTCGCCACGATCCTGGCCGTTGTGTCGGGACTGGCCCTGGCCGGGGCGTCGTCTATCAGCCATGACCTCTACGGCATGGTGATCAAGGGCGGGAAGGCCAATGAGCAGGACGAGATTCGTGTCTCGAAGATCGCGACACTGGTTCTTGGCGTGCTGGCGATCTTCCTGGGTATCGTGTTCGAAAATCAGAATGTCGCATTCATGGTGGGCCTCGCCTTCGCCATCGCGGCGTCCTGCAATTTCCCCGTGCTGGTGATGTCGATCTTCTGGAGAGGCCTGACGACGCGGGGAGCGCTGATCGGCGGCTTCCTGGGGCTCGTCAGCGCGGTCGTCGGAGTCATTCTCTCGCCGGCTGTCTGGGAGGTAACGCTGGGCTTTGCCAAGGGATCGGCGCCCGTCAAGCTGGACAATCCAGCCTTGTTCTCGATGGCGCTGGCGTTTGCGGGCATCTGGCTGTTCTCCATCCTGGATCGCAGCAGGCGTGCCGCTCTCGACCGCGACGGTTTTGACGCACAGTATGTTCGGTGCCAGACCGGTATCGGAGCTGCCTCGGCGACGACCCACTGAGCGAGGCTTGCAGGACGGCGGTTCGGCACCGGCCGGGTCACTTGACCTGCCGGTGCCATCTTTCGATGGTCAATCGTCAGGCCCCTGGATTGTCTGCATCTTCGGAAGACCGAAATGCCCAAGGCATTCGATATCACTAACCCTCCGTTCGATCGTCTGACGCCGCACGAGGCCGAAACATTGCTGGCGGCGCTCGATATAGGGTACTTCAGTCCGGGAGAAGCGATCATCAGCAGGGACGCTCCGGCGGATGCCCTCTATGTCGTGATCAAGGGCACGGTCGAGGAACGGAGTGAGGCCGACCTGCTCGCGCTGCTCGGTCCAAAGGACACCTTCGACAGCCGCGTACTCGTTCACGACCACAACGGGCACCAATTTCTCGCCCGCGATGAAACGCTTTGCTATATCATCCCCAAGGCCGTCGCCCTCAAATTGATCAAGGCCAACCCGCGATTTGCGGCATTCTTCTACCGCGAGATATCTCAGAGGCTGGATGAGCTTGCCAATGATGAGGAGGCGAAGCGTTACGGCTCGCTGATGAACGCCAGGGTCAACGAGCTATTTCTGCACCCTCCATCGTTTGTTGCGGCGAGCGATACGGTTGAAGCCGCCGGTCACCTGATGCGCGAGATCGACAGCAACGCGCTGTTTGTTCGCGACGGCGAGCGGATCGGCATCATTACAGGCATGAACCTGTCGAAGGCGGTGGTGTTGCGGCGTCAGCCGATCCAGACACCGGTCGCCGAGTTTGCCAATTTCGACATCGTGTCGGTGAGACCCGACGATTTCGTCTCCTCGGCCCTCCTGCTCATGACGAAATACAACAAGCGTCGTCTCGCCGTGCACGATGGCGAGCGGTTCGTCGGCATCCTCGAAGACATCGACCTTCTTGGATTCTTGGCAGGCAGCGCTCAGGTCGTCGCCGGTCGCATCGATCGCAGCTCCAGTCTGCAGGATCTGGCGATTTCTGCGCGCGAGATCGAAGCGCAAACGCGGACGCTGCGGAGGCAGGGCGTCAAGGTGGAAGTGATTGCGGAGATCGTCTCGGACCTCAATCGCCGCCTTCTCTCCAGACTGTTCGAAATGATCGCGCCCGCCGAGCTGCGGACCAGCGGTTGTCTGATCGTCATGGGCAGCGAGGGCCGCGGCGAGCAGACCATGCGCACCGACCAGGACAACGGGCTCATTCTCGAGGGACCCGCCGAAAGCGCGACACTGGAGTCGTTCCGGAACGAGTTTTCGGGCGCCCTGGAGAGCTTCGGTTTTCCACCATGCCCCGGCGATATCATGGTGCGCAATCCGGCATGGTCGAAGCCGCTCTCCGACTATCTTGCGGATTTCCGCCGCTGGATCGTGCTTCCCGACGAGACCGCGCATATGAATGTGGCCATCATCTATGATGCGCAAGCAATCGCGGGTAACGAGCAACTGCTTGATAGCGCCAAGACGGCGCTGATCGACTTGATCCGAGGCGAGCAGGCCTTCCTGGCCCACTTCGCCCGCGCAGTCGACGCCTTCGAGACGCCGATCGGCCTCTTCAACAACCTGATCACGTCCGAGGGGACAGGAGACGCGCTCGATCTCAAGAAGGGCGGCATCTTTCCTATCTTGCACGGCGTTCGCAGCCTGGCGCTGGGGCAGGGCCTGCGCGAGACCTCCACCGACAAGCGAATCTCCCGTCTATGTGACCTGGGCGTACTGCGCCCCGACTTTGGACGTGACTTGACGCAGGCCTTCCGATTCCTGCTGATGCTCCGGCTCGACGGACAGCTGGCCGCGTCGGCCGGCGCGTCGGGTACGCTGGTGAGACCGGCGCATTTGTCCAGCATGGAGCGTCATCTGCTGCGCGACGCGCTCCAAGTGGTGAAGCAGTTTCGCGAAATTGTCCGCCATCATTTCAAGCTCGGCATGTTCTAGAATGCTGCCCCGTGCGATCAAGCGGCTGCTCCACCAGGCGACCCTGAGCGACCAGTCGTACCGCTTCATGTTCGGTCGAGCTCCAGACGATGAGTTCGTCGTCATCGATTGCGAGACGACCGGTCTCAATGTGCGGACGGACGACATTGTCACCATTGCCGCAATCAAGATCCGCGGCAATCGGATACTCACCAGTGAGCACTTTGAAGCCGTAGTCCATCCCGACCGAGAGATGGGGGCAGAGGCGATCAAGATTCACGGTTTGCGTCGGTCCGATGTCGAGACGGCGCCAATCGTCTGGAAGATTCTGCCGAGCTTTCTGCATTTCATCGGGACGCGTCCCCTGATCGGCTACTATGTCGATTTCGACATCGCCATGTTGGACAAGTACATTCTTCCGCTGGTGGGAATCGAGCTGCCTAACGAGCGCATCGAAATTTCACGGCTCTATTACGAGCGAAAATACGGTGATGCCCCTCCCAATACGTCAATCGACCTCTCGTTCGCCGCGATGCTCAGGGACCTCTGCATCCCTCTCCTGAGACAGCACGATGCTTTCGATGACGCGTTGATGACTGCGATGATGTTCCTGCAGTTGCGTGACCTTGCCGAGCGGGGCGTGCGGATCGCGCGCCAACGCACCAGCCCCGTTTTTAATCCGACTGGGGCATGATCTCGCCCGGTGCGACGTCCAGGGGCGAGGCAGAATGTCTGTTGTTGGCGCAAGGTCTCATCGCTGACCTGCGCGTAGGCGATCCCGTGAGTTCGTCCTTAGTTCCACAAGCCGCGCGCGAATGGGGGCAATGGCTGAACAGTTGAAATAGACGGAGCGCGAACAGGTCTATTGGATTATCCGGTGCCGCCGGGAGTGAAGATCGCAGGTCAAGTCCGGCCATATCTTCAGGTGCCAGAATCCCTCCGATCGCACTGCGGGCATCGGCCATCCGTGGCGGCGCCGAGTTGACGACCGAATTCTTCCCTGAGGACGTCCGATGCCCAGAACCCGCCATCGCTCTTGGTGATTCTTTTCGCCCGTTCGAAGGCATGGCTCTCGGCGGCATCGTCGCCGACGCGGATGATAACCTGATCGTGGAAAGGACAGATGATCGTGGCACGGGTGGTTTCGAGCGCGTAGCGCACGACTGCGGTCAGATCGTCGGCGTGAATGTTGCTCGACATCGTGGCTCTCCTGTCGACGTCGCGGAGCGGGAAGGCAAATCAGCCCGGGCTTCCGAGGAGGAGCGCCGAGGCCAATTTCTCGATTTGCGTTTTCCTGCAGGGGCTGTGGCAATCCAACCCGCCGGGTCTAGCCTACGTTCCGTCGAACTAGCCGGCGGAGTTGCCTCTCGGAGCCAACTCCGGTGATTGCGGTCGCTTGCGCCCTGCCATGAAGCGGAGTCTGGGCGCCGCAATTGTCTCTAGTGCCATTCCTCGGGTTCGCATTGACCCAACTCAACAACGGATGTCGTATGGTTCAATCGCCGTGCGGAAGGTAAGGGAGGGTGCTTCGGCGAAAGTTCGGATGACTACTTACAGCTTAACTGCAGCGCCGCCTCCACGTCAGCTAGCGGAAGGGCGAGCAAATCGTTGATCTAAATCATTTCGTTATACTGCCAAGACACGCATGCTGCGCACCGGATACGAGGGAGGTTCCATATGGCGCTGGTCTCAACGCCGCATAACGCAAAATGCCCTCGCTGTGGTTCTGGGCTAGTCCGTCTCGAATGGCATGAACGCGTCAATGCTCAGGAAGCCCAGGAGCTCTGGCGCTGCTGGAGCTGTGACCGCGAATTTGTCACCGCCGTCGCTTCTGACGGGACTGAGTCGTCGGTCGCCGAGATCACTGAACCATTCTTCACGAACCTGCTTGTCTGATCAACTACGCCTGAGCCGATCGACAAGGAAATCGTTCGCTGTCCTTGGTTGATGCATCGAGACCTCGCTCTGGTAACGTGCGCGGAGGTGTCGGATCGGAATCAACGCCGAGCCTGGCCTCGATGTCATCGTGCCTCATCATTTCGAGCGCTGGCATGAAGTTCCGGACGCTGATGACCGCCGCGATTGTTGCCATGCTCCCGCCATTCAATGCGGGCGCACAGGTGAACTTGCCGGCTGGCAGCACGTCAGCCCAACTATCCGACCTTATGATCGCGCTACAATTCCAACACATCAAATTATGGTTTGCCGGAAAGCTCAGCAACTGGGACTTGGCGAATTATGAGCTTCGACAGATCCAGACAAACTTGCGGAAGGCAATGCCGTCTCCCTCCGAAAGCTTGCGATCGTCCCAAACTGCCGAACATCTGCAGGCGCTGGATCGCGCGATCCAACAGAAGGATGGTGCAGCTTTTGCCAAGGCCTACTCGGATCTCACGAACGGATGCAATGCCTGCCACCGCGCTAGCGGACTCGGTTGGATCACCATCCAGGTGCCGGCCAACTCACCGTTCGGCGATCAGCTGTTCGCGGATCAGATCGCGCAGGGTCGCGCGCTCGCTCATGGGACCTGCGGCCTCTGTCACATCGTCGCGGATGCTTCAAGGGAAACGCCAGCCTTTCGCTTCCCCGCGCCAAGCTTCAGCGAAATTGCCAGCCGGCCATCCTTTTCAACCAGCGATCTCCGACAGCTACTGACATCAAACCACCGTCGCGTAGGCCCGAACCAGGCAATGCTCAAGCCAAAGCTCGTCGAATACCAGATTGACGCGATCGTGGCGTTCTTCGAGACCTTGCAAGCCGACCGGGCTCGCTAAGACCCCAGCTTACGGTCACGGTCGCGCCGATCAGCGTTCTAGTCCTGAGCCTTTAGGCTAAGGATGTAATTCGCGAGAGCGTCGGCCTGATCGGGCGCGATAACCAGGTTCGGCATGTTCTGGTGGCTGGTCTTCAGGAACACTTTCAGCGAAAGCGCCGTCGTTCCATGCCTGTTTGCGATTGCTGCGAAGCCCGGTGCCTGATCCGACATTCCCGCCATGTGCGGTTCGATTGCATGACACGGCTTGCACCATGCTTCCGCGAGGCGATATCCTTCCGATGCGCTGCCTGCAGCAAGTTTAGATCCGTTCGCATCGTACACGCGGACGAGAAACAACGCTGCTAACGCGATCAGGATCGCAAGGCTGATGGCGAATCGCGTGCTGCGCGACATGTTCCGTCCACCCGCGGTTGGCACCTGCAGCAAAACCCGATTAAGCCATGTGGGAGGCGGCTAGTGTTGCGCTGGATCAAGGACGGGCGATTTTCCGCACAGCGGTCCCGTCACGGATTTCGTTGAGCGTCGCCCTGCGGCCAAGAGCGGATCAATGCGCGCAAGCGCACTTTGACGCCTCACACCTCTAACACGCGATCAGGTCGGTATGTCCAAATCCTCTTGAGTAGTCGAGCAGGGAGACGATCGTGGGTGTCAGGCGGAAGACGCAGACGTCCGGGGTTTTCGGCATGGGGAGATCAAGCCCCTTCTGGTTCGGATATCGCGAGATCAGGAGCCGCAAGGCCCTTTCGAATTCCGCGGAGTCCGTCACGAGTTTCGCGCGTGCCGCCATCGATAGGCCCGCGATGTCCATCACTTGCGCGGGATCATCATCCACCGCAAGCGAGACGCGATCGTCCCTCGCCAGGTTGGCTGCCTTCTGACTGTCCGCTCCGCAAAGGAAATAGATAGCGAGCCCATCGTTGGCGTAGCCGACAGTGGTCACCTGGGGCCAGCCGTCAGGCCGCAACGTCGCGATCCTCATGGTCCGGTGCTGATCCAGAAGCTGAAGGATTTTCCGCTTGAACGTCTCGTCCATTGGTCGCCTCCAGGCAAAATCTAGCTCCGGAGTAGCGTGCACGTTTTGAGGCAGGTCAAATCGCCGACCGAGGTCATCCTTTGAGCTGTATCAAGCGGGATTTCAACGACGGTGACATCGTGTGGGTCGGGAGGGCTGCTTCGATGCGCCGTTTCGCCTTGAAAGCCCTATTCACGGCTCTGGCTCTCAGAAGGGCCGAGAAGGAGCGGATCGATTGGGATCGAAACATCTTGATCTTCTCGACGGTGGTGACCGTCGGGTTGATCGTGCTCTACGTCTACGGCAAGGCAACCTCGCGCTGGTGAGCTGTTTCGCGAGAACGACTGCGATGATGCGATGCTTGCCGATACTCTTGGCAATGGGTCTCTGGTGGAGCGCCTGCGCCCACGCGCTCGATGCGGAGCAACAACATGGCAAAGATCTGCTGCAAAAGCTGTGCGCACGCTGTCACTCGGTTGGCAGGACCGGGGCGAGCCCCCTCAGGCAAGCGCCGCCCTTTCGCAGCTTTAGCGAAACCAAGCTCTACGATAGCGACTTGCTGCAGCGACTACAGGATGGCTATAGCAGCATTCATCCCTCGATGCCGACCTTCCGCTTCAGCAGGGACGATGCGGAGGCAGCCCTGAACTACATGAAGTCAATTCAGGAACCCCGAAGCCGAAACAATCTCCGCAGCGATGAGTTCCGGCCGTCTCCAGGAGGCCAAAATGCAGCCGACACCCAGCAGCGAAGACACCTCTTGCGCTGAACGAGTGCCTGCGCAAATTTGGCCTAAACTCCGGAGACCAGAACCAGCTCTTAAGTTCCAGTCCCCGGTTTCCTGCGACGACCGTTCAGGGCTAAGCAGCCTTATTTGGTACGACGGCGCTGTTCGATGTAGGGTTTTAGCTCGGAGGAGCGCCCGTCTTGACAGGAATTGTCTTGGCGCTCTTCAGGGCCTTGACAGGCTTCTTGATCAAGAGATGGAGTACGCCGTTGTCGAAATGAGCTTCGACGGCTCCCTCTTCTGGTTCGAAAGGCAAAAACATCGATCGATAGAATGAGCCGTAGCTCCGTTCCTCGATGTGCCAGTCCTTGTCTTCTTTCGTGCTCTCCGCCTTTTTCTCGCCTGAAATGACCAGCTGGTTATCGTCTAGACTAACGTTGATGTCTTTCTCGTCCACGCCAGGAAGTTCTGCAGTCACTTCGAAGGCATGACTTGTTTCCGCCACACTGATTGCTGGAGCGCCAGCCCCAATGCCGGGAGACGGTTTCTGATCGAAGCCACGAAACACGTTTTCCATTTCACGCCGCATCATTCGGAACGGATCCAATTCTTGGCTCCACAATCTTGGAAGACTCATCTGTTCCCTCCATCGGCTAGAGAAAATATATATGTGTATCCTGTTCCTGTTGAACGTGAGAGATCTTGATCCAGCTCAACCCGTCCGGACTGATCTTCGAGGCGCGTAACGCGTTATCCATGGCAACCGGCTAGTTGTGCACATCGAGGACACGCGCCGTCGGCCGCATCTGTCAGTTGGCGGGCAATCTCGTCCATCAAATCTTCATGCTCCCAGCTATCGCTCTTGATCATGTTTCTAACGCGGTAATAGGCATGAGTCTCGGCGGCGTCGTCGCCCACACGGATGATCACCTCTGGATGGAACGGACAGATCACTGTGGCGCGCGTCGTCAACAGCGCATGACGCACGAGCGCCTCGAGACTGTCGTTTGAGGTGGCTTCTAGCACTGGCGGTCTCCTACTCCGCAACTCTATCCCGAGCCGCAGCGCGACCTTCTTCGCCTGTCGCCGACTTCTGGACTTTGTTCACCGCCTCTGTATTCAGCCGGGCCCGATCCTAACAAACTCGCTATCAAGCTCCCCGCAACCGCGAAAACGCGACCAATTTCGTTCGGCGTCAGCCGCCAGCCGCAAAGAAATATGTGCGCTTAGCGCGTCAAACCGCTCTTCGGGAACATCGCTGAACAGCGGGTCCTTACGACCAGTTACGGCCGAAGCGATTTCGGTCCAATCTTGAGGCTTGAGTGCCTTAGGTACGGCAGGAAAGAAATCGCGATGTTCCATCATCATGTGATGGCGCTCGTGCTCGATGAAATCGAGCTCCCGCTCAGGGATGGCGAGCAGCGCCTCAATATTGCGATGCTCTCGTGATAGGCGCTCAACGATCATGGCAACACTCCTGCGAGTGAAGCAGTTTAAGAATAGTCCTTTGGCCCGATATCCTCTTTGCTCCAGATCAAATCGGGCCAGGAGAGGGCGCAGGCCCGCTGACATGGGCCTTACCGGAAATGCTGCCGACAAGCCGCTAGTCCGCGGCCAAGTCGTGGACATGCGTCGGTATTCCAGACCCAACGGCTTCTGACTCAATCGCCGGTTCCGGCTTTCCTGAGTTCTTCGCCTGCTTGATCCAACTCGTGGGCAGCTTGAGTAGGCTGCATTTGTTGGCGAGCGTTCGGAACCGGTCATTGATTCCGCTCAAACCGCGAAGCTGGTTTCGGAAGAGAATGATGTTGGTAGCTGCGGAATTGGACCATGTCGTTTGAGCGGGTTCTGCGATGGGCTCTGGCTGCGGTCGCAATCGCGGGATTGACCGCAGGTATTCTCGCGCGAGCCGCGGGCCGGCCTGATCTGGCGGACCTCGCATGGGCAATGGGAACGGCGCCCGTGATAGGAGGACTGGCGGTCTCGATCGTCAGGGACCTGCTGGGCGGCCGCCTCGGAGTGGACGCGATCGCGCTCCTTTCGATGAGCGCGGCGTTGGCGCTCGGCCAGCCGCTTGCCGGGGCTGTGGTCGCGCTGATGTATTCCGGAGGCAACGTGCTGGAGGATATCGCTGTCGCGCGAGCTGAGCACGATCTGCGGTCACTGGTCGATCGTGCGCCGCGCCGTGCACATCGCAAGACCGGCGAGCGGATCGAGGAGGTTTCGATCGAGGACGTCTCGGTCGGCGAGGAGCTCCTGGTGCGGGCTGGAGAGATCGTGCCAGTCGACGGCATCGTCCGTTCGGCCATGGCGACCATCGACGAGTCCGCGGTTACGGGAGAGCCGATCCCCGTCGCGAAGACCCGCGGCAGCGCCGTCCTTTCCGGTTCGCTGAATGCGGGTGAGACGTTGGAGTTGACCGTTACCGCACCGGCTGGCGAGAGTACCTACGCTGGCATCGTGCGCATGGTGACGGCGGCGCAAACGGCGAAGGCTCCCTTTGTGCGGTTGGCCGATCGCTATGCGCTGATCTTTCTGCCGGTGACGCTCGTCATCGCCTTCCTGGCGTGGTGGATCTCCGGCGATCTGATCCGCAGTCTCGCCGTGCTGGTGGCGGCAACGCCTTGTCCCCTGATTCTGGCCGCGCCTGTCGCCTTCATTGCCGGCGTGGCGCAAGCGGCCCGTCGCGGCATCTTGGCCAAGGGCGGAGGGGCACTGGAGGCGCTGGCTCGCGCACACACCGTGCTCTTCGACAAAACCGGCACCCTCACGGTTGGAGGTGCGCGGTTGCTTTCGGTTGAAGTCGCTCCGGGGGAAGACCCGGACGAGGTTCTCACGCTTGGGGCATCGCTCGAGCAGGCCTCGCATCACGTCCTCGCCAAGACTGTCGTCGCTGCGGCCGTCGATCGCGGCCTCAAGCTCAAAGCGCCTGAACAGGTCAAGGAAACCATGGGCACCGGCTTGTCCGGCCTGGTCGACGGCCGCCAGGTAACCGCGGGCTCGCGAGAGCTGCTTCGCTCGCATGCCGACCTGTCGCCGTGGGAGCTGCGGGCAATCCGGCGCGCATCGTGGCGCTCGGCATTGATCGTCTTTGTCGCTGTGGATAGCCGTCCGCTCGGCGCGCTGCTGCTGGCCGACGAGCTGCGGGCTGATACGCCGCGTGCGATCCGGCTGCTGCGCGATGCGGGCATCGCGCGAATGGTGATGGTCACCGGCGATCGCGCCGCGGCGGCGCAGGCCATCGGAGCAGCACTCGACCTCGATGCCGTGCTGGCCGACCGCGTTCCCTCTGACAAGGTCGAGGCCGTGCGCACGGAACAGCGGCTGCATCCGACCATCATGGTCGGCGATGGCATCAATGATGCCCCGGCGCTGGCCGTGGCCGATATCGGGGTCGCGCTCGGCGCGCGTGGCGCGAGCGCCTCGTCCGAGGCGGCGGATGTGGTCATCCTGGCCGATCGGCTCGATCGCGTCGGCGAAGCGATCATCATTGCGCAGCGGGCGCGGCGGATCGCCCTCCAAAGCATCATTATCGGTATGGGATTGTCGATAGCGGCCATGGTGGCCGCCACTGCTGGCTGGCTGAAACCCGTACCGGCAGCGGTCGTGCAGGAGGTGATCGACGTTGCCGTCATCCTGAACGCGCTGCGGGCGCTCACCCCCGCTTACGGGAACACCGGTCGCCGGATATCCGCAGAGCAGGGGCTGGCACTGCATCACGACCATCAGGCGCTTCTCAGGGATCTCGACCGGCTGCGCAAGATCGTCGATGCGATTGACGATGCGACACCAGACACCGCGGCGGCCTTGATCGAAGAGGCTCATCGCCTGGTTCAGGGCAGTGTCGTGACGCACGAGCGCGAGGATGAAGGCAGCGTCTATCCGAAGATTGCAAGTGTGCTGCGAGAACGCCACGGCCTCTCGGCCATGAGCCGCGCGCACCGAGAGATCCTGCACCTTGCGCGGCTGCTCGCGCGGATCGCGGCGGACCTACCGTCAGAAAAGGTCGACCGTTATCTCATCCGAGACGCCCAGCGTGTGATCGAGGCGATCGAAACGCTTGTGCGCATGCATACTGCTCAAGAGGAGGATATTTACGAAGCGGTGGCCGCGCAGTGATCAGCTTGGCGAGCTTTACGCAACCTGAACGCCAAGCAACAAGGCCTTGTTGGTTAGTTAGGGCGCGGACTCATTAGCACACAGCCAATCACGTCTCGGGCCGCAGCATCAATCGGCAACGCCCCGGGCCTGATTTACTTCCGCTTTCGGCGGGATAACTGACTTGGCGGGACTTGCTACTGGCTTGACCCGTCGCGAATGGCCCCAAACAGGCATCGGCGATGGGTCGTTCTTCCAAGGTTGAATTGTCGCCATTGCGATGTATAACGGCGTTCGGGTGCTCACTGCATTAAAGCAGCGACAGGTCAAGCGATGGTCGGGCCGCCACGCGGAAAGCGTGCGCCCCATGAACGATAGCCCCTCATTTGACGAACTGCCGAAAGCCCAGCGGCTGGCGGAACAGGCCCTCAGCACACTTCATCGGTTCCTGCATGTCGAGGCAGTCAGCGGTGCCGCCCTTCTCGCTGCCGCCGCCGCTGCACTGATCTGGGCCAACTCTCCGTTCGCCCATAGCTATCACGCCTTTTGGAACCTTCCGCTCACAATCGGTGTCGGGGAACACGCCTTTTCCCGTTCGCTGCATTTCTGGGTCAATGACGCGCTGATGACAGTCTTCTTTCTCGTCGTGGGCATGGAGATTCGGCGCGAAGTTCATGAAGGCGCACTGAGCAGACCCGACCAAGCCATTCTGCCGCTGGTCGCGGCGATTGGTGGCGTCATCGTCCCGGCACTCATCTATCTGAGCCTCAACAGCGATCCGGCTAGAGGGCAGGGCTGGGCCGTGCCAACCGCGACAGACATCGCCTTTGCCGTCGGGGTGCTCGCGCTGCTTGGACGAAAGATCCCGGTCAATGTGCGGGTCTTCCTGCTTGCTCTGGCGATCATCGACGACATCATTGCGGTACTTATCATTGCCCTCTTCTACACTACCAGTCTTCAGCTTGGCGGTTTCATCATCGCGTCAATTGGCATTCTCGCGGCTTTAGGGTTTCAGCGGATTGGGATCGGTTCGGCGCCCTTTTACGTGCTGCCCGGTTCTTTGGTTTGGATTGGGTTCTTGGTAGCCGGAATCCATCCGACTCTTGCAGGCGTCGTGCTCGGGCTGATCACTCCGGCACGCGCCATACCGATGCGGGAACCGCCGCTGGAAGTGGTGTCGCGCGTGCTCAAACAGCTGCGAAGTAGCGATGCGGTGAAGGCAAGGAATCCGTATCTGTTGGAGCAACCGCTGCGAGACCTTCGCGTAGCTCACCGCGAAATATTGCCGCCGGTGTCGCGGGTGCAGATGGCGATGCATCCGTGGGTGGCTTACGGCGTCATGCCGATCTTCGCACTGGCGAACGCTGGCGTCAGCTTAACGGGCGCCGATCTCTCCGCTGGGGGCCATCTGGTGATGATGGGCACTGCGCTTGCTTTGATCGCTGGGAAACCGCTTGGCGTTGTCGGCGCGACTTGGGTCGCGGTACGACTGGGCGGCTGTCGCCTCGCTCCTGGAGTTTCGTGGAGGGGCGTCTGTCTGGTCGGCCTGCTGGCTGGCATCGGTTTTACCATGTCGATCTTCATCTCGATGCTCGCCTTCTCCGATCAAGGATTATTGAGGGCGGCGAAACTGGGCGTACTGTTCGGCTCGCTTGTCGCAGCCACACTCGGTCTTGGCTGGGGCGCCACCTACGTTCGACGTCAGTGAAAGCGACTCCAATGCCTTTCAAGGCTCCGCACGTATCGTTCGTACCATTCGCGGTTGAGGTTCTACCCTCCGGGATAACCCAGGTGATGATCGTCGAAACTGGCTTGCACCTAAATCCGAAGCATCCCTCGTACAGTCAATCCGCCGTGGAAACTCTCATTTCGACCGCTCAAAAGTATCTTAGGCCAACATAGAAGGTCCTGCCTCTATTCGGCTTGTCTCGACCCAGAGCGGGGAGATCTGACTGTCTGCTCACCGTTGTTTTGTCGCCAATTGGCCCATCGTTCATTTAGCTGCGTTGCAGAGTTTGGTCGCTATCGATGGATAGCGGACTTTGGGCAAGCCGTCTGCCCTGACAAAACTTTATGGGTTCACGCCTAATCGATGGTGCCGAATTCTGCCACGGGCAGGATCCAATAGACGAGATTGGTGCCGGCAAACGAAGTCCGAACCCGGTCGAGCAGGCGCTCGGCATCGCTCCGTGGCAGGACAATCCATACGATGACCTGATCGGCGTGCCCTTTGACGCGCTCGGCCATGCTTTGGAGCCGCACGCCGGCGCCGTGTCCGGCTGCATCGGAGGCCGTAAAGCCGCTCACCAGATCGGTCTGTTCGTTGAGATAGTCGAACAGCTCAGCGCGAAGCTGGCGCGGCAGGATCAGCGTGATGCAGACGGCCGCGCTCGTCATTTGGCCTCCTTAGCAGCGCCGCCGTAGCGGCGATACAGGATCGGCAGCAGGATCAGCGTCAGCAGCGTGGACGAGACCAGACCCCCGATCACGACGATGGCCAGCGGTCGCTGCACTTCGGATCCCGGACCGAAGGCGAACAACAGCGGGATCAATCCGAGCGCCGTGATGCTGGCCGTCATGAGAACGGGCCGCAGCCTTCGCTTGGCGCCTTCGACGACGATGCGCCCCTCGCTCAGGCCATGAGCGCGGAGCTGGTTGAAATAGGAGACCAGCACGACGCCGTTCAGCACGGCTATGCCAAGCAGCGCGATGAATCCGACCGACGCCGGAACGGACAGATATTCGCCGCTCGAGACCAGCGCGAATACGCCGCCAATCAGCGCGAAGGGGATGTTGACCAGCACCAGCAGGGCATGGCGCACTGAGCCGAATGTGGTGAACAGCAGCACGAAGATCAGGCCGATGGCGACCGGCACCACGACGGAGAGCCGCGCGGCGGCGCGCTGCTGGTTCTCGAACTGGCCGCCCCAGGTCAGCCGATAGCCGTCGGGCAGCGGCAACTCGGCGGCAACCTTCTGCTGAGCTGCCTGGACAAATCCGACCATGTCGCGGCCGCGGACATTGGCGCGAACCACGCTCATCCGATTGCCGTTTTCACGGTCGATCTTCACGGGCCCATCGACGCGCTGGATGCGGGCGACCTGCGACAGCGCGACGTGCTGCCCGGACGAGAGCGTCAATGGCAGGCTGGCGAGCAGAGTAGGCGCCTCCCGAGTCGTCTCGCTGCCGCGAACCAGGATGGGCGTGCGGCGTCCCTCCTCGAGCGCCGTTCCGATCGTCCTGCCCTCGATCTGTGTGCGCAGCGAGTTGGCAATGGAATCGACCGTGATGCCGAGGCGGCCGGTCTCCATCCGGTTGACGGCCACAGTGTAGTATTGGGCGCCTTCGTTGAGCGTGGTGTAGACGTCTTCGGCGCCATCGATGCCGGACAGGATGGACGACAGTTTCGCCGCGATCTCATTGAGCCTGGCGATGTCCGGGCCGAAGATCTTGACCGCGACGTCGCCGCGTACGCCGCTGATCATCTCCTGCACGCGCATGTCGATCGGCTGGGTGAAGCTGAGCGAGATGCCGGGAAAGCCGGCCAGAACCTCGCGAAGCTTCTGCAGCATGGCTTCCCTGTCCGTAGTCTGCCTCTCTGCCGCCGGCTTGAGCACGAGAAACGTATCGGTCTGATTGGGACCCATGGGATCGAGACCGAGCTCATCCGATCCGGTCCGTGCGATGATGCCGGCAACGTCCGGCACCTTCAACAGCGCGGATTGCAGCCTGGCATTGATGGCGAGCGATTCGTCCAGGTTAACGGAAGGAAGCGTCTCCACGCTGACGATGACGTCGCCCTCGTCCATGGTCGGCATGAAGGTCTTGCCGAGCTTTGTGTAGGCAAAGCCCGCAGCGATGAGGCCGATCAGTGCCGCGGCGATGACCTTGCGCTCATTGTTCAGCGCCCAATCCAGAGCAGGCGCGTAGACGCGCTGCGCGGCCCGGATCAGCAGGGGATCGCCATGCGAGGCGGACTTGAGCATGAAGGAGGTCGCGACTGGAACGACGGTGAGCGCAAGCAGGAGCGAACCGGCGAGGGCGAAAATGATTGCGAGCGCCACGGGAATAAAGAGCTTTCCCTCCAGTCCCTGAAGGGTCAGGAGCGGCACGAACACGATGATGATGATCAGCACGCCGGAGGCGACGGGTTGCAGGACTTCGCAGACCGAGCGGAACACGATGTGGATCAGCGGCGTGGCTCTGCCGGGATCGTGCTTGCCGAGATTGCCGACGATGTTCTCGACCACGACAACAAGTGCATCGATCAGCATTCCAATCGCGATTGCAAGTCCGCCGAGACTCATCAGATTGGCCGACATCCCGACCGCCCGCATCACGATCAGCGCGATGACGATGGCGAGCGGCAGGCTGAGCGCGATCACCAGCGAGGCGCGCCAGTTACCTAGGAACAGCAGCAGAAGCACGATCACGAGCACAGTGGCTTCGCCGAGCGCCCGCACCACGGTGCCGACGGCACGGTTGACCAGGTGGCTCCGGTCGTAGAACACGTTGAGCGAGACGCTCTTCGGCAGCGACGGCTGCAGCTCCGCAAGGCGCGCCCGAACATCGCGGACAAGCTGACCCGCATTGGCGCCGCGCAGGCCGAGCACCAACCCTTCGACGGTCTCGCCGCGGCCGTCAGCCGTGACCGCCCCGTAGCGGGTCAGCGCGCCGATCCTGACGTGGGCCACGTCGCTGACCCGGATCGGGATGCCGTCGCGGGTATCAACGACGATGGAACGAATATCGTCGACACCGCGGATGCTGCCTTCGACGCGAACCAGCGCGCTGTCTTCGCCCTGGTTCACGCGGCCCGCGCCGTCATTGCGGCTGTTTGCCTCGATAGCGCGGCGAAACAAATCGGACGAAATACCGCGCGCTGCGAGTGCATCGTTGCGCGGCACGATCTCGAACGCACGTACATAGCCGCCGAGCGCGTTGACGTCTGCAACGCCGGGAACGGTGCGCAAGGCCGGGCGGATCACCCAGTCGAGCAGGGTCCTCCGCTCCGCGAGCGAGAGCTCGGGGCTGTCGATGGTGAACATGAACATCTCGCCCAACGGGCTCGTGATCGGCGCAAGCCCGCCGCTCACGCCGTCCGGGAAATCGCGCGAGATGTTTGACAGGCGTTCCGATACCTGGTTGCGCGCCCAGTAAATGTCGGTGCCGTCCTCGAAATCGACGGTGATGTCCGCCAGCGCATATTTCGTGGTCGAGCGCAGGATCTTCTTGTTCGGCAGTCCAAGGAGCTCGAGCTCGATCGGAACCGTGATCCGCTGCTCGACCTCCTCGGGGGTGAGACCCGGCGCCTTCATGATGACCTTCACCTGAACGGGCGAGACGTCTGGAAAGGCGTCGATCGGCAGGCTTGGCAGAAACACGGCGCCCGCACCAATCAACAGCAGCACGCTCAGGACGACGAACAGTCGCTGCGAAAGTGCGAATGCGACGAGGCGTTGGAGCATCTATTGCCCTAACCCAGAGAGAATGCCGCGAAGCGCCGAAATGCCGCCGATGGCGATCTCGTCCTTGTCCGTGATGGGGCCGGATACCACGACGTGGTCCTGATCTTCCGCGAGCAGAGTGACCGGGACGAGGCGGAAGCCGCCGTCGATGGCGACGAAGACCGAGGTCTGCTCGCCGCGGCGGACCAGCCCGCTGTAGGGAATCTCCCAGGCGCTTTCGCCAGCGGAGAGGAAGCCGACGCGCGCTGCAGCCGTTTGGCCGGGATGCAGCTCCCCGTTGTTGGGGATTTCTGCGCGCACCAAAATGGTCTGGGTTGCCGCGTCCGTGGTCTCGGAGACCAGTACGACCTGGCCCGGCGTGGTATAGCCCTCGATTTCAATTTTCGCACCCGTGCGGATCGCACGGATGTTGGCCGCTGGGATTGCGATTTCCGCCCAGAGTGACGATAGCTGCGCGAGCTTGACGAGCGACGCGGACTGCTCGAGCCGCTGGCCTGGTGAAACCGCGATGTCGACTACGGAGGCCGCCCGCGGTGCGATGACGGTCAGCGTTGCGCTGATCGCCGCCTCGTTGGTCAGCCGCGAAATCGCCTCGTCGGACAGTCCGCTCAGACGCAGCATTTGACGCCGCTCCGCGACCGCGATGCTGGCCTGCCGCGCCTCGGTCTGGCTCGCCTCCAGCACACGTTGCGGCACCGCCCTGCCTTCAAACAGATCGGCGTTGCGCTTGAGTTGCTGGGCGGCGAGAACTTCTTGCGCGACCGCTTGCAGATACTCGCGTTGCTGCGAAACGAAGCTTGGGCTTTCCAGTGTAACGAGTGGCTGGCCGGCGTTGACGCGATCTCCGCGAGCGATAGCCAGATTGGAGACCATCCCTGCAACCGGCGCGCTGACGACCCACAATTGCGGCGTCGGAATCACGATCTGGGCGGGATAGGGCAATGTCTTGTCGGTACGGCTCGAAACCGGATGCATCACCCGGACTCCGAGATTCTGCGCCTGCGCCGCGCTTAGCTTCACCTCGTCTTCCGCCATTGACACTGAAGGCAGAAAACTGAGCGCGAGCGCAAGAAGAGCGCGGGCCCCGCTCCGAAGGGGGCTCGGACGGAGAGTCGCCTGCCGGAGTTGCATGACGGATGTCCTCTGTCGCCGGGCGGCCGAAGCGTCCCGTGATCGCAGAATTCGCTTACTCCCTCAGAGCATTGGTGGGTTGATTTGCGTCAACTGACCACGAACCGCCCGGCAAGTGGGGATGCAGTCGAGTGCTTCTACGGTCTCCCTGCGGGTCATCAGCGGATTTCGCTTGATCTCGCTCAATCTGTTCACGGCGTTGGAGGTTAAATTGTTCCAAAGCTTGAGGAGCCCTGGGCAGTGAAGCCAATCAAAATCGCTTCGGTGCTTGCAAGCGCTCTTCTTGCGTCGCTCGGGCTTCTGCAGCCGGCGCTCTCCCATAGTGGAACAGCGCAGGACCCTTGGGATCCTGCGCACCTTCAGATGCTGCCTCCCGAAATTCGAGCGGACGTACGCAAATGGGATTCTATGTGCGGGGGCTCAGTAGCTGCGGCCCAGGGGTTTGGTCTTTATCTCAAAGTAGCTTGCTACGGTGGAACGGGAGCCGGTTTGTCCGGAAATAAATATCGCACAGTCTCTGGCGGGTCGGCCAAATGATCTCGCCCGGCGCGCAACGAGAACAGGGATGATCCGGAATCATACGCTCTAAATTTACCTTGCCCGACTTGGAGGAGGGGCTGCAAGAGTTGCAGGATGGAGCTGTTGTCCAAATCAGCCGCCGTGACTAAGGACCTTACTGGGCATCCGGTCGGCGAGATCGAAAAGCATTTGCTGGACGAGTAGGACAGGTTGCTCTCCTGGGAGCGGCCTGCGATGTCAGAGCACATTTTCTCGCTTGATGTGCATCAAGCCTTGAAGGGACCCGATACACGATAATGGGTTGTCACCTCGGAGCGCGGACATGTCTTTCGCCAGCGTTATGGTCTACGTCGATCCAGAGCAGCAGGAAGAAGGGCAGATTGCCGTCGCGGAGGGCATCGCCAGTCGATTTGGGGCGTCCATCCTCGGTGTCTCGGCGATCGCAACCGAACCCACGATCGCTGCGGAAGGCGTGATCATCCAGGAAACGACAGCCGAGGATCTCGAGCGCATACGGGCAACGCTGTCGGCCAAAGAGGCGTGGTTCAGGCGGATTGTTCGCCTGCCAGGCGAAAAGGTGGAATGGCGCTCGGCAATTGGATTTCCGACCGAATTTTTGGCTGAGCAGGCCAGGGCTGCTGACCTTGTTGTCGTCAAGCGCAAGCAGCACAGGACCTATCACCCCCGCTATCTCGATTCCGCCGGCGCCATGCTGCGGATGGGCTGTCCTACGCTTTCGGTGCCGGACGGTGTGACGCAACTGGCTGGTGACCGTATCGTGATCGGCTGGAAGGATACTCGGGAAGCGCGCCTTGCGGTTCGCGAGGCGTTGCCGTTCTTGACGCGGGCGTCGAAGGTCACGATCGCCGAAATCTGCACCCCGGACGAACAGGATGCGGCACATCTGCGGGTGCGCGACGTCGCCGGCTATCTCGGAAGGCACGGCGTGAATTGCGAGCACGAAGTCCGGGTGCATACGGCGGAGCCGGATGCCGGTTATCTCATTCGCCTGGCCACGGACGTCGGCGCCGACCTCATCGTTACCGGAGGCTATGGACATAGCCGGTTGGGTGAATGGATGTTCGGCGGCATGACACAGAGCCTTCTGCGACAGGCTCAGGTCTGCTTGCTTATGGTCCACTAGGCCGCAACGCGTAGCGGAACGCTCCTTCTATTCAGGTCGACCGATGGCCGTTCAATGCCGCGATCAAGAGGGGCCGAGGCGCAGGTTGCGGTGGAGAGAAGCAATGCGGGCGTCAGATATCATGCGGACCTCGTTCGCAACGGTGAAGCCGGAAACGCCGCTGCTGGAGGCCCTCCATCTCCTGCTCGAGACCAATCAACGTGGCTTGCCGGTTCTCGATGATGAAGGGGCTCTGGTCGGCCTTATTGCCGAAGGCGACTTCCTCCATCGTCGCGAGCTGGGCGTCAGTTATCCCGAGGGGTTTTGGCTCGAATGGCTACTGGGGAGACAGGAAGGCCAGCTCGCTCGTGAGCGGACGAGGGGACTGCGGGTCGATGCAGTCATGAGCCCTCATCCCGTTTGCGTCGATGAGAACGCCACGATCGAGGCGGTCGTCAAGGAAATGGATATCTACCAGATCTCGCAGGTGCCGGTGCTTCGCAAGAGACGGGTCGTGGGTATCGTTGGCCGGATGCAGATGCTCACAGCGCTGGAGAGCTGTCTTAGGGAGCCTGGGCGAGCCTTAAGCGAATAGGATCAGCGGGGATATTTCGAATATTTGCGATGGGCCCACTCGACGATATGCTTGACCGGGACATTCGGCTCGATGCCTGCAGAGGGGTTGCACTCTGGTTTGTCTTCATCAACCATATCCCGGGGAATATCTGCAGTTGGCTTACGTTGAGCCATTATGGATTCAGTGACACCACTGAAGTCTTCATGTTTGTCTCGGGACTGACGTGCACGATGGCATATGGACGCGTGTTCCGAAGCGCCGGGGCTTGGGCGACGATTAGTCATACGATTCGACGAAGCTGGGACATCTATGCGGCATTTCTGCTGCTGACGCTCTTTCTGGTCGTCGCCGTTCATTGGATGGATGCCGAACTCGCAGACGACGCAAATGTGGCGATCGTCCTGCAGCAGCCGGGAGAAGCGTTGTCGCGTGCGGCGATTCTGCAATACCGGCCCGTCAATACGGATGTGCTGCCGACCTTCGTGCTCTTCCATTTGCTGTTTGCGCCGTGGCTTTTTCTTCTCCTCAGATTCCCAAATGTCACCTTGGCTGTTTCGGCCCTGCTGTACGGCCTGGTTCAGATATACGGCTGGAACCTTCGGGGATGGCCGACGAACGACTGGTATTTCAACCCGTTCGCCTGGCAATTCCTCGTCACGATCGGTGGATGGTGGGCGGTGGTGGGGCACGGGCGGCTAGCGCCATTCGTGATGTCACGTCCGGCGATCATGCTGTCAGCCGCATACTTGATTTGGTCATTGGCTGTTGCAATGAGTTGGATCAACCCGGCTATCGAGTTCGCAGTTCCTCAATTCCTGAAAGCCTTGGTCTATCCGATAAACAAGTCGGATCTCGATCCGCTACGGCTTCTGCATTTCTTTGCGCTTGCGGTCTGCGTCGCCAATCTCGCGCCGGCGCATTGGGCCGCCATGCGGTCGCGCGTGTTCCTGAGGGCCGTTCGCTGCGGAGAAAACTCGCTCGAGGTCTACTGTGTGGGAGTTCTGCTGTCGCTTGCGGCTTATGCCTTTCTAAGAACTGTATCGGGCGGCGTGCTTGCTCAAGTCATGGTCAGTGCAACGGGCATCACGATTCTCATTGTCTTCGCCACCTTGTTGACCTGGCTCACCGGCCTTGTCTCGCCTCGGATAAGATTGTTCTGACCAAATCTCTCAACATTTCGCGCAGATTCTAGACTAGCATCAGGCAGCGACGCTCATACTCCCTCAAGCGCTTTGCGCAGTTTCCGGACGATGACGCCGCGCGATCGATCGTCCGCCGCCGCTTCGATCCGGTCATTGATATCGAGAATAAGTTTGGACATATCGTTATGCCAATCCCGTCCCGTGCTGAGGTTGATCTCTGTCAAGACGTCCTTTGACGCAGCAAATACCTCTTGAACCGCTCCGGAGTGGAAGATATGCGCGCGCACCAGATAATGTCTCGACGGGTGATGACGATCCGGCCCGAAGCCTCGATTGCCGACGCTATCAAGGTGATGCTTGCACATCACATCAGTGGTCTTCCGATCGTGGACGCGAACGGTAAGCTCGTCGGCATTCTGTGCGAAAGCGATTTCCTCAGGCGGATCGAAATCGGCACGGAGCATGCGCGCAATCGATTGCTCACGATCGTGCTTGGGGCCGACCGAATCGCGGGTGAATTCGTCAAGGAGCACGGCCGCAAGGTCGAGCAGGTGATGACGCGTCAGCCGGCGACCACCAGCGAGGAGGCGCCTCTCGAGGAGGTCGGCGACTTGATGGAGCGCCGACATCTAAATCATGTGCCGGTCATCAGGCCGCCGACCTCGATCGACAGCTTCGCGAACCGCATTAGGAACGAGCCGCTGCAGGGCAGGTTCCTGACGTAGAAGCCGGATCGATGCGTTTCCAGGCCTGGCCGCGTTCTAGACCGAGCCTCATCAGGGAATCGTCGATCCAGTTCGTTCGCATCTGAATCTCGTGCCTGCTCAGCAACGCGAAAGGACTATGCCGTACCACGCCAGCCTGATGGGAGATCGTCCGACATGTGCCATGTCAGCGTGGAGAGCCTCACCACCAGTCAAGGCGAGAAAGACTCCGCCAAGTAGCATGAAGCCTGACCGGATCAAGCTCGATGCGGTCTTTCCTTCAGTCGCGTCGATTGCGCGTTGCCACTTCAGGACGCGCGGAGCATCTTCTCGATCTTCCTGATTTCAGCGCGCAGCATGGGCGCGATCTTCTCGATGCGCTCCGACGGCAGTCGATTTTCGATGGCCGCGATGCTGATCGAGCCCGCAAGGCCGCCATCGGCGTGACGCACGGCCATGCCGACCGCCGCGATGCCCGGAGCGCGGTGTGGGTTGATTGCATAACCGCGGCCGCGCGCGGCCGCCACGAGTTCAGCGAGCTGTGTCGCCGTCACGTCGCCGTACTCCGCAAGGCGCGGCGCATTGAACTTGAGAATGCTCGCGGCCTCCTCTTCCGGGAGCGCGGCGAGCATCGCGATGCCGCCGCAGCCGATCCCGAGGGGCATCCTGCTTCCGACTTCGACGGTGAACGCCTTGATCGGAAAGCTACCGGCCTTGCGTTCGATGCAAAGCGCATCGTTACCGCCGCGCACGGCAAGAAACACGGTATCGCCTGTTTGCTCCGCGAGAAACGCGACCGCCTGACGTGCGATCTCGCGCAGATGAAAGCGCGGCTCCGCGAGCAAGCCGAGCTCGTAGATGAACGGGCCGAGATAATAGCGGCGCGTGCCTTCGTTCTGAGTGGCCATGCCTTCGGCGATCAAGCCCTGGAGGATGCGGTGGGCCGTCGGACGCTCAAGTCCAGTCTCACGGGCGATGTCGGCCATGCGCGCGCCCGATTGGCTGCGGAGCGCGAGCGCACGCAGCACTGCGGCCGCGCGGCCGATGCTCTGCGTGCCGGTGGGCTTGATGGCGTCATCCTTCATGATATGTCCAATATATGGAATATTTCTGATATCCTGTCGATCTCGTGATGCCGCTTCGCAAGAAATGAAGGATATCGTCATGCGCAGAATCGCTTGACGGAGATGGTCATTCGATTCCAGAACGCGCATCACAAGGGCGATCATTAATAGTCCATAATATGGACATGTCAAGCGGTGGAGGAAGTGGGCGATGAGGCGGTGCTGGTTGGGGACGTTGGTCTCGTTGGTTCTGGTGTGGGGCAGCTCCGCAGCCATGGTTCATGCCGATCCTTATCCGTCGAAACCGATTCACCTCGTGGTGGGGTATGCGGCTGGCGGTTCGACCGACGTCGTCGCGCGCATCGTGGGGCAGCAATTGTCCGAGGTCCTCGGTCAACCCGTGGTGATCGAAAACCGGCCGGGCGCGGGCGGAAGCATTGCATCGGCTCAGGTGGCGCGGTCCGCACCCGACGGCCACACGATCTTCATGGGCACGATCGCCAACACCATCAACACCAGCCTTTATCCGAAGCTGCCTTTCGACTTCGCCACGGATCTTGCGCCGATCAGCCTGGTTGCGACGGTGCCGAACGTGCTGGTGGTCAATCCAGAGGTTCCTGCGGCGAATCTGAAGGAGTTCATTGCTCTTGCGAAGAGCAAGCCAGGTCAGATCAACTTCGCGTCCTCGGGAGCCGGGTCATCGATTCACTTGAGCGGCGAACTGTTCAACATGGTCGCGCAGGTGCAGCTCGTGCATGTGCCCTACAAGGGGAGCGCGCCGGCAGTCGTGGATCTGATCAGCGGCCAGGTCCAATCGATGTTCGACAATCTTTCCTCGTCGCTGCCCTATATCAAGGCCAGCAAACTGCGCGCGCTTGCAGTGACGAGCCCGCATCGCTCGACGGCAGCGCCGGACATTCCGACCATGGCGGAAGCCGGCCTGCCTGGCTGCGAGGTGACGTCCTGGTTTGCGCTGGTGGCGCCGGCGAAGACGCCGCAGGCGATCGTCGCGCGTCTCAACGAGGAGGTTGGCAGGATTCTCGCCGAACCCCGCGTCAAGGCCCGCCTCGCCGAGCTCGGCGCCGATGCCGCACCGAGTACGCCGGAAGAGCTGGCCGCATTGATCGCATCCGAAACCAGGAAATGGGCCGGGGTCATCAAGGCCTCGGGGGCCAGCATCGAATGACGTTCGAGCAGCAGTGTCACACGTTTTCAAGAGGAATGATCGAGACAATGAATCAGCACGTTGAAGTGAACGCCGACGGCGGAACCGATGTCCTGTCGATCTCCGGTGGCGAAGCCATCGCCCGGATGATCCAGGTCTTCGATGGTGGCGTGATGTTCGGCATGGGCGGGTTTCAGCTCTTGCCGTTCTATGATGCGGCGAGGCGCTTCGGGCTCCCACACCACCTCGTCAACGACGAGCGCGCAGGAATCTTCGCGGCTGATGCTTATGCGAAAGTGTCGGGCCGGGTCGGTCTGGCCGACGCCACGCTTGGTCCCGGCGCGACCAATCTCGTGACCGGGTTGATGGAGGCGTTCAACGCGGGCACGCCGCTGGTGGTCCTTGTGGGCGATACCCATCGCGAGCACTCCTGGAAGAACATGACTCAGGAATGCCGACAGACGGATGTCTTGCGGCCCGTATGCAAGGAGCTGATCCGCATCGAGTCGGTCGGCCGCATTCCAGAGCTGATGCGCCGGGCCTTCGCGGTGGCGACCTCGGGGCGGCCCGGCCCGGTGGTGGTGGACGTTCCCGAGGATGTCTCCCATGCCGTGCACGATTTCAGCGCAGCGGACTTTTATGGCGACGCGATCTATCGCGGAGCGCCGTCGCTGCGCGCGCGTCCGGATGCGGCGAGTATTTCCCGGGCCGCCGAGTTGATCGCGGCCGCCCGCGCGCCCGTCATTCTCGCCGGCGGCGGCGTGCATCTCTCCGGCGCGGCCGAGCGGCTCACCGACTTCGCCCGCAGCTTCAAGCTGCCGGTTGCGCACACGCTGACCGGAAAGGGTGCGATCCCCTGCAACGATGCGCTCAATGCAGGCCTGTTCGGCCGCTACGATCGCTTTGCCAACGAGTTGATCGAGGAGTCCGATCTCCTGCTGGTGGTGGGCTGCAAGCTCGGCGAGATCGCAACCAAGCGCTACACGGTGCCGGGCCGAGGCAAGCCGCTGATCCATCTCGACTGCGTCGCCGAGGAATTCGACCGCACCGTTCCGGCAACCTTGCGGTTGTGGGGCGATGTGTTGCTCGGCTTGACCGATCTTGCCGCTGCGCTCGCGCCGCAGCGGGAGCGGTTGCAGGTTCGCTGGGCGGGCCGGCCAGCGGATATCGCGGAGCGAATGGCGAATTGGCGCCGCAAGGTCGGCGCGCGTCTCCATTCGGACGAGCATCCCGTCGACATCGCCCGTCTGTTGACGGAGATCAACGCGGCGCTGCCGGCCGATGGCTACCTGGTGGCTGATGGCGGTTTCGCGGCGCACTGGGGCGGGCTGCTGTTCGATACCAAGCGCGCAGGCCGCGCTTTCGTGCCGGATCGGGGTTCGGCCTCGATCGGCTATGGCCTGCCTGGCGCGATCGGCGCGGCGGCGGCGGCTCCGGGACACCCGGTCTTCGCGCTCACCGGCGACGGCGGCTTCAACATGATGATCGGCGAACTGGAGACGGCGCGCCGCATGGGACTCGCTTTCACCGTCATCGTGGTCAACAACGCGGCGTCGGGCTACGTCAAAGCGTTACAGCATCTGATGTACGGTGCGGGCGCCTATCACGCCTCGGATCTTAACGAAACCAACTATGCGGACGTCGCCGCGGCGATGGGCTGTCATGGTATTCGGGTCGAGCGCCCCGAGCAATTGGCGCCCGCGCTTCACGAGGCGCTCGCGCGACGCGTGGGCCCGACGGTGATCGACGTCGTGGTGACACGCGATCCCGCCAAGATGCTGCCGGGCGTCGACAGTCGCACCGTCCAGATCAAGAAAGGTGACCGGGTTGCGTGAGCCGGCGGACACGACCGATCGTCGCGGACCTGCCACTCTAGTCGATCGTCTCGGCAAGGATCGGATCGGCGCGGCGCTGCTGACGATGATGGGCGCGAGCATCTCGGCGCTCGCGCTCACCTACCGAATGGGTACGGCAACCCGCATGGGACCCGGTTACATGCCGTTCTTCTACGGCATGTTCATGGTTCTGGTCGGTCTTGCGATCGGCGTGTTCTCAAGGGGACATCAAGAGGAGGGCGGTGAAGTCACGACCGTCAATTGGCGGGGGTGGCTGTGCATCCTCGGTGCTCTGATCGCTTTCGCGATCATCGGGGTGTATGGAGGCCTGGTGCCGGCAACCTTCATCGCGGTGTTCGTCGCCGCGATGGGCAGCGCCGCCAATTCGGCACGGACTGCGGCTTTGTTGGCAACAGGCCTCGTCGTCGCGGCGGTTGTCATCTTCAGTTACGGTTTGAAGCTGCAGTTCGCGCTGTTCGCCTGGGGGTGAACGGTCGAGGGATTTGGGGGAAGAGCGATGGAACAGGCGTTGGCTGATCTATTGTATGGTTTCGGCGTCGCGCTGCAGCCTGCGAACCTGATGTGGGTCGTCATCGGCGTGGTGCTGGGAAATCTGATCGGCGTCCTTCCCGGATTGGGCGCGATGACTACAATTTCCATGCTGCTGCCGCTGACCTATGTAATCCCGGCGGTTCCGGCCATCCTCATGCTTGCCGGAATCTTCTACGGCTCCATGTATGGCGGCGCCATTTGCGCCATTCTCCTCAATCTGCCGAGCCATCCTCCGCACGCGGTCACCTGCATCGACGGTTATCCGATGACCCTGAACGGACGCGGCGGCGCTGCGCTCGGCGTCACGATGATGGCCTCGTTCTTCGCCGCATCCGTCGGTATCGCGCTGATGGTCTTCGTCTCGCCGCTGCTCGAGGCCGTTGCCTTCAAGTTCGGTCCGACCGAGATCAGCGCGGTGATGCTGCTCGGGCTGCTGGCGGGGTCGACCATGGCGCGCGGCTCGCCGCTCAAGGGCATCGCCATGACGCTGTTTGGTCTCTTCCTCGGCTCGATCGGCACCGACGTCAGCAGCGGCATTCAACGCTACACGTTCGGCCTGCCGGATCTCGCCGATGGCATCGATCTCGCGGCGCTTTCTCTTGGGCTGTTCGGCATCGCCGATTTCCTGCTCACCGTCGATCGACGGGAGGTCTCGACCACGACAACGCGCATCACCATGAGGCAGATGATGCCTACGCGCGCTGAACTGAAGAGATCTATCCTGCCGATGCTGCGCGGCACCGGCGTCGGCGCCATCTTTGGCGCGATGCCCGGCACCGGGCCTACGATCACGACCTTCGTTGCCTATGCGTTGGAGCGGAAGGTCTCGAAGTCGCCGGATCGATTCGGCAAGGGGGCGATCGAGGGGGTGACGGCGCCGGAGGCGGCCGCACATTCGAAGACCCAGATCGACTTCATCCCAACAATGTCGCTCGGTATCCCCGGCGACCCCGTCATGGCCCTGCTGCTCGGCGCACTGATCATCAAAGGCGTCAACACCGGGCCGCAACTGATCACGGAGCATCCAGACGTGTTCTGGGGGCTGGTCGCCAGCTTCTGGATCGGCAACCTGTTATTGATGGTCTTGAACGTGCCGCTCATCGGAATCTGGGTCAGGCTGCTCCGAATTCCCTATCGCTTCCTGTTCCCGTCCGCGTTGTTCTTCATTGCAATCGGTGTCTACAGCACGCACAACAACGTGTTCGATATCCTTCTCGTAGCGGTGTTCGGCTGTGTCGGTGCGATCTTTCTGCTGCTGGAATTTCCGGTGGCTCCCGTCGTGCTCGGGTTCGTGCTGGGACCCATGCTCGAGGAGAATTTTCGCAGGGCGATGGTGCTTTCGCGTGGCGACCTGATGACCTACCTGGAGCGTCCGATCAGCGCCACATTCATCGTCCTCTGCTTGGCGCTGATCCTGCTCCAGTTCTACAGCTATCTGCGCCTCTCGCCATCACCTCGACCAGCGCGAGCCATGCACTGAGCGATCGCGGGTGGGGCTCGGCATCTCCGTGCACCCCGACGCGCTGCCCTGCAATGCCGCAGCTGAGGCTGCGCGCTGGTCGGCGTCGGCATCGGCTTAATGATCAGCGGGGGGACGCTACGCGACGAGCCTCGCTGCGGGAACACTGATCTGGCGCATCAGGCGAGGAGCTTGTCGAGCGTGATCGGGAAGCGGCGGATGCGCTTTCCCGTGGCGTGATAGACGGCGTTCGCAATTGCTGCTGGGACGCCAACGATGCCGATTTCGCCGAGGCCCTTGACGCCCAGGGCGTTGATGCGATCGTCGCGTTCTTCGACGAAGATGACCTCGATCTCGTGAATGTCGGCATTCACGGGGATGTGGTACTCGGCGATATTCGCGTTCATGATCCGGCCGAAGCGGTGATCCGTCACCGTCTCCTCGTGCAGCGCCATCCCGATCCCCCAGACCACACCGCCCATGATCTGACTGCGGCCGGTCTTGGTGTTCAGGATCCGCCCGGCCGCGACGGCGCTCATGACCCGCGAGACGCGGATGACGCCGAGTTGCTCGTCGATCTTCACTTCGGCGAAGACGGCCGAATGCGTGTTGCGGGCGTGCGACTTGTCCTCCGCGAAGTGATTGAGCTTCTGCTTCTCGATCCGCTCGAGCTTGCCGTAGCGCATCGCATCTGCGATCGAGACGGCACGGCCCTTGTCGCCAGCCTTGGCAATCGTGCCGTCGACAAGAATCACATCGGCCGCATCGACGCCGCCGAGCGGCGAGGCTGGCATCGTCTTGGCAAGACGCGCGAGTTCCCGACGAATATCCTCGGCTGCTCCCAGCAC
This sequence comes from Bradyrhizobium sp. Cp5.3, assembly GCF_000426265.1. Taxonomy (NCBI): domain Bacteria; kingdom Pseudomonadati; phylum Pseudomonadota; class Alphaproteobacteria; order Hyphomicrobiales; family Nitrobacteraceae; genus Bradyrhizobium; species Bradyrhizobium sp. Cp5.3. The sequence goes on along the minus strand of NZ_AUFA01000004.1, from coordinate 312,460 downwards.
CGCATGCGCGCTCGATGCGGCCATCCAGGAACCGCCCTCGACGGGAGCCTGCGGCAGGGTCGAGTCGGCAAGTTTCACGCTAATGCTCTCGATTGGCAGCCCGAGCGCATCGGCTGCGACCTGCGCCACGATGGTGTAGGTGCCGGTGCCGATATCGGACGCCGCGCAGGATACCTCGGCATGGCCATTGGCAGTCAGCACGATGCGGACCGCGACCGGCATCTGCAGCGCTTCCCACACACCTGTCGCCATACCCCAGCCGACCAGCTCCTTGTCATCACGCATCGAGCGAGGGGTGGGATTGCGCTTGCTCCAGCCGAAGGCCTCCGCGCCGCGGGCGTAGCATTCGCGCAGCTGCTTGCTCGTGTAGGGGAGGTCTTCGCTCTGGTCGCGATCGGAGTAGCACTTCAGCCGCAGTTCGAGCGGATCGAGTTTGAGCGCGACGGCCAACTCGTCCATGGCGCATTCGAGCGCGCAGACGCCGGAAGCGGCTCCGGGCGCGCGCATGTCGCAGGGAGTGGAGACGTCGAGACGGACGAGCTTGTGGGAATAGCGACTGTTCGGGCTCCTGTAGAGCTGTTCCGCCCAGCCGCTGTCGTTACGCGAGAAATCCTCGTAGCGCGAGGTGATGGCGGTGGCCTCGTGCGCGACCGCCTCGAGCGTGCCGTCGGGCTTCGCACCGAGCCCGATGCGCTCGATCGTCGCTGGCCGGTGACCGAGCCCGTACATCTGCTGCCGCGTCAACACCACGCGAACGGAGCGCTTCAGCGCAAGCGCGCCGAGCGTTGCCAGCACCACCTGGTATTGCGGCCGCAAGCCGGAGCCGAAGGCCCCACCGACATAGGGCGAGAGCACGCGGATATCATCGGGCTTTTTGCCGAACACGCCGCAGAGATATTTGTGGACGTTCTGGACGCCTTGCGTCTTGTCGTAAACGGTGAGTCTGCCGTTGCCGTCCCAGACAACCGTGGTCGCAAAGAGCTCCATCGGGTTGTGATGCTCGGTCGGAATGAAGTAGTCCGCCTCGTGCCGCACGGCCGCTCCGGCAAGCGCTCCTGCGGCGTCGCCGCGCGGCTTGTGCGGCCCCTGCACCTCGATCGCCTTGTCGCGCCCGGCTTCGAGGTCGGTACCAAACGCCCCCTCCTGATATTCGACGTGCACCAGCGTCGCGGCGAATTTCGCGGTTTCCCAGTTCTCCGCCACGACGAGCGCGATCGGCTGGCCGTTGAACTTGATGTTGTCGTCATAGAGCGGACGGAACGGCGATCCTTCGTCCGGCGCCACCTCGTCCATCCAGGCTTCGTCCTTGTCGGCGAGCGGCGGGCGATGCGTATGGGTGAGCACGTCGAGCACGCCCGTCACCCTCAGCGCCTCGCTGGTGTCGAGGCGCGCGATGCGGCCCCGTGGAATGGTGGCCGCGACGACGAAGCCATGGACGAGTCCGTTGGCCGTGAATTCGCCTGCGTATTTGGCTGCCCCCGTGACCTTGGCCCGACCGTCGACACGGGACGTTGGAGTTCCGACATAAGCGTTCATCGGTCCCTCACGCGATCTTCTTGTGAGCCTGCGATTGCGGCGTGGCGTTCGCGGCCTGCATCAGCGTCCGAACAATAGCGCGGCGCGCGAGCTCGATCTTGAAGCCGTTATGCGAATAGGCTTGTGCTCCCTGCAGCAGGAGATCCGCAGCGCGCGAGAAATGATCTGCCGTCGCGGCTTGGCCGCATAATGCCGTTTCGGCCTCGAGGCTGCGCCAAGGCTTGTGGGCCACGCCGCCGAGCGCCACGCGCGCCTCGCTGATGGCGTTGCCCTCGAGTTCCAGTGCGGCTGCGACCGAAACCAGGGCGAAGGCATATGACAGCCGATCGCGGATTTTCAGATAGCTGTAATGATGGGCGAAGCCGCGCGGCGGCAGTTCGATCGCGGTGATGATCTCGCCGATATCGAGATTGGTGTCGATGTGAGGCGTGTCGACGGGCAGCCGATGGAAATCGGCTAACGCCATCGTGCGCTCGCCGGAAGGACCGGCGATATGCACGCGTGCGCCCAGCGCGGCCAACGCCACGCTCATGTCGGACGGATTTGTCGCGATACAGGAGGCGCTGGCGCCGAGGATCGCATGGTTGCGGTTGAGGCCGTCGATCGCCGAGCAGCCGCTGCCGGGAGTTCGCTTGTTGCAGGGCGTTGCCGTATCGTAGAAGTAGGCACAGCGCGTTCGTTGCATCAGATTGCCACCAACGGAGGCCATGTTGCGCAATTGCGCCGAAGCTCCGGCGAGGATGGCGCTGGCGACCAGCGGATAGCGCTGCTCGATCAGCGGATGGTAGGCAAGATCCGAGTTCGGCACCAAGGCACCGATGCGCAGTCCTCCGTCGGCCGTCTCCTCTATCTTGCGGAGCGGCAGGCGGGAAATGTCGATCAGCCGGGAGGGCTCTTCGACATTCTCCTTCATCAGGTCGATCAGGTTGGTGCCGCCGGCGATGAGCTTGGCGCCGGGATGGGCGGTGAGCAGGAGGATCGCGTCGGCGACATCGGTGGCGCGGGAATACTGGAAGTTGATCATGGCTGCCCCATTGCCTGTTGGATGGCGGCGACGATGTTGGGATAGGCGCCGCAACGGCAGAGATTTCCGCTCATCAGCTCCCGGATCTCGTCAGCATCGCTGGCGTGTCCTTCGGCCAGGAGGCCGGTTGCCGAACAAATCTGACCCGGCGTGCAATAGCCGCACTGGAAGGCGTCGTGGTCGATGAACGCCTGTTGCAAAGGATGCAGCGCGCCATCCCTGGCAAGACCTTCGACGGTGGTGATCTCCGCGCCGTCTTTCATTACGGCGAGCGTCAGGCAGGAATTGACCCGCCGACCGTCCACCAGCACCGTACAGGCGCCGCATTGACCGTGATCGCAGCCTTTTTTTGTGCCGGTCAGTCCGAGATGGTCACGCAGGGCATCCAGGAGCGTAGTCCAGGGCACAAGGTCGAGCGTGCGCCCGACGCCATTGACGACGAGATTGGTTGGGATGCGGTTGGCAATTTGATTTGCGGCATCGGCCATGTCGTTTTTCCTGCGGTGGAAGCCGAGCCGAGAAGTCAAGCCTGTTGGCGCGAGCGCGCGCCGGTCTCCGCTGGCCACTAGCGCCCAACGGTCGGCCAATCGCTTGGTTCCATGCGGTGATGTTCTCTCCGGCGAGGAAACCGTGAGCTCTCAGATACCGCGGGTATCGCGCAGTTGACGACCTCGCGGGTCGTGTCGTGGGGGCGCGGAAGGTTCGCCGTCATTTCTTCAGGATTAGCCCCATCTCTCGCGCAGTCCGCTTTACCGACCCGGTGTGGCGGCGAAGAGCCGCGGCAATTTCCGCCGCGCCGAAGCGTCGGCGTATCATCGCCGAAAGCTTCTTGCGTTCGATGTCGGTCCATTCCTTGGGCTTCGAGGATTTCATTGCGAAATCTTCCAGCCGGCTCGACACGGGCGATATTGGGAAATCTACGGGTGGTGCTGCTAGCGGCACCGGATTCGGGCGGTCGGCGTCTTTTGAGCGAATGGTTATCTTCCCCAACAGCGCGATCAGTTCGACGCCAACGGCTATTTCGAGGTCGTCGGCTCTCAAAGCGGAAAGCGATACCGCACCCATTCCGCTTGATTCGGCAATTGTCGGATGAGTTGGTCGACGTTCGCGTAGCCGATCGAGAATCGAGCCCACAGCTCTCAGAGTTCGCAGTTCGGCTGCAAGTTGAGCTTTCGCAGAAGCGGGCTCAACCCATCTTGGCTGCAATTCTGCTTTGGCCTTTCGATGGTTCTGGCTTGAGTTGCCTTTGCCTCCGCAGCATTGCGCTTACGGATAGTGTATCCAGAGGCCGTGTTGTCGTGCCAATGGCGCGGAATGAAGGCGGGCTCTTTTGGCTTCGTCGTCGTTCGAGGGGGAGGCGTCGAAACCGCAGCCTCGGGTGCCGATGTCGGCTCGCTGGCTGTCGCGGCCGGGAGAGCAACCGCCACTTCCTGCCTTTTGGCCGGAAGCAATCGATCACTCTTGGTACCGACTGCCACCGGGTATATCACCACCTCAGGCGCGATCGCAGCAGGGGCTACCAGGGCAGCACTTCTACCAAGCGCTGCAACGGCACCCAGCGCCACCAAGCCGGTCACTCCGAGGGCAACGAATCTGATCACGTTGACGGGTCCCCACCCTTCCGCGAGTAGAGGGTCAGGCCGGAATCGGCCGACATTATGGCTAAGTGGTTGGCGCGGTTAACGGAAAGAGATTTTGACCCCAATCTCGTTCGCCCAACCAAATCCGGCCAATGCTTTCAGAAACGCGCCGGCAAGCCGATAGTGTCGAAAGAGCGTCCGAAGGGCGAGAATGTGTCCAGCATTAGCGGGCGATAAACGGGATTTCGTAGCTCGCGTTGGCATCTCGCTGGTGTTGCGAATGGATGAAGCCCTGCCTTGGGTGCCTTGGGCGATGGTCCTCCGCTCGATGACCTGCGCGTCGTAAAGTGGATATCAGGGCGAGCAAAATGGACAATCCGTCCCTCGCCGCGGGGTACGCGTCCTGCAGGGCCAGGACTTGATTGTTCGGGCCGGGGTTGGATTCGCTAGCACGGGATACGTTTTTTTCGCCAATCTACGATCTTTGGCGAGCAACCCGCTTTAGGCGGCGCGGGCACGAAAAAAGTTCTGCAGGTTAGCCACCCCACAGTTGTCTCTTAACTGGGTGGGCGTTGAAGTTGGCATCGCTCGTCGAGATCCTTCCCCCGGCGGCCAGCATGACCAGCAAACCTGAGGGCGGGCGCTGGGCATTGACCAGCACTTCGCCCGAGACCAGCTCGATCGCCGGCTGGTCGTGCACCGACCGGAGCGCGAGGCTTGTCAGCGTATTGAGCTCCACTGAGACTCCCGGCGCGAGCTGAACCGTGCTCCGCTCCCCCACGCTCGTCCTGGCCAACGTGGGGCATCGATACTCGCCAACGGTCGCAAGCCCGACCAATCCGTACGGGATCGGCTATGTCGGGGCCGACATGGCGAAGCTGCGCAACATCACGACTGCCGGGTGGACTGGTGCTTTTGAGCTAGGGTCTTCCGCATCATTGCTTCAGATTCTTGGCGTTGACCGCGATCGCGGCTGCCGCCGTGCGATTCTCGACGCCGAGCTTGGAATAGATCTGCTCGAGGTGCTTGTCGACGGTACGCGGGCTCAAGCCGAGGATTTGCGCTATGTCGCGGTTGGTCTTTCCTTTGGACAGCCAGGATAGAACTTCGCCTTCGCGCGTGGTAAGGCCCAGCTCTCTCGAAAATTCCGCCGGCGCATCGGCGCCAGAATCCTTGGCGAGGCGGAGCAGGAATTCGTTCGGCCCGAGCTTGCCCATATATTGCAGCCGCAGTTGCTCGTGGCCGGGGAAGGAGGCCATGGTAGCGGTCTTCGCGGCGGATTTGCCCTTCTGCGCCTGGTCGAGCCATTGCGGCATCGGATCGGGCAGCACGAAATCGTCCATGGCGTCGTCGGCAAGGGTGTCCGCGAGAAGCTTTTGGCCCTGCGGCGTCGCCCATAACAACTTGCCATGGCTGTTCACTGCGAGCAGATAGCGGCCCGAGACGTCGAGCGCCGCGCGTGCGCTCTGGGTCATCCGTGCGTTGGCAAGGTGGACGCGGATCCGCGCCAGCATCTCCTCGACCACGATCGGTTTCGTCACGTAGTCGACGCCGCCGGCCTCGAGGCCGCGTACAATATGCTCGGTCTCGGCGAGGCCCGTCATGAAGATGATCGGCACGCCGTCGAGGCCGGCGTCGCGCTTCAGCCGCCGGCAGGTCTCGAACCCGTCCATGCCAGGCATCACCGCATCGAGCAGTACGATGTCGGGCGTGATCTGGTCGACGATCCGCATCGCGGAGACGCCGTCGAGCGCGACCATCACGGTCATGCCGGCGCCGTCGAGCGCGTCGGTCAGGAACCGCAGCGTCTCGGGAGAATCGTCGACGACGAGGGCGACGTCGCGCTTTTTCGGATCAGTGATCATAGCTGTGCAGGGTTTTCAGCGTGGCCATGTATTGGTCGAGATCGAAGCGGTCGATCAGCGCGCGCATGTGGGTGACGAAATCGGCGTGTTCCGGATGTTCGGTGCCGATCTCGTCGAGCTTGAGTTGGATCGCCCTGACATAGCCGAGCTGGCCGAGGCCTATCAGCTCCGTGACGTATTTCACCGGCGGTCGCGAGCCGCTCTCCGGCTTCCACAGCGGCACCGGCGCCTGATCGGCCTCGTACTGCCATTCGATCCTGAGCAATTGCCGGATGGTTTCCAGGAGCCGCGGGATGTCGATCGGCTTCATCAGATAACCGTCATGGAACGGCTGCGCCAGCGGCGCGCCGTGCGCTTCCAGCGCGCTCGCCGACACCATCAGGATGCGCGCCTGGTGATGGCCGTTGGCGCGCAAGGTCTCTGCGACCGTCCAGCCGTCCATGCCGGCCATCGAGATGTCGAGCAGGAACAGGTCGGGTCGGCAGTGTTGCGCCAGCGCGAGGCAGCCGGGCCCATCGGGTGCGCTGAGCAGGATGAAGCCCAGCGGGGCCAGAACCTCGCGCAGCAGGTCGCGATGAGTTGGATCGTCATCGGTGATCAGGATGGTCCTGCGCGGGCCGAGATAGCCGTAGACCGGCGCCTCCACCGGCGCGTCGCGGCGTGGATTGGTCACCTCGGACAGCAGCAGCTTGACGCGGAACGTGCTGCCGGCACCGACCGTGCTCGTCACCTTGATGTCGCCGCCCATCACGCCGGCGAGCAGGCGACTGATCGTCAGCCCGAGGCCGGTGCCGGTCTGCGGCTGCGCCACGCCGAGCGCGCCACGTTCGAAGGGAGCGAAGATGCGTTCGAGATCGTCGGACCGGATGCCGGGCCCGGTGTCGGTCACCTCGAACTCGGCGACCGGGCTGCGGTAGTGCACGACGAACTGCACGCTGCCGGCCTGCGTGAACTTGATCGCGTTCGACAACAGATTGATCAGGATCTGCCGCAGCCGCTTTTCGTCGGCATAGACCACGATCGGCAGCACGGCCGGCCGCTTGAACACGAAGTCGATGCCTTTGGCGGCGGCTTGCAGTCGGAACATGCCGACGAGCTGATCGAGGAAGTCGCTGAGGCGGACCTCGTCGCGGGAGAGATAGAGCCGCCCGGCCTCGATCTTGGAGATGTCGAGGATGCCGTCGATCAGTCCCGACAGATGATCGGCGCTGCGGCGGACCACGCGCACCTGGTCGCGTGGCCGCGCCTGCAGGCTGGCGTCCTGCTCGAGCAGTTGCGCATAGCCGGAGATCGCGTTCAGCGGCGAGCGTAGCTCGTGGCTCAGGCCGACGACATAGCGGCTCTTGGCGAGATTGGCGGATTCGGCGACTTCCTTGGCGCGCTGCAATTCGGCGTCGGTGCGCTTGTGCGCGTCGATCTCCTGGATCAGCAGCGTGGTCTGCCGCCGTGTTTCCTGTTCGGCGGCGCGCCGACTCTGCTGCGCCAGCACGAACAGCCAGGCAACCACGCCGATGATAATGATCAGCGCAAAGAACACTTTCCACAACACGTCCGCCAACAGCGCGTCGGCGTGCATGGTCGCCGAGGTCTGCAGGTAGATCAGCCCCAGCGTCAGCCCGACCAGGCCGGCGGAGACCGCGAACACGCCCAGGTAATGTCCGAACTGCGAGTTGATCCGCGTATAGATCGCCTCGGGCAACATCCTGCCGAGTGTCTCCGACACCTGCGCACCGGCTCGCGCGTGCGGTTTGCAGAGATCGTGGCAGCGGGCATCGAGCGAGCAGCACAACGAGCAGATCGGTCCGGCATAGGCCGGGCAGGAGGCCATGTCCTCCGGCTCGAACGAATGCTCGCAGATACAGCACTGGATCGCCTCGATGTTCTGCCAGCTCCGCTTCGGCTTGCGCGCGATGTAATACTTGCCGTCGGTGGCCCACGCGATCAGCGGCGCCGAAACGAAGGCTGCCGCGAGCGCGACGAAGGCCGACAGCGCCTTCGCGGTCGGGCCGAACAGGCCGTAGAACGCGCTGATCGAGACGATGGTCGCGATCGTCATGGCGCCGACGCCGACTGGATTGATGTCGTAGAGATGGGCGCGCTTGAACTCGATCTGCGGCGGGCGCAGGCCCAGCGGCTTGTTGATGACGAGGTCGGCGACCAGCGCGCCGACCCAGGCGATCGCGACGTTGGAGTAGAGCGCCAGCGTCTGCTCCAGCGCCTTGTAGACGCCGATCTCCATCAACAGCAGGGCCACCATCACGTTGAACACCAGCCAGACGACGCGGCCGGGATGGCTGTGCGTCAGCCGCGAGAAGAAGTTCGACCAGGCGATCGAGCCGGCATAGGCATTGGTGACGTTGATCTTGACCTGCGAGAGAATGACGAAGATGCCGGTGAGCGCCAGCGCCAGATCCGGTTGCGACAGCACGTAGCGGAACGCCTCGAGATACATGTTCGCGGGCTCGGCGGCCTGTTCGAGAGCGACGCCGTGGCTCAGCGCGAAATAGGCGAGGAAGGAGCCGACCAGCAGCTTGAGTGCGCCGAAGATGATCCAGCCGGGACCGGCGCAGAGCAGTGCGGTCCACCATGAGATCTGCGACTTGCGCGGGTCGCGCGGCAGGAAGCGCAGGAAGTCGACCTGTTCGCCGATCTGCGCCATCAGCGAAAACACCACGGAGGCTGCGGCGCCGAATAGCAGCAGATCGAGATGGCCGTTGGGATCGCCATGTTCGCCGGCGAATTTCCGCCACTCGGTGAACGAATGCGGATTGGCCCAGGAGATCGCGAGGAACGGGAGGACGTGCAGGATCACCCACAGCGGCTGCGTCCACAGTTGGAAGCGGCTGATCAGGGTGATGCCGTAGGTCACCAGCGGAATGATGACGATGGCGCTGACGAGATAGCCGAGCGGGCGCGGGATACCGAAGCACACTTCCAAGGCGGCCGCCAGGATGACCGCCTCGAAGGCGAAGAAGATGAAGGTGAAGGAGGCGTAGATCAGCGAGGTGATGGTCGAGCCGATATAGCCGAAGCCGGCGCCGCGGGTCAGCAGGTCGATATCGATGCCGCATTTGGCGGCATAATAGGCAATCGGCAGCCCGCAACAGAAGATGATGACGCTGACGACCAGGATGGCCGCGGTCGCGTTGCTTGCCCCGTAGTTCAGCGTGATGGTGCCGCCGATCGCTTCCAGCGCCAGGAAGGAGATCGCGCCGAGCGCGGTGTTGGCGACGCGGGCGGCGGACCAGCGCCGCGCGCTCTTGGCGGTGAAGCGCAGCGCGTAGTCCTCGAGCGTCTGGTTGGCAACCCATTGATTGTACTGGCGCCTGACGCGGTCTATCCGCTGCCGCCCTGCCACGTCCGTTCTCCTCACTGCAAACGACCGATCCTTCGATCGCCAGCAAACCCCGTACCAAAAAACCTACGTCGCTATTTTGCGGTGCAGTATACGCAATCTTGCGTATCTGTGCGGTGCACAATTCTAGGCAATCCTCGCCTGACCAATAAGCGCGTTCTCAAACCAATGGGGTGCTCATGTCAGACGAAACCAACCAGGGCCTGCAATCGGCATTCCGCCGCAAGCTGCTGATGGGAATGGCGGCGATTCCCGCCGTGACCATGCTTCCGCGGTCGTCCTTTGCGCAAACGCCTGCAACTTCCGCGGTCAACACCACGGGACTCGCGGTGACCGATACTGAGGTCACGGTTGGCATTCTGCACTCGGCCACCGGCACAATGGCGATCTCGGAGACCGGCTCGATCGAAGCCGAGAAGCTCGCGATCGAGCAGATCAACGCCGCCGGCGGCGTGCTCGGCCGCAAGATCAAGTTTATCCAGGAGGACGGCGCCAGCGACTGGCCGACCTTCGCCGAGAAGGCCAAGAAGCTTCTCGTCAACGACAAGGTCGCGGCGATCATGGGCTGCTGGACCTCGGCCTCGCGCAAGGCGGTGCTGCCGGTGATGGAACAGTACAACGGCATGCTCTACTACCCGACCTTCTACGAAGGTCTCGAGCAGTCCAAGAACGTCATCTACACCGGCCAGGAAGCCACCCAGCAGATTCTGGCCGGCCTGAACTGGATCGCCAAGGAGAAGGGCGCCAAGTCGTTCTTCTTCATCGGCTCGGACTACATCTGGCCACGCACCTCGAACAAGATCGCGCGCAAGCATGTCGAAAACGTGCTGAAGGGCAAGGTCGTCGGCGAGGAATATTATGCGCTCGGCAGCACCCAGTTCAATTCGGTGATCAACAAGATCAAGCTGACCAAGCCGGATGTGATCTTCACCGACGTGGTCGGCGGCTCGAACGTCGCCTTCTACAAGCAGCTCAAGGCGGCCGGCATCGATCTGTCCAAGCAGGCGCTGCTGACGATCTCGGTGACGGAAGACGAGATCGACGGCATCGGCGGCGAGAACATCGCGGGCGCCTATGCCTGCATGAAGTACTTCCAGTCGCTCGACAATGCCAACAACAAGGCCTTCGTCCCCGCCTTCAAGAAGATGTGGGGCGAGAAGACCGTGATTGGCGACGTGACGCAGGCCGCCTATCTCGGCCCGTGGCTGTGGAAGTTGACGGTCGAGAAGGCTGGCAGCTTCGACGTTGACAAGATCGCCGCTGCCTCGCCCGGTGTGGAGTTCAAGGGCGCGCCGGAAGGTTACGTGCGCATCCATGAGAACCATCACCTCTGGTCGAAGACCCGCGTCGGTCGCGCCAAGCTCGATGGCCAGTTCGAGCTGATCTACGAGACCGCAGATCTGGTCGAGCCCGATCCGTTCCCGAAGGGCTACCAGTAAGCGCGCGGAATTCTCCGCAAGCCTTCCCCGAGCAAGAGCTCCCTGGCGCGGACCGTCAATCCGCGCTTCACGACCCCGCGTCGCGATATCGCTCGCGACGCGGGACCCTGTCCCCTCGACGGAGAAACATCGATGTTCGGTGACTATTCGATTGGCGATCTCGGCTCCATCTTCGTCATGCAGGGCTTTGCCGGCCTGATCCTGTTTTCCGTCTACGTTCTGATGGCGCTTGGTCTTGCGATCATCTTCGGCCAGATGGGCGTCATCAACATGGCGCATGGCGAGTTCATGATCCTCGGCGCCTACGTCACCTGGATGACGTCGAACGTCTTCCAGTCGTATTTGCCAAGCCTGTTCAGCGGTTATTTCTTCCTCGCGATGATATTGGCGTTCCTGGCCTCCGGCGCGCTGGGGATGCTGGTCGAATGGGTGCTGATCCGGCATCTCTACAAGCGGCCGCTCGACACGCTGCTCGCGACCTGGGGCCTCAGCCTGATGCTGCAGCAGGCCTATCGCTCGATCTTCGGCGCACGTGAAGTCGGCGTGGAGCTGCCGCAGTGGATGCTGGGCTCGCTGCACGTCACCGACTCGATCGAGGTGCCGATCAACGGCGTCTTCGTGATGGGCCTGACGGTGCTGATCACGATCGCGGTCGCCTACATCATGTTCAGGTCGCGCTGGGGCCGCCAGGTCCGTGCCGTCGTGCAGAACCGCGTCATGGCGGGCGCCGTCGGCATCAACACCGCGAAAGTCGACCGATACACCTTTGCCCTCGGCTGCGGCATCGCCGGCGTCGCCGGCAGCGCCTTCACCATGATCGGCTCGACCGGGCCGACGTCGGGCCAGCTCTACATCGTCGACACGTTCCTGGTCGTCGTGTTCGGCGGCGCCGCCAGCCTGCTCGGCACCATCGCATCGGCCTTCTCGATCTCGCAGACGCAGTCGACGCTCGAGTTCTTCATGTCGGGTTCGATGGCAAAAGTGCTGACGCTGCTCGCGGTGGTCGGAATTCTGATGCTGCGGCCGCAGGGGTTGTTCGCCCTCAAGGTCCGCAAATAACGAAGTGCAGGGGGCTGAACCATGAACGACAGTCGCTTTACCACGCGTTCGGAGCTGATCGGCATCCTGGTGCTCGCGGTCTTTCTGGTCGTGATCCTGCCGCTCTGCCTCGATGTCTTCAGGCTCAATCTGGTCGCCAAATATCTCACCTACGCTTTCGTGGCGCTGGGGCTGGTGATCTGCTGGGGCTACGGCGGCATCCTGAGCCTGGGGCAGGGCGTGTTCTTCGGCCTCGGCGGCTACTGCATGGCGATGTTCCTCAAGCTCGAAGCCTCGAGCGTCGAGAACACCAAGATCCAGTCGACGCCGGGCATTCCCGATTTCATGGACTGGAATCAGATCACCGCGCTGCCGTTCTTCTGGAAGCCTTTCCACAGCCTGACCTTCACCGTCGCCGCCGTCATGCTGGTGCCGGGCATCTTTGCCCTGATCATCGGCGCCGCGATGTTCAAGCGCCGCGTCGGCGGCACCTATTTCGCGATCATCACGCAGGCGGTCGCCGCGATCCTGACCATCCTGATCGTCGGCCAGCAGGGTTACACCGGCGGCATCAACGGCATGACCGATCTGCGCACGCTGAAGGGCTGGGACATCCGTCCGGACCACGCCAAGATCGTGCTGTATTTCTTCGAGGTCGGCCTGCTGTTCGCCTGCATCTTCGTCGCGCAGTTCGTCCGGCACTCGAAGCTCGGCCGCATCCTGGTGGCGATGCGCGACCAGGAAGACCGGGTTCGCTTCTCCGGCTACAGCGTCGCCAACTTCAAGATCTTCGCCTTCTGCATCGCCGCGATCTTCGCCGCGATCGGCGGCGCCATGTTCGCGCTCAATGTCGGTTTCATGTCACCGTCCTTCGTCGGCATCGTGCCGTCGATCGAGATGGTGATCTATACCGCGGTCGGCGGCCGGCTCTCGATCCTGGGTGCGGTCTACGGAACGATCCTCGTCAACTTCGCCAAGACCAGTCTGTCCGAGTCCTTTCCCGAGCTCTGGTTGTTCGGCCTCGGCGGATTGTTCATCGCCGTGGTGCTCGCCTTCCCGAACGGCCTCGCCGGCATCTGGGGGGACTACGTCCAGCCGCGGATCGACCGGTTGATCGCCTCGCGCAAGCCGAAGTCCGGCGCCGGCTGGACCGACGATTCGGTCGCAGACGGCGCGCCGGCAGAGTGAGGAGGACATCATGCTCATCGGTCATCAGCCAAAGCCCTTCCTGCTTTCGGTCGAAGGTCTCACCGTATCCTTCGACGGCTTCAAGGCGGTCAACGATCTCTCCTTCTATGTCGAGGAAAACGAGATCCGCGTCATCATCGGCCCGAACGGCGCCGGCAAGACCACCGTGCTCGACCTGATCTGCGGGAAGACCAAGGCGACGTCAGGCTCGATCGAGTTTCGCGGCAAGGATCTGACCAAGCTGAAGGAGAACCAGATCGTGAAGGCCGGCGTCGGCCGCAAGTTCCAGACGCCGTCGATCTACGACGACCTCACGGTGTTCGAGAATCTCGAGATCTCCTTTCCGCGGGGCCGCACCGTGTTCGGCGCACTGACGTTCACGCGCGACGCCACCGTGCGCGACCGCGTCCACGAGGTCGCCGAGATGATCTTCCTCAAAGATCACCTCGGCATGAGCGCAGCCCTGCTCAGCCATGGTCAGAAGCAGTGGCTCGAGATCGGCATGCTGCTGATCCAGGATCCGGATCTGCTGATGCTGGACGAGCCCGTCGCAGGCATGAGCGTCAGCGAGCGCACCAAGACCGCCGAGCTGCTCAACCGCATCATCAAGGACCGCTCGGTGCTGGTGATCGAGCACGACATGAAATTCGTCGAGGACATCGCCCACAAGGTCACGGTGCTGCACCAGGGCCAGATCCTCTCCGAGGGCACCATGGACCACGTCAAGAACGATCCTAAGGTGATCGAAGTCTACCTCGGCCATTAAGGAGCACGTTCATGTTGGCTATCAATGATCTCCATGTTGCTTACGGCCAGAGTGAGGTCTTGCATGGCCTCAACGTCTCTGTCGCGCCCAACGAGATCGTCGCGATCATGGGCCGCAACGGCATGGGCAAGACCACGCTGATGAAGTCGTTGATGGGGATCGTGCCGATCAAGAGCGGTTCGGTGACCATGGACGGCGACGAGCTCGGTGCGCTCCCGAGCTACGACCGCGTCGCCAAGGGTCTCGCGTATGTGCCGCAGGGGCGCATGATCTTCTCGACCATGACGGTGAAGGAGAACATCGAGACCGGTCTCGTCGTGTCCGGCGGCTCGGAAGTGCCGGATGACATCTACGAACTGTTTCCGGTGCTGCTGGAGATGAAGGGCCGCCGTGGCGGCAATCTCTCGGGCGGGCAGCAGCAGCAATTGGCGATCGCACGCGCGCTCGCCACCAGGCCGAAGGTGCTGTTGCTGGACGAGCCGACCGAAGGCATCCAGCCGTCGATCATCAAGGACATGGCGAAAACCCTGAAGCGCATCCGCGACCAGCGCGGGCTGTCGATTGTCGTGTCCGAGCAGGTCTTGAGCTTCGCGCTCGACATTGCCGACCGCGTGCTCGTGATCGAGAACGGCGAGATCGTGCGTGACGATCCGCGCGACAGCGTCGATGCCGCGCAGATCTCGAAATTCCTGTCCGTCTAACCAGTAAACCAAGGGGAGCATCTCGATGCCAGAGACACTGATCAAGGTCGATCTCACCAAGTCGGCCTACGAAAACGACAAGGTCCACAACCGCTGGCACCCCGACATTCCGATCGTGGCGTGGGTTGATCCGGGCGACGACTTCATCATCGAGACCTACGACTGGACCGGCGGCTTCATCAAGAACAACGATTCCGCCGACGACGTGCGCGACATCGACCTCTCGATCGTGCACTTCCTGTCCGGCCCGATCGGCGTCAAGGGCGCAGAGCCGGGCGATTTGCTGGTGGTCGATCTGCTTGATGTCGGTCCGCTGAAGGAGAGCCTGTGGGGCTTCAACGGCTTCTTCTCCAAGCAGAATGGCGGTGGCTTCCTGACCGATCATTTTCCGCTGGCGCAAAAGTCGATCTGGGACATCAAGGGCCTCTACACCTCGTCGCGCCACGTGCCCGGCGTGAATTTTGCGGGTCTGATCCATCCCGGTCTGATCGGCTGTCTGCCCGATCCGAAGCTGCTGGCGAGCTGGAACGCGCGCGAAGCCGAGCTGATCGCGACCAATCCCACCCGCGTGCCTGGCCTCGCCAATCCGCCGTTTGCGCCGACTGCGCATGCCGGGCAAGCCAAGGGTGATGCGAAAGCCAGGGTTGGCCTCGAAGGCGCGCGTACCGTGCCGCCGCGCGAGCATGGCGGCAATTGCGACATCAAGGACCTCTCGCGCGGCTCAAAGATCTACTTCCCGGTCTACGTGCCGGGCGGCGGCCTCTCGATGGGCGATCTGCACTTCAGCCAGGGCGACGGCGAGATCACCTTCTGCGGCGCGATCGAAATGGCCGGCTGGCTGCATCTGAAGGTCGATGTCATCAAGGATGGCGTGGCGAAATACGGCATCAAGAACCCCGTGTTCAAGCCGTCGCCGATCACGCCGAACTACAAGGACTACCTGATCTTCGAGGGCATCTCGGTCGATGAGGCGGGCAAGCAGCATTACCTCGATGTCCACATCGCCTATCGCCAGGCCTGCCTGAACGCGATCGAGTATCTCAAGAAGTTCGGCTACTCCGGCGCCCAGGCCTATTCGATCCTCGGCACCGCACCGTGCCAGGGCCATATCTCGGGCGTCGTCGACGTGCCGAATGCCTGCGCCACGCTGTGGCTGCCGACCGAGATATTCGACTTCGACATCATGCCGTCGTCGGCCGGCCCGGTGAAACATATCAAAGGCGACATCCAGATGCCGATCTCGCCGGACAAGTGATCCCTGCGTGAAGGGTGCGGGACGGCGCATCTGCCGCCCCGCATCCGTCACCCCTCAACCATCGCGCAAGGACCAGACATGCCCGTCTATGAATATCTCTGCAACGATTGCGGCCCGTTCACCGACATGCGGCCGATGGCCGAATGCGACGACCCGCGGGAATGCCCGAAATGCGAGCATGAATCGCCGCGCGTGATCCTGACTGCGCCGGCGTTCTCGTGCATGCCCGCGGACAGGCGCAAGGCCCACGCCACCAACGAGCGCAGCAAGCACGCGCCGAAGACGCTTGATCAGCACAAGGCCTCGCACGGTGCCGGCTGCGGCTGCTGCTCCGGCAGGAAGCCGGCACGGCTGGTGACGAAGAGCAAGAGCGGCGCGAAGGGTTTCCCGACCGCGCGACCCTGGATGATCAGCCACTGACGCACGTGGCCGTTTGACGGCGGCAAATTCAAACCAGACTAGAAGGGCGTTTCAAATGCTTCATGGTGACATTTCTTCCAGCAACGACACGGTCGGCGTCGCAGTCGTCAATTACAAGATGCCGCGGCTGCACACCAGGGCCGAGGTGCTCGACAATGCTCGCAAGATCGCCGACATGATCGTCGGCATGAAGCTCGGCCTGCCAGGCATGGATCTCGTGATCTTCCCGGAATATTCCACCCACGGCATCATGTACGACTCCAAGGAGATGTACGACACCGCCTCGCAGGTGCCGGGCGCCGAGACCGAGATCTTCGCCGCGGCCTGCCGCAAAGCCAAGGTATGGGGCGTGTTCTCGCTCACCGGCGAGCGCCATGAGGAGCATCCGCACAAGGCACCCTACAACACCTTGATCCTGATGAACGACAAGGGCGAGATCGTTCAGAAGTACCGCAAGATCATGCCGTGGGTGCCGATTGAAGGCTGGTATCCCGGCAACTGCACCTACGTCTCCGACGGCCCGAAGGGCCTGAAGGTCAGCCTGATCATCTGCGACGACGGCAACTTCCCTGAGATCTGGCGCGACTGCGCCATGAAGGGCGCCGAGTTGATCGTGCGCTGTCAGGGCTACATGTATCCGGCCAAGGAGCAGCAAGTGTTGATCTCCAAGGCGATGGCCTGGGCCAACAACGTCTATGTCGCGGTTGCCAATGCCGCGGGCTTCGACGGCGTGTACTCGTATTTCGGCCACTCTGCGATCATCGGCTTCGATGGTCGCACCCTGGGCGAGACCGGCGAGGAGGAATACGGCATCCAGTACGCCGGCCTGTCGAAGAGCTTGATCCGCGATGCGCGCCGCAACAACCAGTCGCAGAACCATCTCTTCAAGCTCCTGCATCGCGGCTACACCGGCATGATCAATTCCGGCGAGAGCGCGAAGGGCCTGGCGGCCTGTCCCTATGATTTCTATTCGAAATGGATCGCCGACCCCGAAGGCACGCGGGATATGGTCGAGGCAATGACCCGCTCGACCGTGGGAACCGCTGAATGCCCGATCGAAGGCATTCCCAACGAGAAGTCCGCGACGAACTACTAGTTCATCGGTCGACCTGAAGTCCCGGCGGAGCTGGCCCGGGTGCCGGCCCGCTGCGTCCGCTCTCCCGCGAAACCGGCCGACGGAGATTGGCTTGCGAAAGCTTGGACCTTGGGTTGAACACGCGATCCGTCGATCACCTCGAGTTGGCCGCAGCGGTTCAGGGTGTGCAACTTCCTTCCCGGCCAAGCCGGCCCGGGTCTCAGAGAGTGGCGAACGATCTGCCTGAATGTCGTCGACGACAGTTCGACGACTTCCGCCAGCCCGAGCCCTGCGCCATATCCGTCGGCACAGTCCTGGACCGGTCGCCACAATCGTTCATTGATGGTGACGAAATTCCCCGCCGGCCGCGCGCTTGCGCGATCGATCAGAACCGGGTTGCTGGCGTGGGGCAACCAGGGGCCGAGCAGGTGTTCGGCGTAGAAGATCGCGAGCGAATCCGAATAACCGCCGGTTCCGTCGCGCCAGGCTCCGAACAGATAATTCATGCCGTTGTGCCGTGTGATCGTCACGTCGGCCAGTTCAAGGCCTGACAAGAGCGTCGCGTGTCGCTCCCATTTGTCGGGAAAGCGCACGCATTTGTAGAGCGCGACGTCCCCGTGTGTGGAGCTCTCCGGGATCATCCATAACTCGCCACCGTCCTCGATCAGGAACGGATAGGACAGGTGCCAGGGCTCCTCCAGTACGGGCACGACCTCTCCGACCGGCCCGGCGTCGCCGAACTCGATCGCGGAAATGATCCCTTTTCCGACCCGGTGATCGAGGTCTTCAAAGAAGACGAACGTTCGTCCCTGCCACGTGATGGGAAAGGGGTCGGCGTAGAAGCGATGTCCCGGATCTGCAAGCACGTTCCAGCCTGGCCCGGACAGATCTCCGGTCTCCCAGACGCCTGCGCTCCCATTGTGGCGCCAGCCGACGTGCCAATGCGGGGCATAGCAGCAGAGACGATAGATCTCCTTGGCGATCGATACGGCGAGGCCACGCACAACGTATTCGCCGGGCCGCCGGCGCATGCCGTCTCCGGCAGGACGCGCGATTTGCGGCAGAATTCGCGGCCTTCCCGACAGGATGGCCGTCACCATGGTCAGGGTTCGCGCCATGACCGTTTCGAGCGCACCACTCAAGCCAGCCGCAATCTCTCCGGAGGGATGGCCGCGATCGAGCACCGAACCGTCGAGCTCGTTGACGATTTCGATGACCGGCAGGTCGCCCGCGAGGATGGCGGTCAGTGCGGCGTTCTCGCCTGCAGCTCCATTGAAGAACGGACGGAGATACAGCCGGGCAGAACAGTCCGGATGCCGCGGGTTGCGTGTAAAATCGACAATCACGTCGGCCGCTCCGGTGCGAGCCTGCGTCGGTTCCGAAATGATCTTCAGTCGATCGGCGCCGCCCTGTTTGCCCCTGCGCAAGACCATGCGTTCGAGTTCGAACAGCGCGTCGAGACCGGCAGGCCGCTGCTCTGCCGTTGCGGTCCACACGATCTGAACCGGAACGTCCCGGCCGTCGATCGATAATGTCTCGCGGCACATCCACTGCCGGGCATGTTCACGTTCGCAGCGAAACTCGATGATCATGTCGAGCCACTCTACTCCAACGCGCCGGCTCAAATGGCCCGGCTGAGAATTTGAATGTATTCCTCCACCATGGCATCGACCGAATAGCGCGACTTCAGGCCTTTAGCGTTTTGCCGCAGTTCGTCGCTCAGGGCCTGGTCTGTTAGAATTGTGGAGACGGCCGCCGACAGTTTCGCAGGATCGGAGGCATCGACGAAGAGTGCCGTGGGCCTTCCCTCGAAAGACAGCACCTCGCGCAAGACGGGAAGATCACTGACGACGGAGGGAACACCGGCGTTCGCGGCTTCGACCGCAGCCAGACCGAAGGTTTCGGCTTGCGTCGGAAATACGAACACGTCCAGACAAGCGAGAAAGTCCGCCATTCGCCACGGGGGAATTTCGCCGACCAGATGTAATCGGTCGGACACTTTCAGCTCATCCGCCAACTGCCTTAGCCGCGCTTCGTCGGCCCCCTGGCCGGCCAGCGCAAGGTGCCAGGACGGTTCACCCGGCAAAAGACGTATCGCCGCGTCAAGCCGCTTGTGCGGGTGCAGCCTGGCCGCGCAGCCGAGCAGCACGCGATCGTGCGGCAGATTGAATTGTCCTCGCGCAGCTTCCTTCGGCAGGGCGAGCGACTTGTCGTCGAAGCCGTGCGGGACGTGAATCATGCGCGATCGATAGGCGGCGGGATAGCGCGAGTACTCCCGTTGCATGTCCTGCGAGTTCAGCGTGATGCAGTCGAAAACGCCGAGGCTGCCCATGACAATGTCGGCCGTGCGGACCGGCCAGCTCATCGACAGCGCGGACGAGACCTGATTGGCGACAACCGGTGCGCGGCTGACGAGGCGCGACACGCCGCCGCCGATGACGTTGCCGAAGTGCTGAAAGGTCAGAACCGCGTCGGGCCTGGTGGTCCTGACATGGCGGCCGAGCGTCCACAGCATGCGTAGCAGCGCGAGCGGATTTCCCGGTCGGCTCGAGGCGCAGTAGAACGTGTTGGGCGGCTCGTCGAAGGAGTCCGATTTGCGGAAGAAGAACAGATTGGAGACCCGATAGCCGCGTGCGGTCAGGCCCGCACCCAGCAGCCTGGTGATCTCCTGCGCACCTGCGTTCTCGGCCTGAGTCTGCACGAGAAGAACGTGCGGCTTTGGCTTGCTTAAGTCTGGTCGCGCGGCTGGCGCGGTCGACGACCGCATCGGTGCCTCGCGCAATTCTGTGCTTGGCTGATAACGGAGCACGGATTTCTACCCATTGACGGATTTTTTCTCGTGGACGTACCTATCACGCGAGACACATTCGGACATCGATTTGCGCCGAACGGAGTTAATGCGCAGGCTGCACGATCGAGCGTCGCTCATGCGGGAATTCCGTTGGTTTCCCGCACCGGGCGCAGCGAGCTCGTTAACCAATTGGTTACGGTCATTTGGAGAGCGGGTAACTGCCGATTAACCATAGATATTTACGTTGGGGCAGGCCACTGAACAGTGTTCGCCAGTTGAATTCGAGTAAATCCATGACGTTCGGTCGCCGAGCAGACCCGACGAGTTCCGGATCGACCGGTGATTCCGCGTCGTGGCAGGCTAAAAATTTGCCGAACGGCGGGGCGCGCGAAACGATCGCGCTCACCGCCGCGGGTGCGCTCTCCTTCGTTCGGGAAAACCTCCGCCGCATTTTGACGCTCGCGGCCGCCATCTTCGCCGTCGGCGTTATCGTTCTCTTGGTGATCCCGGCTCGATTTGCGGCGACCGCGCTGGTCGTTGTCGATCCCCGCGAGCAACGCGTGACCACGGAGCAGGACGTTCTGCCGGGCATTGGGCAGGATAGCGCCGCGCTGCAGAGCCTGGTTGAAGTCGCCAAGTCCGATGGCTTTCTCCGGCCGCTGATCGAGCAGCTCAAGGTTCGGGACGATGAAGACATCTCCGGGGGTCACACCGACGCCACACGCCTGCTCGAGAGATTTCGCAATCGTCTCGATATTTCCCGTCGCGGGCTGACTTACGTCATCGCCATACGGTTCACCTCGAACCGCCCGGAGCGGGCTGCTTACTATGCCAATGCCATAGCCGAGGCGTTTGTCGCCAGCCAGGGTCGCATCCGCACCGAGGCCACCGACGAGGCGGCCGACTGGCTCAGTGGCCGGCTGAAGACATTGAACGACCGGCTGAGAGCTTCGGAGGATGCCGTTGCTGCATTCAAGCTCGAGCACAGGATCGTCAATGCCGGCAAGGACGCCACGACCCAGCAGTTGCGCGTGACCGAGCTGTCGCAGCAAGTTACCGCGGCTCGCGCCCGTACCGAAGAGGCGAGAGCCCGCTACGAGCAGGCCCAACGCGACCTGAAGGCGAACGTCGAAGGACCCGTCAAGCAGGACCTTCTGAACGTTCTGCGCGCCCAGCGGTCGGCGCTCAACGATCAGATTGCGCAAAAGCGGGCGGTCTTCGGCGACCGCCATCCCGACCTCGTCATTTCGTACAGCCAGCTGAATGATCTCAACCGGCAGATCGAGGTGGAGCGGACGAAAGCCATCGAGACTGCAAAGTCGGAATATGAGGCCCAGCGCGACCAACAGAAGGCTCTGGAAGGCCAGATGAAGGCGGCTGAATCGCAGCTGCTGATCGACGGTCAGGCTCTCGTCCGGCTGCAGGAGCTGCAGCGCGACGCCGAGGCCAACAGAAACATCTACGAGCAGTTTCTCTCGCGGTCCAAGACGACCAATGAGCAGCGCCTTCTGCAGAGCTCCCAGACCAAGGTTGCCTCGCCCGCCATTCCGCCGCTTCGCTCGACCCTTCCACCGCTGCCTCTGCTGCTCGCTGCCCTCGCGATCGGCTCGCTGCTGACATCGACGGCGGTCGTTGCCGCCACGGCGCGCGGACCGGGCAAGTCCGTTCAAGAGGTTCGCGATCCGGAGCCGGCCGTGCCCCAGCCCGCCGTGTGGCCGCGTCCGCCCGTATGGGCCCGGATTCCCGACCTGATGCCCGGAGGGGCAACCAGAAACGTCTGGCAAGGCCCGGTGTCCGCGACGGCTGAACTTGATCTCAGCCTCCATCTGCGTCCGCTGCTCGACAGGCTGGAGAAGCTGCCGGGACCTCGGGGCAAGGTCGCGCTCGTCATGTCGGTCGGGAAGGGGGCCGGCGGCAACACCGTCGCGCGGTCGCTGAACCGGTGGGCGGTGAACCAGGGAAAGTTGAGCGTTCTGATCCAGGTGCAACCGGATCTCGGCGGTGCCGCGGAGGCGCCGAAGGGGCAGGCGGAGGGCGCGTCCATGGCGAGCTTTCGCAGCGTCGACGTGCTTCTGGGCGCGAGCAGGAGTTCCGAGCCGTTGCCCGCGGACGATATTCGCTCTGAGTTCGATCTGATCGTCGTCCATGCGACGTCGCTTGCCCTGCAACCCGAGGCGACGGCTCTGGCCGCGCACGCCGATCTGGTCATCCTCGTGGTTCGCGAAGACGCAGTCGATTCGGCGGCAATGCGCAGGGCTACGGCTGCGCTCGCGCGGTTCGGCGGCGTGCCGACCGGACTGGTCGTCAATCGTGTGCCGAACGGTTCGCCGGCTCCTCAACGCCAGGGCGCAGCATTGGGCCTGGTTGGTTGATCGTCATTCAACAACGTGTTGCCGGGCCGGGCAATCATGCCGCCGATTGAGTAGAGGCCTAGTCGCTCGTGTCAGCCACACGGACCGTATAAGAGCCGCGTTTCGATCTCGAGAAGCGCGAAAGCACGAGAATTGAAGGATCAACTCCGGTTCGCCGTCGACAGAGGATGTTGAGGGCGATGGTCGCAAGCGCCAGCGACACGGTGGCCGAAATCGCTGCGCCAAGCACGCCGAGCCAGGGGATGAGGACGAGAAATCCGACCAGCCGCATCGCCACGTTCGCGGCAACCACGGGGACATACTGACGCTCATGGCCGGTCAGCTGCAATATCGCAGCAGCCGGACCGCCCGCCGCTTGAAACGCCGTTCCGATCGCGAGCACGATCAGCACCCAGTGCTGCGCGGCGAAATGCGGCCCGAACAGGTTGAGAAGATAGGGGGCGCCAAGCCAGATGATGACGAGCCCGCTCACCACGCAAAGCGCAGTCACCTCCGCCATGAGCTGCAGCGTTCGCTCGAATTCCTCATGATTCTTGCTGAAGTACAGCGAGGGAAGCCGGCGCGCCCCGAAACTATACAGTGCGGCCGACAGCATGGCGAAGATGTTGGCCAGACGCGACGCGGCAAAATAGATTCCGGCAGTCGTCGGATCCAGCATCCAGTAGACCAGAATGACGTCGAAGTACTGGTTTGCGGCTTCAAGGATGGACGCGACCCAGAAATGAAGCGCGCTCGATCTCCAGCGGGATGTCTCGGAGCGCGCGGACACGCCGCGCAAATGCGGCAGAGCCCGCACGATCGCGATGATTTGCGCGATCAGGCCCACCGACATGGCAATTGTCATCACGGCGATCAATTCGGTTGGATCGAGTTGTCGATGACCGAAGAGCACGGCGAGCAGAAACAGCACCACGATGACCCGCCAAAAGAACTCCCTATTGCCTTCGCCCATGAGAATGCTGACCAGCGAGCGTGCAATCTGACTGCCGAGCATCAGGGCGGCATTCACGGCAGTGTAGGCTGACACCGCGAGCATCAGCAGCCACCAATTGCCTCTCAAGCTCGCCACCATCGCGATTGCGGCAATTGCGATCAGCATCGCGACGGCAGAAATCTTCAGGCTTGATAGGAGCACGCCTTTCGTGAGGTCGTGTTGATCTCTCACCTGATATTCGTTCAGGAATCGCACCAGAAGCGACTCCTGGCCGACCAGTCCAACGACCGATGCGATCTGGGCAATCGAAAGCCAGGTTGCAAAGATGCCAAATCCGTCCGGCGACATGGCTCGAGCCGCCAGTGAGAACAATGCAAACGCAAGCGCACCGCTGCCGACCTTCAGGAGGATGGTACCGGCAACACCGCGCGTCACATCGCGTCGCATGAACTGGACAATGGATTCGATCATGGAAGTTACAGGGAAATTCTCCCGCGACGATGCGCGTTGCGATAGCAGGGACAGCCTAGCATGCCAACAAACCGCGAGTGTTAATTGCGACCGCCAGGAGCTTGTCCGCCGTGACGGACCTCAGCGCTACGCCAATTGCTTCACTGTGAAACACCATCAGTCCCAGCTGTGCCAGATCGAGCAATGGCCGGCGATTACCGAATGGCAATGTAGCGCCGCGCAGACGCTCCATGAGAACCGATATCGGCTGACCTGCCGCCGTTTGAGCGCGAAATGCCTCGCCAACATTGAATTCGGACCACCTGACACGATAGGAAACAACGGCTGCTCCGCCACGGAGACCGCGTTTCAGCTCATCCTCAGCAAGCTGCGTGCCGGGACATTGTCAGGCCTGGCAGGTCCGCAATTCATTAACCTCGATATCCGGAAATGATCGCGTTTGGTCCTGCGATGGGACATCAGGCGAGAGAATTGCACGTGCAACCACCGCTAACCGTGGGAGCCTGGACCATGACGACGAGCAAGAGCGTGACCGAGCCGATCGTGGCTGATATCGCTATCGTCGGCGGCGGCCTTGCGGGATCGCTCGCGGCGGCTGTCCTTGCACGGGCCGGGCATCGCGTCGCCCTGGTCGACAAGCGCGCGGTCTATCCGGAGGAGTTCCGGGTCGAAAAGATCGGCGGCCAGCAGCTCGATATGATCCGCAGGCTGGGCTTCATCCGCGGTCTCGAGAATGCCGGTTGTTTATATGACCGTGTGCTCAATATCAGGGAAGGCAAGGTGGTCGATGTCAGCGTCGGCCAGGCTTACGGACTTCCCTATGCCAACCTCGTTGCCATGGCGCGCGGTCAGATCCCCGATCCATCCAGTCTGGTTGTCGACGAGGTTACGGCGGTAAGCTGCAGCGATGACGTCCAACATCTCGAGCTCGCCTCCGGACAGCGCGTGAGCGCGCGCCTTGTCGTCCTTGCGACGGGCATGGCGGGCGTTCTCGGATACAAGCTGGGAATCAGGCGGCGCGTATTGGCCGAGCGCCACTCGGTCTCGTTCGGCTTCACGATCGCCCGCCGAAATGGTGGGCCGTTCGATTTCAAGGCCCTGACCTGTTACGGCGAGCGGACCTCCGACGGCGTCGATTATCTCAGCCTGTTTCCCGTGCCTGCGGGTATGCGGGCAAATCTCTTCATGTTTCGCGACCCGACCGATCCGGTCATGCGCGACCTGCGTCGCGACACGGAAGCAACCCTTCTGCGCCTGCTGCCGGGATTGCAGCCCTATCTCGGTGATTTCCATGTCATGGACCGGGTCCAGAATTGGGTGATGGATTTGTCCGTCGTCGAGGGACACCTGCAGCCCGGCGTCGTGCTCATCGGCGATGCCTTCCAGACCAACTGTCCTGCGGCCGGAACCGGCGTTGCCCGTCTGCTGGTGGATGTCGAGCGTCTTTGCACCGAGTATGTGCCGCAATGGCTCAAGACCGCGGGCATGGGCACGGATAAAATATCGCAGTTCTATTCCGATTCCGACAAGGTCGCGGCAGACCTGCAGTCACTGAAGATGGCGCACTTCCGCCAGGCGCTGACCTCCCGCAACGATATCAGCTGGGATGTGCGGCGACGGCTGCACTTCCTGCGGCGTAATATCTCCCACCGCGTCGATCAAATGCGGCCCGGCTGGCTCGCGGGCTTCCGCAGCGCGCTGCGCGCCTGAGCGCTGAACCGGGTTGGCGCCTGCCCATCGGTCAGCGCGCGGGAGTTGAGGTGCGGGCCGGGAAGAGCCTGAACTCCGACATTCGCTTTGCCGCCAGTTTGAGCCACGGGGCCTGCCTCAGCGCGAACAGGGTCACGGCACCTGCGGTGCTGCCGGCCTGCACGACCGTCCACATCGGCGAAGGCTGCCCGCCGAACAATTTCTTGTACGGCTCGTCGCCAATCGTGAAATCGAGCATCTGATCCCCGCGCTCGATGCAGTCCCGCGCGACCTGCTCGAACATCAGCGCGCCAAGGGACTGGCTCTTGTATCCGGCAATGTCGAAGGCGCTCATGATGACGAGGAAACTGCCGCGATGACACAGCCCCAGCACGGCAGCGATCAGATTGCCGTCCATCTTCATGGCATAGAGCCGGACAAGCGAGCCGAGACCGCGTAGCGCTACGTCGGAATAGAAACCGTAGTACTCGGGACGCTGAAGCAGGTCTCCGTCGCCCTGCGCCTGAAACCGCGGGCCGCGGAATTTCCTCATCACGTCCAGCGCAGCGAGGACGGAGGCGCTGTCGTCGCAGCATGAGAAGCTCAACGCGCCCTTCTTCTGGAGTTGGCGATATTTCTTGGCGAGCTCCTTTTGATAGGAGCGATCCAGCGCACTGGCCCGCCATTGCTCGAATGGAGCGACGAGAACGGTCGCGTAGGCATTCGTGTCCATCGATACGCGGCGCGGCGCTGCAAGGAGGTTCTCGATCGGAAGCCGTCCGTCGGGCAGCTTCGTCATGCGAAGCAGATCGAACGGGCGGATGAGGCGCCGGATCTCTCGGCACGCAGTCTCGTCCTCGATCAGTTGGGAAAATACGTCCGGGCTGCAGACCGGCGCCAAATAGTCGGATACGCGAAGGTCGGCGAATTCGACGGTCCGTATCGGGCCGCGCCGAACCCGGAGCAAGGGCAGCACCATCGCAAGCGCGCCGCTCGCGCGGTGGCGGACCACGACGACCATCCGTTTTGCCCCCGCATGGGCCGCGAGCTTGGTATAAAGGCTATCCAGCCAGAACGGATGCTGGAATGCGGTCGCGGCCGAGCTGTCAAACAGCTCCGCGTATTCCGGAGACAGGAAGTTGAACGCGTGATCGATGGTGACATCGAACGTGTCGCTATTGCTGTTCATACGTGACCAAGGAAACCAAACAATTTGGAAAAGCCGCGAGTGCTTATATAGCAGGGTGCGGCCGGTCCAGACACCGACGGGGTGCGGTTTTCATTAACGCGTTGAGCCGGTGTGCCCATCGTCTCACAGCGATGCCGAGCCTCGCGATATCTTCCATGCGGGGCCGGACCCGGTTACGGGCTGCTCTGGCAGTCGCTTCGTTCGGGATTGCGCGGCATTTCGTAACGTTAACGAACTCTTAATTCCCGCGGTCGCGAGAGGGGGCCACGTAGCTTGTCCAACCCGCGATAGCAAATAATTAACCGCGCTTCAGGAAGGTCATTTCATGGCCAGCCTACAGACACAGGTGGATTCCGGGGCACTCGAGAGCGCGATCTGGAAGACGCGCAGCGTTGGCGTGGAGAGGATTGCCAGGTTCGCAATCAGCTGGTCGATCACTATCAATGTCGTTGCATCGATGGGCACCTTCAATGCCGCGATCCTGCCGGCGGAGCTGACCTATCTGCAACAGGCCATTGCGCTCTTGATGTGGGGCGTCGTCATCTATGCAAGCGCCTTCGTGCGCCCGCGCCTGCGGTTGGAGTCCAACCCCGACCTGATCGCGTTGGTCGCATTCTATGGTCTCGCCGCCCTCTCCGTGCTCTGGACCACCTTGAACGCCGCCGCGATCATGAAGGGCGTGGCGCTTGCGATGACGACCTTCGGTGCGTTCTGTCTCATCACGCGTATCGACGTGGACGAGATCGTGAAGTCGACAGCCCTGGGGTTTTCCATACTGGTTGCCGCATCGGCGTTTTGTGCGATCTTCGTACCCGATATCGGGTTGGACCACAGCTGGATGCATGGTGGCCAGTGGCAAGGCGTCTACGAATCGAAGCAGACGCTCGGCTTTATCAGCGCGTATCTGATGTTCTTTGCCTGTTATCGAAAGATGACGGGCCAGGGGTGGGCAGCCTTCCTCGTTACATTCTTGCTCGCCTCGACCTGCGTCATCGGGTCGGAATCGCGAGGCGCCGGTGCTGTTGCCTTGGCTGCCGGTGCACTTCTTGCCACGTCGCTGTGGTCGATCAACTGCATGCGGATCTATGCGGTGTTGCCGTCCATCATGTGCATTCTGGCCGGCTTCCTGATCCTGTATTTTTATACGACGGGATATGATTCCATCCATCTCGGCGACTCGACGATCGATTTTACCGAGAGGACCTTCATCTGGCAGTACGCGATCAGCCATTTTGACGATGCGCCGCTGCTGGGCTTTGGAATCAACGGTTTTTGGACGGTTCCATCGATCTATGATTATTTCGAACAGAGCCACGGCTGGGTGCTCGACAACTATCACAGCGGCTACATCGCCATCCTGATGGAGACGGGATTTCTGGGGTACTTGCTTTTCGTCGCCAGCGTCTTTCTGTTCTCGAACAAGGTTCTCCATCTGATTGCCACGAGGTCGATCAATCGATCTCATTGCGCGCTCATCATCGGATTTGTCGTCCTCAGCTTTCAGACCAATTTCACCGAGACGATGTTTCTTCGTTCGACGATGTTCACGTCGTTGCTCCTGGTGGCGTTTTTCTTCGCGACGTGCAGGCCGGTGTCGCAGGCAAATCTGCCGCCATCATGATTGGAAGCAAGATGACCGTCATCCGCGCTCGTTGGTCGAGAAGCCTCACTCTCGCAGCGACGGCAATTTTCCTCGCAGCACTTGTCTCCGGGGCCCATGGGGTCGAGCAGGGTGCTTCCCGGGACGCCGCGGGGTTGGGGCGCGGCATCAATATCCTCGGCTACGACGGACTCTGGGAAGGCGGCGAGAACGCGCCGTTTCGCCTGGACAACCTGACGGAAATCCGCATAGCCGGATTCTCGCACGTCAGGATCAATTTCTTCGGCTTCAAGTACATGGATTCCGGCAACGTTCTGGATGAGACCGTCTTGAAGCGGCTTGATGCCGTCATCGAGGAAGTTCTCGCCAGGCACCTCATCCCCATCGTTGACGAGCACGATACCCATTTTTGTCAGCGCGACGTTTCCGGATGCGCTGAGAAGCTCAAGGCATTCTGGAGGCAGGTCGCCGCGCGCTATGCCGGGAAATATCCCTCGCTTGTCTTTGAGGTCTTGAATGAGCCTGGCGGGCAGATGACGTCCGCCAGCTGGAATTCCCTCCTCAACGAATGTCTTGGCATCATCCGCCTCACCAATCCCGAGCGGAAGGTCATTGCCGCAGTTCTCAATACCGATGATATGCCCGTCGACGACTTGGCTCTGCCGGACGGCGACAGAAACCTCATCGTCACGTTTCATTACTACGCGCCGATACGCTTCACGCATCAGGGCGCGCCATGGTCTCGAACGTTTTCGGGGATCGGGCCCCTGGACTGGGGCGCCCCGGACGATGAAGCGAAGGTCGTCGCTGATTTCGGGAAGATGAGTCTTTGGGCCGAGAGAGAGAAACGCCCGATCTATCTCGGCGAGTTCGGGGTGTACGAGCGTGCTCCATCCGACAGCCGCCAGAGATACCTGTCGTTCGTGGCGAGAACCGCCGATCGGTTTGGCTGGGCATGGGCCTACTGGCAGTTCGACCATGATTTCGCTGCCTTCGATAGTGCCAGTCAAACCTGGAAGCCGGACATCCTGCGTGCCCTGATCCCGTCTGCGCGTTGAACCGGGGACTTTGCACAACGGGCATTTGGAAGCGTGCGTCCGCCCCCGAATTCGCATATGTAGGCAGCCCTAGGCGTAGCTCCCGCAGCAGAGCCCGCCTTTGCAAGGTAAACACTGCCTCCAGCTTTCGCTGGTCGCGAATCAGCGATGGGTTCCCATTGGGCCGTTCCAGTAAAGCGCGCGTTGCCAGAACGGCAACGACGCGAAAGAAGTCATCACCTCGGACTGCGATCTCCTCGTCATCTCCCCTCGGGATGCTGAGCCTCCATCTGCTTGGTCAGTGGGAGAAGTCGGGGCGCAAAGGCGTCGTGTTCTTGGCTGAAAACGAAAGCAAGGCGGAGCGGCTTGGGGCCATCATTCATGCCCTCGACGCCTCGTGCGGTGTCCTGGTTCTTCCGAGACTGGACACGCTGCCGTTCGATCAAATGGAGCCGTCGCACGAAATCGCGGGTCGACGAAGCTCGGTCTTGAGGCGGCTTGCGAAGCCCGAGGAACCCATCCTGCTCGTAGCCACGGCAGAGGCCGTGATGGAGCGTCTGCCGGCGCCGGCGAGTTGGTCTCGGCTGAATCTCCGTCTGAGGGTGGGCGCCGAGTTTTCCGAGAAGGATCTCCGGGCGCGGCTCGAAGCGCTCGGATACGAGCTCGATGACGATGTCCGCTATGCCGGCGACGTGCTGTTTCACGGCCAGACATTCGAGATATTTCCCGCCGGAGCCCTCGGTCCATTCAGAGTAGAGCATTCCGGCCGGATGATACGTCGGATTGTGGCATTCGACCCGGTCGAGCATCACATCGTTTTCGAGACCAAGGAGCTGCTGGTCGACCCGATGTCGGAGCGGATCACGCTCGGAAATGGGCGCGGAAAACGTTCGACCCTGTTCGGCTATTGCGGCCCAGCCAAGTGGATTGCGGATGCCGGCGTTCCGGATCACGCCGACAATTGGCTGAGCACGATCGAGGAGGCGGCTGGTCGCGCGGACAGGGAGCGCGCCTATCTTGGACGGCGCGAATGGAAGGATGCGACCAAGCGCATGGACGTTCTGCCTCGACAGGCTCCGTTCCGTACCGTTCCGGACTTTTCCAAAGCCGCATCGCCGAGAAAGGCGCTCCGCGCATTCGTCGACGAGGTGCAAAGCGTCGGCTCGCGGCTGGTATTTGTCGCGGCGCATGAGGATGACCTGCGCGCGATCGAGCGAATGAGCGGGGTCAAGGCGGAGCGCTTTGCGGGTTGGCGTGAGGCGACGGCCGGACGCAATCGAGAAGCGGCGCTTCTCGCCGGCTTCGACTCCGGCTTTGTCGTGCCTGACGGTAAACCTCTTGTCGTCGTTACGGCTTCGGACGCGCTCGGCAGCAAGGCGCATCACGCGCAGCCTTTGGCGAGAACCTGGAGCGCGGCTTTCGACCACGCAGATGTACCGGAGCAGGGGACAGTGGTCGTTCATCTGCAGCGGGGACTGGCCTTGCTCGATGGATTGCAGACCGTGGCGACTGGAGGCGGATCATCGCGAGAAATGGTCAGGCTCCTGTTTGCGGGCGACAATGCCGTCCTGGTTCCGCCCGCGGACCTGGCATTGATCTGGCCATACGCATCGGAGCGCGGCGATCTGACGCTGGACAAGGCGGACGGCAGTACATGGTTTGCGCGCCGTACAGAGGCGGGGCACGAAATTCAGATTGCGGGCAGGCAGCTCTCCAAACATATCGGCCAGCGTCGCCGCCGGCGGGCTCCGAAACTCATCCCGCCGGGCCATCTTTATGAGAGGTTCGTCGCACGCTTTCCGTTCTTCACGACGGTCGATCAGGCGAAAGCCATCCGCGATGTCCTGGATGATCTTGCGTCCGGTCATCCGATGGATCGGGTCATTTGCGGCGACGTCGGATTCGGCAAGACCGAGGTGGCTTTGCGGGCGGCGGCTGCCGTCGTGCTGTCGGGAAAGCAGGTCGCGATCGCGGTGCCGACGACGGTTCTGGCACGGCAGCATGTGGCGACGTTCCGCAAGCGGTTTGCTTCCATCGATATCGAAGTGGGGAGCTTGTCACGGGCCACATCGAGCGCGGAAGTCAGGGTGGCAAAGGAGGGGCTGAAGAGCGGAAGATTGAAGGTCGTGGTCGGGACCCAGGCTCTTGCCTCGAAGGACGTGAAGTTCCGCGATCTCGGCCTGGTCATCATCGACGAGGAGCAGCATTTTGGCGCGGCTGAGAAGGCAAAGCTTTCCGGGCTCGCCAAGGGTGTCCATACCCTTTGGATGAGTGCCACGCCGATACCGCGGACTCTCGCGGCGGGTCTTGCGGGCTTCAGGGATCTCAGCGTCATTGCCTCTCCGCCCGCTCACCGGCTTCCGGTCGCCACGAGAATTGCGCCGCTCTCCGATGCTGCCATCGCCGCGGCGTTGCTGCGCGAACAAAGACGCCACGGGCAAAGTTTCCTGATCTGCCCGCGGATTCAGGATCTCGATCCGATGCTGGCGCGCGTGCAGTCGCTGGCCCCGGATCTGCGCATTGTCTGTCTCCATGGCAGGTTGAGCGCGGACGAAATGGACGATCGGATGATGAGCTTCGTCGAAGGCGAGGCGGACGTTCTGCTCGCGACCAATATCGTGGAGAGCGGTCTGGATATCCCGCGCGCAAATACGATCGTGGTGTGCTGGCCCGAAAGGTTCGGCCTTGCGCAACTCCATCAACTGAGGGGAAGGGTGGGGCGCGGCGGCATACGCGCGTTTGCGTATTTGCTGACCGAGTCGGATGCGGCGCGATCCGAGAAGCGGCTCGCGGTTCTGGAGGAGTTCAGCAGGCCTGGTGCGGGTTTTGCGATCAGCGCACGGGACCTGGACCTCAGAGGCGCGGGAGATCTGCTCTCGGAGCGGCAGTCCGGCCATGTGCAGGTGTTCGGACCCGTGCTCTACAGCCATCTCCTGAAATTGGCCTCGGAGAAGGTCGACGACAGGACGGCCGACCTGTGGGTACCCGATCTCAATCTCCCGATCGCCGACATGTTGCCGGCAGACTACGTGCAATCGGAGGCGGTCCGGCTGGAAATCTACGCCCGCGCCTCGCGGTGCCGAAGCGAGGATGAGCTGGACGACCTCGAGGAGGAGACCCTCCGTCGCTTCGGACAGTTGCCGCCGGCGGCGCTCGATTTCTTCGCGGCGGCAAAGCTCAGGATCGATTGCAGGCGAAGAGGGATCATAAGGCTGGATGTCGGATCGGAAGCGGTCGCTGCGACATTCCTTCCGGGACGGCTGCGAAAGTCCAAGGCGAAGTCAAAGGCGCGACCGCTGCATCGTGACGGCGATCGGGTCGTTTACGCCGACAATGGATCCGATGGACCGCTTGCAAAAGTCGAGAGCCTTTTCGATGTCCTGGACGAATGAGAGCAATCAGGAGAGCGCCAACACCAGCTGAATCGTGTGCGGGTCCAGCTTCGCCGCGGGCTTGAAGCCGAGCTTGGCGAACACGCGGCGCATCGCGGCATTCTCCGACAGCACTTCCGCCGTCAATTCCGTCAGCCCGGCCTCGCGCGCGAGGGCGATGAGATGACGCGCGAGCATCGCGCCGATGCCGCGCCCCTGCCAGGCATCGATCACGACGAAAGCCATTTCGGCCTCGCCGGGCGCGGAGACGATATAGCGGCCGCCGCCGACGATGAGGCTCCGGCCTGCATCCTCCACGCAGGCGACCAGTGCCACGTGGTTCTCGAAGTCGACCTTCATGAAAAAGGCGCGTTCGTTCTCGGAGAAATGGCGCTTTTGCACGAAGAAGCGGCGCTGGAGCGATTGCGCGCTGGTGTGGTCGAGTGCGGTCAGCATGTCGCCCTCGTCTTCGGGATGGAGTGCCCGGATCTCGACCGACCTCCCGTCGCGCAACTGCTCCTGTCGCGTGTAGCTCGCCAAGTCCTGCATACGGTGGCCTCGCTGCGATCCTTCGTGGGCGAAACACCATGATCTGTGCCCGCATTGGCCGATCAGGCCTTTAGGCCGCAATGCCCTGCTTGATCTGGATCAAGCCTTCCGCGCCAGATGAGCGGCTACGCTTGGCGAGTGTGGCCACACCTCGAGAGACAGGCACCAAGCCTTGAAGACACTGCGCCAGCTCCTGTCCACGGACGAGATCATTCAGCTCGTGATCCGGCTTGGATTGCTGGCGCTGCTGGTCCTTTGGGCCTTCCTGATCATCAAGCCCTTCGTACCGATCCTGACCTGGAGCGCGATCCTTGCGGTGGCCTTCTATCCGGTGTTCAGCTGGCTCGCCAAATGCCTCGGCGGCCGTCCCCGGATCGCTGCGGCCATTCTCACCCTGGTCACGCTCGGCATCGTCATTGGTCCTGCGACCTGGCTCGGCCTCAGCGCCGTCGAAGGCATCAAGGATCTTGCGAGCCAGATCGGAGCCGGCGATCTCAGGCTCCGGACCGCGCCCGAGCAGATCAAGGGCTGGCCGCTGATCGGACCATGGCTCTACGATTTCTGGAATCAGGCCTACACCAACATCCGCGCGGCACTGCGCGAGGTGGCGCCGTACCTGAAGCCGCTCGCCGGGATGATGCTGTCGTTCGCCGGCGATGCCGGCATCGGCACGCTCCAGTTCCTGCTGTCGGTGCTCGTTGCCGGTTTCCTGTTCCCGTACGGGCCGCAGCTGGTCGACGCGATCCGCGGCTTCCTGATCCGTATCGTGCCGGAGCAGAGCGAGCATTTTCTGGAGCTTGCGGGCGCGACCATCCGTGCGGTGTCACAGGGCATAATCGGCGTCGCCATCGTGCAGGCGCTTTTGGCCGGGATCGGCTTCAAGCTCGCAGGCATCCCGAGCGCGGGCCTGCTCGCCATCATCGTGCTGTTGCTGTCGATCGTCCAGATCGGAGCCACCATCGTCATTCTTCCCGTGGTGATCTGGATCTGGATGGACAAGGACGTCGGTACGGCGTTGCTACTGACCGTGTTCCTAGTCTTCGTCGGTCTCCTCGACAACATCCTGAAACCGCTCGTCATGGGCCGCGGACTGACCACGCCGACGCTGGTCATCCTGATCGGGGTGATCGGCGGAACACTTGCACATGGGATCATCGGTCTTTTCATTGGGCCAATCATCCTGTCGGTCGCCTGGGAACTGGCGGCAGCCTGGATCCGCATCGATCACGCCGCGCCGGCCTCGAACGTCGTCGCCGACCGTTGACCTATGTCAACGTCGGCGACCGCCGGGCTCCTTGAATAGGCGTGCGGGCGACGGCGAGGTCGGACATGTCGATGGAAAATATGAAACTGCCGGGCGGCCCAATGTCGGGTCTGGTCTCCTCCGCCGTGGAATACATGGTCGATGCGGGACAGCGCAGCGTCCTGTTCCTGGACATCATGCGCCAGCGCGGCGACCAGTACCGCGAGCACGTCGCGCAGACTGCGCCGCATGTGCTGCAATATGCCGCCGAATTGATCATGGACGGCCGCAAGCTGGACGAGCCGGTCAATTACGCGCTGGTACGCATCGTTCCACCCAAGGGCGTCGAGATCGACATGAGCCGGCGGCCATTCGTCGTGGTCGATCCGCGCGCCGGTCACGGACCGGGCATCGGCGGCTTCAAGGCGGACAGCGAGATCGGCGTCGCGATGCAGGCGGGCCATCCCTGCTATTTCATCGGCTTCCTGCCCGAGCCCATGCCAGGCCAGACCATCGAGCGCGTCGCGCGCGCGGAAGCCAAGTTCATCGAGACGGTCGTCAGCCGCCACCCCGATGCCGACGGCAAGCCCTGCGTGATCGGCAATTGCCAGGCCGGCTGGGCCATCATGATCCTGGCGTCACTGCGGCCAGAACTGTTCGGCCCCCTGATCGTCGCCGGTGCGCCGCTCGCATATTGGGCAGGCGTGCACGGCAAATATCCGATGCGCTATTCGGGCGGGCTTCTGGGCGGAAGCTGGCTCACGGCCCTCGCGAGCGACCTCGGCGCCGGCAAGTTCGACGGCGCCTGGCTGGTGCAGAATTTTGAAAACCAGAACCCGTCCAACACGCTCTGGAGCAAGCAATACAACGTCTATTCCAAGGTCGACACCGAGGCAGAGCGCTACCTCGACTTCGAGCGCTGGTGGGGCGGGCACGTCAATCTCAACGCCGAGGAGATCCAGTTCATCGTCGACGAGCTCTTCGTCGGCAACAACCTCGCCGCCGGCAAGATCGAGATGTCCGACGGGCAGAAGGTTGACCTGCGCAACATCCGCTCACCGATCGTGGTGTTCTGTTCCAAGGGCGACAACATCACCCCGCCGCAGCAGGCATTGCATTGGATCCTCGACTGCTACGCCGACGTCGACGAGATCAGGGCCTATGGCCAGACCATCGTCTACACCGTTCACGAAAGCGTCGGCCATCTCGGCATCTTCGTCTCCGGCGGAGTGGCAAAGAAGGAGCATGCGGAATTCTCAGGCAATATCGACCTGATCGACGTGCTGCCGCCGGGGCTCTATGAAGCGATGTTCGAAGCTCGCGGCGCGGAGACGCTCAATGCAGATCTCGCGGCCGGCCAGTGGGTGATGCGCTGCGAGGCCCGGACGCTGGATGATATCCGCGCAATGGGTGGCAACTCGCCCGAGGATGAGCGGCGCTTTGCCGCCGCCAAGCGCATCTCCGAGCTCAATCTCGCCGCCTACCGGAAGTTCATGCAGCCCTGGGTCAAGGGCATGGTGACGCCGCAGATGGCCGAATTGGCGCGCCACATGCACCCGCTGCGGCTGCAATATGAGGCCTTCAGCAGCCAGAATCCCTGGATGGCCACCGTCAAGTCTGCCGCTGATGCCGTCGAGGACAACCGCAGGCCCGTCTCGAAGGACAATCCGTTCCTGGCGTTCCAGGAGCAGATATCCAAGCAGATCGTCCACGCGCTTGATAGCTGGCGCGATGCGCAGGAAGCGCTGAGCGAGACCATCTTCCTCAACGTCTACGGCTCGCCGGCGCTCCAGGCCGCCGTCGGGATCGACCCGAACTCGGTGCCGTCGCACGTCCGCGAGATGTCGGCGGAGCACCGCGCCATGCTCGCGAGGCGGATTGCCGAGCTGAAGTCCCGCATCGGCGAGGGCGGGCTTCGCGAAGCGGCGCTCCGGGCGCTGCTCTATGTCGGCTCCGCCCGCGGCATGGTCGACGAGCGAAGCATCGAGGCGCTCCGTCAGGTTCGGCGCGACTATTCCGGTGCCCGGCTGACGCTGTCCGAATTCAAGATGCTGGTGCGCGAGCAGTTCTTCATGCTGCTGCTGGATAAGGAGGGCGCGCTCGCTGCCATTCCCAAACTGCTGCCCGACGACATGAACCAGAGGCGCGCGGCCTTCGCGGCGATGCGGGAGGTGCTTTCGGCGAGCGCAGACATCACCGGCGAGCGCGCCAGGCGTCTGAAGCGCATGGCCGAGCTGTTCGGTCTGGACGGGGAAGGGGAGTTGACGTCGAACGTCGCCCCTTTCGACACCAAGGCAAGGGCGTCGTAACGCGGATTGGCAGGATCGGGAGTCACATCATGTCGGCCGACACGACGCAAGCGCAGCCAGGCAGCAAGTACGACCGTCTGATCGCGGCAGCGAGGGCTGCCCCCCCGATTCCGACCATCGTCGTGCATCCCTGCGACGAGACCTCGCTGCGCGGCGCCGTCGATAGCGCGAGCGCGGGGATCATCCGGCCGGTGCTGGTCGGACCCGAGAGGAAGATCAGAGACGTCGCCGCCAAATTCGATATCGACGTAGCGGGCTTCGACATCGTCGACGCCGCGCATAGCGACGATTCCGCCGCCAAAGGCGTCGAGCTCATTCATGCCGCCAGGGGCGAGCTGCTGATGAAGGGCAGTTTGCACACCGACGAGTTGATGCGCGCCGTGACTGCGAAGGTCGGCGGTCTGCGCACCGACCGGCGCATCAGCCACGTCTTTGTCATGGACGTGCCGGCCTATGCCGAGACCATCTTCGTGACCGACGCCGCCATCAACATCTTCCCGGATCTCGACGCCAAGCGCGACATCATCCAGAACGCGATCGATCTCTACAACCTGGCCGGCTTCGGCAAGGCGCCCCGCGTCGCGATTCTGTCAGCGGTCGAGACCGTGACCACGAAAATTCCATCCACGATCGAAGCCGCTGCCTTGTGCAAGATGGCCGATCGCGGCCAGATCACCGGCGGTATGCTCGATGGGCCCCTGGCGTTCGACAACGCCATCGACCCGGAAGCGGCGCGGATCAAGGGCATCACCTCCGAGGTCGCCGGCCGCGCGCAGATCCTGGTCGTTCCGGACCTCGAGTCCGGCAACATGCTGGCCAAGAACCTCGCCTATTTCGCCAAGGCGGACGGCGCCGGCATCGTGCTCGGTGCAAGGGTGCCGGTCGTCCTGACGTCGCGCGCGGATTCGCCGCGCGCGCGCATGGCTTCCTGCGCGGTTGCTGCGCTCTATGCCCGCGCCCGGCGCCAGAAGGCGCCGACAGTTGCCGCGTGACTGCCATGGACACGATCCTGGTCATCAATGCTGGCTCCTCCAGCGTCAAGTTCCAGGTCTATTCGGTTGAAGGCGATGGGGCGCTTCGCCGGCAGATCAAGGGACAGATGGACGGTATCGGCAGCCGGCCGCGCCTGCGGGCGAGCGACGCGACGGGCGATCCGCTGGCCGATCGCGCCTATCCGATCGAAGCCGTGCCGGACGTTCCGGCCGCGATGGCGGTTGCCGGCGACTGGTTGCGGGACGAACTTCGGGTCATCCCGATCGCGGTCGGCCACCGCGTCGTGCATGGCGGTCCGGACCATGCCCGGCCGGTCCTGATCGACCACGGCGTGGTGTCCCGTCTCGAACGCTTCGTCCCGCTAGCGCCGCTGCATCAGCCGCACAACCTCGCGCCGATCCGCTCGCTGCTGGCGAACTTCCCGACGCTCCCTCAGGTGGCGTGCTTCGACACCGCGTTCCACCGCACGCATGATGCCGTCGCCGATCACTACGCCATCCCGCATCAGCTTCATGCCGAGGGCGTGCGGCGCTACGGCTTCCACGGCCTGTCTTACGAGTATATCGCCAGAACCTTGCCGAGCGTGGCGCCCGACATCGCCAGGCGACGCGTGATCGTCGCTCATCTCGGCAGCGGCGCCTCGATGTGCGCGATAAAGGACGGGCGCAGTATCGAAAGCACCATGGGCTTCACCGCGCTCGACGGCTTGCCGATGGGGACGCGTCCCGGTCAGATCGATCCCGGCGTGGTGCTCTATCTCATGTCGGAAAAGGGAATGTCGGCGGCGAAGGTGCAGGACTTCCTCTACCGCGACTGCGGATTGAAGGGGCTTTCCGGCGTCAGCAACGACATGCGGGAGCTGGAGGCGAGCACGGATCCGCATGCAAAGCTCGCGATTGACTATTTCGTCTACCGGATCGGCCTCAACGCCGGCATGCTGGCGGCGGCCCTGCAGGGCCTGGACGCCTTCGTGTTCACGGCCGGGATCGGCGAGAACTCGGCCTCGATCCGCGCGCGCATCGCGGAGCAGCTCGGATGGCTTGGCGTAGCGCTCGATGCGACCGAGAATGCGCGCCATGCGCGGCTGATCTCCCGGTCTGGCAGCCTCATCCCCGTCTATGTCGTTCCGACCGACGAGGAGCTGATGATCGCGCAGCACACGCTGTCGCTGCTGATGAACGGCCGATCGACCAACCCAAGACCTGAGAGGGTGTCATGATTCCTGTGTTTCCGGACAGCAAGGTGGCCCTCAAGGGTAAGAAGGGCCTGGTCGTCGGCATCGCCAATGATCAGTCGATCGCCTGGGGCTGCGCCCGGGCATTTCGCGCGCTTGGTGCCGATCTCGCCGTCACCTATCTGAATGACCGCGCCAGGAAGCATGTCGAGCCGCTGGCGCAGGCGCTGGAGGCGTCGATCTTCATGCCGCTGGACGTGATGGTCGAGGGACAGACCGAGGCGGTGTTCGAGCGCATTGCGAAGGAATGGGGCCAGCTGGACTTCCTGCTTCACTCCATCGCGTTCTCGCCCAAGGATGCACTGCATGGCCGCGTCGTCGATGTCGGCCGCGACGGCTTCCTCAAGACCATGGACGTGTCGTGCTGGTCGTTCCTGCGCATGGCCCATTTGGCCGAGCCGCTGATGAAGAATGGCGGCACCATGTTCACCATGACCTATTACGGCAGTCAGATGGTCGTGGAGAACTACAACGTCATGGGCGTGGCGAAGGCGGCGCTCGAATCGGCCGTCCGTTACGCCGCCGCGGAGCTCGGCCCGAAGGGCATCCGCGTCCACGCGATCTCGCCTGGACCGCTGGCGACCCGCGCGGCGTCAGGCATTCCCGAGTTCGACGAGCTCATGGACAAGGCGCAGTCGAAGGCGCC
The DNA here is from genome assembly GCF_000426265.1 of Bradyrhizobium sp. Cp5.3. Lineage (NCBI taxonomy): Bacteria > Pseudomonadati > Pseudomonadota > Alphaproteobacteria > Hyphomicrobiales > Nitrobacteraceae > Bradyrhizobium > Bradyrhizobium sp. Cp5.3. Next base: position 272,790 of record NZ_AUFA01000004.1, on the reverse strand, counting down.
GGCACGCAGCCTCGTCAGCATCGACGACGTCGGCAACGCCACCGCGTTCCTGGCGCTCGACGGCGCCAAGCTGATGACCGGCGGCGTTCTTTACATCGATGGCGGCTATCACATCATCGATTGAGCGCGAGGCGGCGCATTACGCGCCGTTGCTGGCAACCTGCGTGCTTGTTCGGCGGCATTAGAGCGATGGCAGCCTACTCTTGGCCAGTGAGCTCATAGCACACGCTTCGTCCCCACGATCAGGTTTGAATCGCAGCTTGGCGGGCAGGCTCAGCTTGGCTCGCCAAGGAGAGGCTTTCTGCCTGAAAGCAGACCTATTATGCTCACTCGGAGTTTTGGCGTTGATGACCCGCAACGGACATTGCGTTTTGCCCGGTTACATCGTTGGCTTGGCCGTGCTCTAATGCGGTCGGCGGGTCAGCCAAAATCGGCGAGGCGATCGAATGAGACGCCGCGAATTCATGACGCTGCTCGGCGGCACCGCTGCGGCATGGCCGCTTTCCTCGCGCGCGCAACGACGCAAGCCAAACCCGCGCGTCGGCATTCTCTGGCACGCCGCCAACGCCAAGCAAGAAGAGGAATATCTGGTCGTCCTGACCAAAGCGTTTCACGAGCTTGGTTACGTCGAAGGCAAGAATATCGAGATCGACCACCGTTTTCCTGCCGAGCAACCGGAACGGTTTCGTGCGCTTGCGCAGGAACTTGCAGAAAGCAAAGTCGATGTGATCGTCGCGGTGACCGGACTTGGCGCCATGGAAGCCAAACGAGCCACCAACACCATTCCGATCGTACTTGTCGCCGATCCGGATCCGGTCGGTAAGGGGCTTGTCGAGAGTCTCGCTCGCCCTGGTGGCAATGTCACCGGATTTTCACTGATGACCGTTGACCTCACCAGCAAGCGGCTTGAGCTTTTGAAGGAAATCGTTCCGAAGCTAGCCCGCCTGGCCCTCGTGCTCGATCCCCGGGAGCCATCTTCAAAGCCTACCATTATCGCTAACGAAAGAGCGGGCAAAGCTGCGGGATGCTCGACACAAATATTCGAAGTGACCAGGGCAGATGAAATCGACTCGACGTTTTCGGCGATTGCGCGTGAGGGCTTTGACGGCGCATTAGTCTTTGGAGCGCCGATGTACAATGAACGGGTGCAAGTGGGCGCATCAGCCATGGCGCACAAGGTGCCGACAATTACAGCCAACGCTGAAGAGGTACCTTACGGCCTGCTGCTATCCTATGGACCGGATTTCCCAGATTATTTTCGTCGGGCGGTCGGCTATGTCGACAGGATCCTGAAAGGCGCAAAGCCCGGCGATCTGCCCATAGAGCAGCCCACGCGTTTCAAACTAGTCGTCAATCTGAAGACGGCCAAGGCCCTCGGTCTCACCGTTCCGCCTTCGCTGCTGGCCACGGCCGACGAAGTCATCGAGTGACGCGGCGGGGGATTCTCCCCTCCCGACATGGCGGATCAAGTCAGCGCTGTCGGCTCGGCGAGACGAGGCGGACATTGCGTTGGCGAGTGCGGAGACCCGGAAATGGCGTGGGGCTCGCAATCCGCGAGCCCCGCTGTGCACTCGGCAATGTCAGGCCTTGTGATGGACAGCCTGCAGGCCATAGACCGGCGTCGGGATGCTCTCGTAGCGTGCCTTCAACTGCAGGGAAAGGAATTGCGAGTAATGTCGCGACTGATGCAGATTGCCGCCGTGGAACCATAGGCCTTCCTGCTGCGTCGGCTTCCACATGTTGCGCTGCTCACCTTCCCATGGGCCGGGGTCCTTTGTCGTATTCGAGCCGAGGCCCCAGACCTTGCCGACCTTGTCGGCCATTTCCCGATTGACGAGATCGGCGACAAAGCCGTTCATCGAGCTGTAGCCGGTGGCATAGACGATCACGTCCGCTGGCAATTCCTTGCCGTTGTCGAGCCTGACGCCGTTGGGCGTGATTTCCTCGACCTGTCCAGCGAACAGTTTGATTTTGCCGTCAATGATAAGCTGCGAGGCGCCGACGTCGATGTAATAGCCCGAGCCTCGGCGCAGATATTTCATGAATAGCCCGGAATCGTCGTCGCCGAAGTCGAGCCTGAAGCCGGCCTTCTCCAGCCCGGCATAGAAAGCGGCGTCATCCTGGCGGATCTTGTCGTAGACCGGCTTCTGAAACTGATTCAATATCCGGTAGGGCAGTGAAGCGAAGATCAGATCGGCCTTTGCCGTCGTCATTCCGCCGCGGACGGCGCGTTCGGAATAAAGATCGCCGATACTTTCCATCAGCGAATCCGAGCGCACAATGTGGGTCGTCGAGCGCTGCACCATCGTCACGTCGATGCCGGCCTCGTACAGCGCAGCGCAGATGTCATGGGCCGAATTGTTCGAGCCGATCACCACCACCTTCTTGCCTTTGTAGCCGCTGGAGCCGGGATGGCGTGAGGAATGGTGTTGCTCGCCCTTGAACGTTTCCATGCCCTTGATGTCCGGCATGTTCGGCTTGGCCGACATGCCGGTCGCGAACACGAGCTGCTTGGGCCGCAGAGTAATCTCCTTGCCATCGCGTTCGACGATGACGGTCCATTCCTTCCTGGTGTCGTCCCAACTGGCGCGTTTGGCCGTGGTGTTGGTCCAGTAGTTCAGCTCCATGACCTTGGTGTACATTTCCAGCCAATCGCCGATCTTGTCCTTGGGCGAGAAGACAGGCCAGTTCTTGGGGAAATCGATGTAGGGCAAGTGATCGTACCAGACGGGATCGTGCAGGCAGAGCGACTTGTAGCGATTGCGCCAGGAATCGCCGGCGCGTGCGTTCTTCTCGGCGATGATCGTCGGTACACCGAGCTGGCGCAGCCGCGCCCCGAGCGCAATGCCGCCCTGTCCGCCGCCGATGACTAGCACGTAGGGCTGGGTCTTGAAGCCGAGTTGCTCGACTTCCTCGTCACGCAGTTCCTTCCAGGTCTTGGCGCCCGGATTGACGCCGTGCCTGGCGCCGAGCGGTCGGCTGAAGCCAGCCTTTTCCTCATGGGCCTTCAGTTCGGCCATGGTCGTCAAGAGAGTCCAGATCTGACCATCCTGCAGGCGGATGAGCCCATAACCGCGCGCGACATCGGTCTCGAACGTGATCCAGGATTCGGTCACGCCGCCGGCCTCGGTTGGCGTCTCACCCTCGGCGATTTTCCAGTTGTGCGGCTTCACATGCGCGAGGCATTGCGCGAGCATGTCGCGGATCTGATCGCGGCCTTCCATGGTCTTGATGTTCCAGGTGAAGGCAACGAGATCGCGCCAGTAGCATTCCGGAGCGAACATTCCTACGGCGGCGTCGAGATCGCCCACCGCAAGCGCGGCTTCAAACTTGTCGAGGAAAACCTGGACGCGCGCGCTAAGCGTGGTGTCGAGCATCACTTCCTCCCGGATGTCGTTTGCAATTGTTCTGCGCAGGCGGCGTAACCTTACCCCAACCATCGCGGGAATCCAGACTCGCACGGCAGGGTTCCCGGTCGGCTTCGGCGCCTCTCAGCGCTCGCCTGCGGCAACGCCACCTTTTTGAGCCGAAGGAGACGCTAGGCAACCCCATCTATGGGCACACGGCCTGGGACACCGGTCAGGACACTTTGGGCTGATCATGGCATCGTGCCGGTGTTTTGCCCGACGTGTCAAACGGTTTGGCTGACTGAAGGCAGCATGCTGACAACCCACGCTACTTTGCATGGGGTTGTTTTCCATATTTTGTGTTCAGCGGTAGTGCAGGGCGATCAGCTCGGCGACACAGGCGGGTCTCTTGCCGCCTTCGATCTCGATGACGAGATGGTAGTTCACGCGCAGGCCGTCCGGTGGCACATCCTCGGCTTCGGCGACCGTGACGCGGCCGCGCAGCTTCGAGCCCGCCGGCACCGGCGCGAGATATCTGATCCGGTCGGCGCCGTAGTTCATCGTGTTGCGCAGGCCTTTCAGGCCGATCACCGAGCGGATGAAGAGAGGCGCGAGTGCAAGCGACAGCAGGCCGTGGGCAATGGTCTTGCCGCCCGGCATCTCCTTGCTGGCGCGCTCCTGGTCGACGTGGATCCACTGCTCATCGCAGGTCGCTTCTGCAAACTGGTTGATGCGGTCCTGCGACACTTCCACCCAATCGCTGACGCCGATCTCGGTGCCAATGGCGGCTTTGATCTCGTCGAAATCGCTGAAGACTCGCATGACGACCTCGTCAGATCCTCATTTCCGGCACGGTGTCGGGAACGTCAAGTTCGGCCTCCGTCACCGCCATGACCTCGCCGACGCTGATGCCGGGCGCAGTTTCCAGCAGCGTCGCCTTGCCATCGGGAAAGCCGATCACGGCCATATCGGTGACGACCAGGTTCACCGGCCGCGCCGAGGTCAGGGGCAGCGTGCATTTGGCGACGATCTTCGATTTGCCCTTGGCGGCGTGCTGCATGGCGACGATGACGCGCTTGGCGCCGGTGACGAGGTCCATCGCGCCGCCCATGCCCGGGACCATCTTGCCGGGGATCATCCAGTTGGCGAGAAGGCCGTGCGCGTCGACCTGGAGGCCGCCGAGCACGGTGATATCGACATGGCCGCCACGGATCAGGCCGAACGACATCGCGCTGTCGAAGGTGCTGGCGCCGGGAAGCGCGCTGATCGGGCGCCCGCCGGCATCGGTGAGCGTCGGATGAGCCATGCCTTGCTCGGGAATCGGCCCGGTGCCGATCAATCCGTTCTCCGATTGAAAGAACACCTTCAGATCGGACGGCACGTAGTTCGCGACCAGCGTTGGAATGCCAATGCCGAGATTGACGAGATTGCCGTTCTTCAGCTCCTTGGCAACACGTCGGGCGATGATGATCTGCGGATCCATGATCTCACCCGTTCGTAATGAGGTAGTCGACGAGTGGCGCCGGCGTCACGACGTGATCGGGCGCAATGACGCCGACCGGCACGATGTTCTCCGCGGTGACGATGACGGTGTCGGCGGCCATCGCCATGATCGGGTTGAAGTTGCGGGAGGTCAGTGCGTAAGCGAGGTTGCCGAGGTAGTCGGCGAGAAAGGCATGCACTAGCGCGAACTGGGCGCGCAGCGCAATCTCGAGCAGAAACGGCTTGCCGTCGACCTCGATCTGGCGCTTGCCTTCGGCAACCAGGGTGCCGACACCGGTTGGTGTCAGCACGCCGCCGAGCCCGCAGCCGCCAGCGCGAATACGTTCGACGAAGGTGCCCTGCGGCACGAGATCGACATTGATCTGGTTCGCCAGCATCTGCTGCTGCGCCTTCGGATTGAGCCCGATATGCGTCGCCGTCAGCTGCGACACGAGCGCCGCATCGAATAGCTTGCCGACGCCTTTGCCCGGTATCGCGGCATCGTTGCAGATCAGCGACAGACCGGTCTTCTGCTGCCGCACCACTTCATCGACCAGGCGCTCCGGCGTGCCGACGCCCATGAAGCCGCCGACCATGACGCTCGCGCCGGCCGGGATCATCGCAACGGCTTCTTCGACGGAAACGGCCTTCATGGTCGGAACTCCGGTCGGCGGACGCAGGAATGGCGGTGGATGCAGGTTGGCAGGGTGCAGTCGCGCACCCTTGATCTGCGTCAAGGCTCGACGTCACTCGTCAAAGGCGACACCGACGCTCTGGAGCGTCTCGCGCCAAAGCTTGCGCACCTCGGCGTGGCGCCGCTCCAGTGCGGAATCGACGGCGTCGCGAAATGGGACGAGGTCGGGACCCTTCAGCGACAGGATTTGTGCCTGGAGCAGGCGGCTGCTTTCGAACTCGATGCGGCGCAGCGCCATTGCGAACGGATCCTCGGGATTTGCTTCCGCCGGCAACAATGCTGCCGGCCGGATACCCGCGTGAACGGCGTGGGCGAGCGTTGCAAGACCGATCGCTACCGCGAGAGGCCAGTCCGAAATCTCGTAGACCGGTTGCGGAAACCAGGCGCTTTCCCAGGTCGCGACCATGTAGCCCAGGCCGGGATCAGGCGCCCAGCTCGTCGCGCGCATCAGCAGCGAGACGATTTCGGTCTCGCGGAAGAGCTGCGCGTTCAGCTCGGTCTGCCAGGCGGATTCGAGCCTTGTGGGCAAGGTGAATGCCGACTGCCGCGCCAGGGCACCGTGTGCGGAGATGAGGAATGTGGCGACACGCGTCTGCTGCAACGGCGGCACGCGGCCCTCGGAATCGAGGGGTCCGAAGAACTCGCTCATGTCGCCTCCCTCTGGACGGGGATCTCGACCCGCAAGGTCTCGTGCAGCGCGCGCGGAGTCAGGAAGTCGAACTCGCCGTTCAGGATCATGGTCGGCACGGTGATTGACGAGAGCTGCGGCGTCAATGGCTTGAAGTCGAGGAAAGACTCCATCAGGTTGGGCCAACATGGTGATGGCCAATCCTCAACGCAGAGCTGAGGCTTCCATTGAGCTAAATCAAACGTCCGGAAGGTGCGCCCCCTAGCGTTCACGCGAAACACCGCCAGGAGGAGTCTGCAATGGTGCTGTGGGGCGAATGGGACGGCTGGATTCCGCCGGCCGATCTTCGCGCCATGGCCGAGGCGATGCCGGACTGCCGCCTCGTCGTCGTGCCCCGCATCGGGCATTCGATGAATCTGGAACCGCCGGCACTCCATGCCGGTTATTTCGGCGCCTGGTTCGGAGGACTTCCCGCGTAACCGCCAACCCCTGAAGGGAGAGATGTAATGGCAGATATCAATCCGTCCGCAGAGAATGTTCGCGCGATGCTGACCGAGGCGCTCGGCCGCCTGCGCAAGGCCAATGCGGACTATTTCGAGCTACTGGAGAAGGGCCTCGCCTCTTCGCCGCTGCCGATCGCGGGTCAGGCCAGGGAGCTCTGCAGCCTGATGCAGCGCAATGTCACGGCCAGTTTTGATCTCGGCGAGAAGCTCATTCATGCCAAGGACGTGCCGGACGCGCTCAAGCTTCAGGCCGAGTTCTTCCAGGACCAGATGCGAGCGATGACCGATCAGGCCAGGACCGCGGGCGAATCGGCGATGAAGGCGGCAGGCGGCATGTTCAGCCCGAAGAGCTGAAGGGCTGGCGTGCGGTTGCATGACACCTACGGCAATTGCCCGCAGGACTATCGCAATTCGCGATCGCAGCAATGCAAGGAGGGTGTGTCATGGCTGAGACGAACAAGCTTTCGGTCGAGAAGGCGCTCAAGAAGCTGCAACGCGATGAACTGCGGGAGTCGGGGACGGAGCAGCGAGACGAGAAGATGGAGGCTATGAAGAGCGAAATCAGGCGCATGAGGGCACAGCGATCGCGCCTTGGGCCACCCTCCGCCAAGCGCGATTGAAGTTCAGGCCAGCCCTTATGCTGCTTCAGTTCCTTGTCGGTACGCTGGTCAGTTTGATCAATATCGGGATCCACGCGCTGGTGACGGTCGTTGCCGTCTGGATCGCTCGCAGCGCCGGCCTGCAGAAAACCGCACGACCCAGATTGCACTTGATGGGCGTGATGGTCGCAACTGCCGCGGTGTTGAAGGTCGCGCACACGCTGGAAATCCTGGTGTGGGCCTCGACGTACGCCATCATCGACGCCGCCGAGCCCGGGAGCGATCTGCTCTATTTTGCCTTCGTCAACTACACCACCCTCGGCTACGGCGATATCGTACCGGTGCGCCAATGGCGGCTCATCGGCCCGCTGACTGCGATGAATGGTGTGCTGCTGTTCGGCTGGTCGGCTGCCATCCTGTTCGAGGTCCTGCGCAAGACACTTGAGCACCTGAGGCTGGCCGAACCGCCGGGCACCAGATCATCCTCGACCTGATGCAACCAACCGCGACTCACTTGTTCAAGGCTGCAGGTCGAGGCTCGCGAGCTGGCGCCGGTCCAAGAGCACGATCTGGCGCTGGGTATTGCCGACGAAGCCGAGGATGCCGAGCTCGTGCAGCCGTGACAGGGCGCGGGAGACAGTCTCCAGCGTCAGGCCGAGATAGTCTGCGATGTCGCGCCGCGACATCGGCAGCGCTATGACCCCGGCCGCGGTCAGCCGCTTGTCCATCTCGAGCAGGAAGGCCGCAACCCGCTCCAGCGAGGTCTTGCGGCCGAGCAGCAGCATGTGATCCTCGGCGTGCTGGAGATTGGTCGTGGTCATGCTGAGCAGGTTCCTGGCGACCATGGCATCGCTCTCGGCCACCAGCTCGAGGCTTTGGCGTCTGACCAGGCGCACCGTGGTATCGACGATCGCTTCCGTCGTGAAGCGGTGCTCGCCGCCGTTCTCGAGTCCGAAGATGTCGCCGACGAGGTGGAATGCGCCGATCTGCCTGCGGCCGTCCGATAGCAGCTTGTAGCTGCGTACCGCGCCGGACCTGACCTGGTAGATATACTCGGCGGGCTCCTTCTCGCCGTAGATCTCGCTGCCTTTCTTGTAGGAAAATTCGCTTAAACTGATGAGCGTATTTGAATCGCTGGTCATGCCGAGATCACGAAGCGAATTGGGGCGCGGTGTGGAATCCGTTGTGATGCGTACGAACATAGCCAACTCCTCAGCTCACCGCCGGATTGGTCCGTCAAACGAAAAAATCTCACAGCTGGGAATGCGCCGCGCCTTCCCACTCCCGCCGGAGGCGATTTACGACTAAGGCGGTATTCTCATCCATTGTCCCAAGGTTCATTGTCCTAAGGGACAGCGGACGTTCCTTCGGGCGTTTGTTGCGCGAAATGAGAAGGTTACCTATGCCGGAATGCAGGCCATTGCTAAGCAGACGTCTTGATTGTCGGATTATCTTGCAAGTATTTTCAGAGTGAGAATTCGATGGTTCTCGGTGGATCCGGCGAGAGGCGAAGCGCGCTAGGCCTCGTTCACGTGGTCGACGACGACGACTCCTTTCGGACGGCGATCGAGCGCCGGCTGAAGCTCGCCGGCTATGACGTTGCGACCTATGCGTCAGCGCAGGACCTGCTGGATGCCGCTCCTGACGACGAGCAGCCGGGATGCATCCTGCTCGACGTGCGGATACCGGGACTCAGCGGTCCCGACCTGCAGAGCCGTCTGATTGAATCGGGCTCGACCCTGCCGATCATCTTCCTGACCGGACACGCCGACACGCCGACCACCGTGCGGGCGATCAAGGCCGGCGCCGAGGATTTCCTGACCAAGCCGATCTCCTCAGAGCAGTTGATCGACGCGATCGAGCGCGCGCTGGCGCGCCAGCATGCGGCGCGCGCGCAGCGCGGCAGGCTCGAATCGTTCCGCGGTCACCTCGCCACGCTGACGCAGCGCGAACGGCAGGTGTTCGATCTCATCGTGCGCGGCAGAATCAACAAGCAGATCGCGCATGAACTCGGAACGACCGAGCGCACTGTGAAAGCGCACCGCCATCAGGTGATGGAAAAGATGCAGGTTCATTCACTCGCGGAGCTTGTTTCGATCGCGGAGCGGCTCGGAATGCTCGATACGAACGGCGGTTAACTGCTTCGTCATCGCGATGCAGTTTCCGTGATGTCACTTCCCCAAAGGACAATATGAAAGCGTGTTGACAGTGCACCGCGCGCTGTGCGCAATGCTGTGACAGATATTTTGTCGATGAAAGCAGGACACGGGTATTGCGTATTCCATCGCGGTCACCGGCTTGCAGTTTCGCTCATCTTTCGGGAAGGCCAACAGTCTTGCCGACGCGCGAATCCGTTTTCATCGTCGATGACGATCCGTCCATGCGGACCAGCATGAACAGGCTGCTGCGCGAGCACGGTTTCGCGACCACTCTGTTCGACTCCCCGGCCGCTCTGCTCGATCACGCCAACTTCGAGAAGGCAATCTGCATCGTGCTCGATATCAATCTGGACGGAAGCTCGGGCCTCGATTTGCGGAAAAAGCTGACGGATGCAGGCGTCACCGCGCCGGTCATCTACGTCACCGGCAATGACAGCACGGCAAACCGAGCCGCGGCAATTGCATCCGGCTGTATCGCCTACCTGGTCAAGCCATTCACAGCACAGTCGCTGATCGAGTCAGTCGAGCGCGCAGGCGTCATGTAGCGCTGCAAGTGTCGTTCATTCATCGACATATTGCTCCAGCGTCTTCGTCGGCGCGCCCTTGTGGACGGACGCAAACTGCGACAGGGGGATCGACGTCGTCAGGGCGAGCAGATTGGAATCGACGACCTCGAGGGCCAGCGTTTTCCCGGATTCCATCTCCTTGATGACCTTTGGATCAGCGACGTCCGCCGCAATGCAGGCGTTGGTGGCGCACCAAGTATAAGGCATCCGATGGGACTGCCCTTGATCGACGGTCAGCTTGGCCGGCTGTTGCAGGTACATGCCGACAGGCACGAACAATTGCAGCCGCGCCGTTGGCGCATCCTCGCGCTCGATCAGGTCCACGCGCACGGCCGTCTGGCCAGTCGGAAACTTGCCGGTGATCGACGTCCGACACAGCGTCGGCGCGCCGCCGGCCTTGAAGCAGAGTTTTTGCCAGTCGCCGTAGGTGATGTCCTTGGCCTCGCGCTGGCCGCGCGTTGCGACCTCGGCCGGTTTGTCGGCCCGTGCGGCCTTTTGCGCGGGAATGCCGGGAGATGCCACGACAGCGGCAATTGCGAGGACCAGAAGGCCTGCGAGACAATCACGGGTGCTTGGCATGGTTGCGCCTCCGGAGCCTGACTCTATTTCTGCGCGTCGAGGAATCCCGTCACCAGCGGCGACCAGAGCGGGATCGCATCCGGCGAGCCGATGAAGAAATGGCCGTCGTTGCCGAACGGCGGCATCAGGTGGTACTCGGCGCGGCCGCCGGCGGCGGTGAAAGCCGCATGCATGCGCTTCGACAGATCGGGACCGAAGAACGTGTCGTTCTCGATGTAGATCCACAGCATCGGGACGCGCGAGGTGCGGCCGAAATCCGCGGTTGCTTCGACAAGCTTGTCGGGTGCGCAGTTGTTGTTCGGCTTGCCGCCGACCCGGCCGCCGCGGCCGGCGGCAAAGGTGATGATGGCCTTCACCTGCGGCGGGTTCACGCTCGACAATGCGATCGAGGCCCAGCCGCCGGCTGACTGTCCGACCACGATCACGTCCTTCGGGATGATCCGCTTCTCTGCGGTCATGTAATCGATGATCCAGAGATCGACCTGCGCGACCGCAAGGCCTGCGTCGTGGAAGTTGGGATTGGTGCACTTGCCGACCTTGGAGAAGAACGGCCCATAGATTGCGCGCTCGGGAATGTCGATGGCGGCCGCGCCATAGCCCGTGCCGACCGGCGCCACCGCGAGATAGCCGCGCTTTGCGAACCATTTGGCGGCGTCGCGGAATTCGACCAGCGGAAAGAAGCTGCGGTCGGTCGGATTCATCGAGACGCCGTGGTTCATGATCACGAGCGGGAAGGGGCCGTCGCCGACCGGGCGCACCAGATAGGCGAACATCGGCAGTGGCAAGGGCAGGGCCCAGATCTCTTCCTGAATGCGGATATTCTCATCGGCGCGCGCCGGCGCAGCGAGAGCGGCAATAAGCAGAATGGCGGTTGCCAGGGACCGGAGGATTGCCGTCAGCGGCGCGCGCATCGCGATCTCCCTCAAGCCGTGAACAGCGACAAGAAGATCTCCGGTGTGGTGGAGATGATCCACCTGATGGTGTCCATGGTCGCAATTCCCCCGGGTGCGTCGATTTGAGTTGCGGCGGGAGGAGCTTGCTTGATCCAGATCAAGCCTAGCCGGCGGCAAGGCGCCGCCTATGCGTACATGCAGAACCTGCGACAGCTCCGTATCGCCAATACGAGCGTTCCGATCCCTGCGTTGCTAGGCCGCGTGGTCGCTCGCAAGGAGTCGCGATGAGCGCGCCGTCCGAGCCCGGGTGGACGCGGTTCTTTCCGCCATCCGGCTGGCTCCCTGGCTACCGGCGCGAGTGGCTGCCCTCCGATGCGGTCGCTGGCATCACGCTCGCCGCTTACGCCATCCCGGTCTCGCTCGCCTATGCCGCGCTCGCCGGCCTGCCGCCGCAGGTCGGCGTGTACGGCTACATGCTCGGCGGCATCGGCTATGCCCTGCTCGGGGCATCGCGGCAGCTTGCGATCGGCCCGACCTCGGCGATCTCCTTGATGATCGCCGGGACCGTCGGCGCGCTCGCCGGCGGAGATACGATCCGCTATGCGGAGATCGCGAGCTTGGCTGCGTTCGCGGTGGCGGTGCTGTGTCTCATCGCCTGGCTGTTCAAGCTAAGCGTGCTCGTGCGCCTCGTCAGCGACAGCATATTGGTCGGCTTCAAGGCCGGTGCCGGGCTCACCATCATCATGAGCCAGTTGCCGAGCCTCCTGGGCGTCGCCGGCGGCGGCCACAATTTCTTCGATCGCGCGATCAAGCTCGCAGGGCAGCTCGGGCATATCGACCCGCTCGTGCTGACGATTGGTGCGGTCGCGCTGCTGCTGCTCCTGCTTGGCGAGCGCCTCCTGCCGGGAAAGCCGGTCGGGATCACCATCGTGGCGCTGGCGATTGTGGTGGCAACGCTCCTCGGCTTTCCCTCGCTCGGTGTGCCCGTCACCGGCAAGATACCGGAAGGATTGCCGGCGCTGGGGATACCGACATTTGGGCTGCTGGAATTCGACGATCTCTTTCCGCTCGCCGCCGGATGCGTGCTGCTGGCCTACATCGAAGGCGTCTCGGCGGCGCGCAGCTTCGCCGCCAAGCACGGCTACGCGCTCGACGTCCGGCAGGAGTTCTTGGGGCTGGGGGCTGCGAACCTCGCCGCCGCCTTCGGCCATGGCTACCCCGTCGCCGGCGGCCTGTCGCAATCGGCCGTCAACGACAACGCCGGCGCGCGGACGCCGTTGGCGCTGGTGATCTGTTCGGTGACGCTCGGGCTGTGCCTTTTGTTCTTCACGGGGCTGTTGACCAACCTGCCCAAGGCCGTGCTCGCGGCCATCGTCTTCGCCGCAGTCTACAGGCTGGTGGATGTGCGCGCGCTCTTGCGGATGTGGCAGGTCAGCCGGATCGACTTCACCGCGGCGGCGATTGCGCTGGTGTCGGTGCTGCTGCTCGGCATCCTCCAGGGCGTGCTGCTGGCATCGATCGCATCGATCTTCCTGCTCCTGGCGCGCGCCTCGCGGCCGAACGTCGCGTTCCTCGGCCGCTTGCCCGAGAGCGGCCGCTATTCGGACAGCGCGAGGCATGAGGGCATCGAGCCGCTGGTCGGTGTCATCGCGTTTCGCCCCGAAGCTTCGCTGCTCTACATCAATGCCGAGACGATCCTGGACACGGTGCTGGTCGCGCTCAGGAGATCGCCCGGTATCCGGCTGGTGGCCTGCGACCTCTCCGCCTCGCCCTATATCGACCTCGCCGGCGCGCGCATGCTGCATGACCTCTATGATGAGCTTGCCTCCCGTCAGGTCACGTTCTGCATCGTCGGCGCGCATGCGCAGCTGCGCGACCTGCTGCGCGCCGAAGGGCTGGCGGAGAAGACGGACAGCGGCCAATGGCTGCGATCGCTCGACAGTGTTCTCGGAGGGGAGCAACCCGATACGGCTCAGAGAACGTCCTGACGACGGTGTGCTGCGATACGATGGGCATCGCGGTGATCGTCGGCGCCACCAGAATAGGCGCCCGTTGACTTGGATCAATGGAGCTGCCGGCATCCAACTCACGATCAAGGGATCGAGAGTGCCGCATGTCCAAGCGCGCTTTCGCGGTGATCCTCGCTCAAGAAGCCGCCGCTCTAACCAAAAGGAGAACGTACGTCATGAGGAAATTTGCCATCGGTGCCGTCCTGGTTGCCTCGCTCGCAGCCGTCGCTGGGTTCAGCACGCCGTCGCGTGCCGAGACCGGCCAGGTTGCCGTCGTCTTCACCAAGGGCGGCTTCATCGTTGGCGTCGGTGGTGGCGAGGGCGTGCTGCTGTTCCGAGGCAAGAAATACCCCTTCACCGTGTCCGGCATGAGCGTCGGCTTCACGGTCGGGGCCTCGACCTCGAAGTTTGTCGGCCGGGCGCTCAATCTGAGAGGACCGCAATCTATCGAAGGCTCCTACGCGGTGGGCGGGGCAGGCGGCGCCGTCGCGGCAGGCGCCGGAGCCGTTCAACTGCAAAATGCCAATGGCGTGATCCTGCAGCTCAGCGGTCCGAGGGTCGGCGCGGAAGTGTCGGCTGCGGTCGGTGGCGTCACGATCCGCCTGAAGTAGAGCGCATTGAACGGGCCACGCGGGCGTGGCCCGTTCACCTGCACGCTGCAAGGACACGGCTCAAAAGGCCTCCGTCTTGTTGATTTAAGTCAAGCTTGAACGCGATCGACACCTGACGTTATCCTCGGGTGCCAATCGCAGTCGTGCGGCGGCATCACCGAAGAGCGAGTGACGGCACCCTGATCAATGGAGGGAGATGCCATGCTTCGTTATCTTCTTGCTGCTCTTGCGGTCTTCACTCTTCTCACCATCAGCCTTGTTCCCGACGAGGCTTTAGCTCGCCGCGGTGGCGGCGGTGGGGGCTTCCGCGGTGGCGGTGGCTTCCATGGTGGTGGGATGCGCGCAGGTGGTTTTCATGGTGGCTTTCGTGGCGGCGCGGTTCATGCTGGCCGTGTCCACGGTGGTTATCGCGTCGCCGGAGGTCCGCGTCCGAGTCATCCGATCGCCGGCCGTCCCGGCCGCTACCCCATCGCAGGTCGGCCAGGTCGTCCGATCGCCGGCTATCCAGGCCGGCCGGTCGCAGGTTATCCCGGATATCGCCCCGGCTACGGTTGGGGTGCCGCCGCCGTTGGAGCAGCCGCAGCAGCGGGTGCCTATGGCGCTTACGGCTACTACAACAATAACAACGGCTGCTATCAGGACACCTACGGCAATTGGGTCTGCCCGCAGCAATACCCCTATAATTATTGAGCGGATGACAGATCAGGCCGCCATTGGGCGGCCTGGTCTGCTCAATATCGCTCGGCGACGAAATTCATCCCCTTCAGGCTGGCCCGGTCGTCGTAGCGTCCCTTGTTGGAGCGCTTCGGCAGCTTGATCTTGTCCTTCTTGATGCGCTTGTAGGAGATCGCGCCCAACAGATGCGCGATGCAGTTCAGCCGCGCCCGGCGCTTGTCGTCGGAGCGGATGATGTACCAGGGGGCGACCTCCGTGCTCGTTGCTTTGAGCATCAGATCGCGTGCTCGCGAATAATCGTACCAGCGCCGATATGACCCGATATCCATCGGGCTCAGTTTCCATTGCCGCACGGGATCGTCGATGCGGGCGTTGAAGCGGCGTTCCTGCTCCTCCATCCCGACCTCGAGCCAGATCTTGATCAGGATGATGCCGCCATCGATGAGGTATTTTTCCATCTGGGGGCACAGGTTCAGAAACCGCTCGTGCTCGGCGGGTGTGCAGAAGCCCATCACATATTCGACGCCGGCGCGATTGTACCAGCTCCGGTCGAAGATCACGATCTCGCCGCCGGCTGGAAACTTCTCCATGTAGCGCTGGAAAAAGAGCTGCGTCTTTTCGCGGTCCGATGGCGCCGGCAGCGCGACCACGCGAAACACGCGCGGTGAGACCTTCTCGGTGATCGCCTTGATCGTGCCGCCCTTGCCGGCGGCGTCCCGGCCCTCGAACAGGATGATGACCCGGAGCTTGTTCTCCCTGACATAGTCCTGGAGATGGCAGAGCTCGACCTGGAGCTTCCCCAGCTCCTTCTCATAGTCCTTCCGCTTCATCCGCTCCGCGGGCGCATCCTTGGCCATGCCTGTCCTTTCGCTGGTTCTTGCGGCTACTAGTCGTCGCCCCAGGAAATGGTCACGCCGACATCACCCGGCACGCCGCCCGGAAAATCGATGATCTGGTAGGCGATCCGATAGCCGCGAGGCTTCAAATAATCGGTCCAGAGCTGGAAGATCTCCTTCGGGATTCCGGTCAGTGTGTTCTCCCAGCCCTTCTCCTGCTGGTTGATGGCGCGCCCCTTGTCCGTGCACAGCGTGTTGGGGAACCGATAGACCTGGACCTGGGTCTGGCCGTTTCGCACCGCGCGCTGGATGATGGTCGAGGCGAGCTGGATCTTCTCCTCCTCGGTCTTGCCCGACGGCTTGGTCAGCCGTTCGATCAGCGCGCGCTTCTCGCCCTCGGTGGCGGCGGCGAGGCGGGCATATTCCTCGGCCTTCTCGGCTTCCTTGAGTGCGGCTTCCTTCCGGATCTGTGCGGCATTTGGTATGAGTTCGTCGAGGCCGGGCATGGCTGCGGCTCCTCAATTGGCTGTTTGCAGTTCGGCGTTCGCGAAAGGCTAGGTCGGGCAGTGCGCACTCCCTTGATTCAAATCAAGCAAACCCCACGCCCGTCTGCTCACAGTGCCGCACGTGCTTCGCGTGAGGCGGGGTCCTGACGGGGAGAGACATTTGAGCGATCAGCTTCATCCGATGGCGCCGCACCATCTGCCCTTTTTTCTCGCGCCCGGAAGCGGGGTCGATCCTCTCATGGTGGTGATGGGCATCTTCCTCGTCGGCACCTTGCTCTGGGTCGGAACGCTCTATTGGAAGCTGCACAGCCTGCCGGAGCGGATGGCGCATAAGTCGCAAAAGCTGCAGTTCGAATTTGTCGCAGTGCTCGGCATTATCTCGCTCTTCACGCACATGCACATCTTCTGGATTGCAGGCCTGTTGCTTGCGCTGATCGACATCCCCGATTTCGGCACGCCGCTGCGCAGCATCGCCGATTCCGTCGAGAAGATCGCCGACGCGACGCCTGGAGAGGAGGGCGAGCCGGCGCAACCAAGTCCTGCTCCTGCGGGTAAACCGGACGCGGCCAGGGAGAAGGAGCACAGTCATGCTTGAGCTCATGATTTGCTCCCTCGTGACGATCCTGCCCGACTACCTCTACCGGCGTTACGTCCAGGGCAAGCGCTTCGGCAAGGAGATCACCTTCTTCTCGGTGTGGTACGAGCTGCGCTGGGGCATTACTGGCTGCCTGATGCTCACGGTGTCGCTGATCACCATGATCTTCTACTTCCACCCGTCGACGACGTCGGCGACGCTGTATTTCCGCACCGTGCCGATCCTGCCCGAAGGCTCGGGCCGCGTGGCGGACGTCAAGGTCGGCTTCAGCGCGCCGGTGAGGAAGGGCGACGTGCTGTTCACGCTCGACAGTTCCAGGCAGCAGGCGGCGCTCGAAACCGCCAAGCGAAAGGTTGCCGAGGTCGATGCCGCCATACAGTCGGCGCAGGCCGACGTGGCCAAGGCGGAAGCGCAGATCGGCGAGGCGAAAGCCAACCTTCAGCAGGCCAAGGACGAACTCGACGTCAAAACCGAGCTCCAGCGCCGCAATCCCGGCATCGTTCCGCAGCGCGACATCGAGAAGCTGCAGGTGCTGGTTAATCAGCGCCAAGCCGGCGTCGATGCCGCGACCGCCGCCAGACAGGCCGCGGGCCTGCAGGTGTCGACGCTGCTGCCGGCGCAGAAGGCCAGCGCCGAGGCGGCGCTCGATCAGGCCCAGGTCGATCTCGACAAGACCATCGTCCGCGCCGGCGTCGACGGGCGCGTCGAGCAATTCCTGGTTCGCACCGGAGACGTCGTCAACCAGCTCATGCGCCCCGCCGGCGTGCTCATTCCGGAAGGCTCGGGCCGCAAGGTGCTTCAGGCTGGCTTTGGCCAGATCGAGGCGCAGGTGATGCAGCCGGGCATGGTGGCCGAGGCGACCTGCATCTCGAGGCCATGGGTCATCATCCCAATGGTGATCACGACGGTGCAGGACTACATCGCCACGGGACAGTTTCGCACCGGCGAGCAATTGCTCGAAGCCCAGAACGCCGTGCGTCCCGGCACGATCCTGGTGTTCATGGAGCCGCTCTATAAGGGCGGGCTCGACGGCGTGACGCCCGGCAGCAGTTGCATCGTCAATGCCTATACCAGCAACCACGAGGAGATCTCGGCCAAGGACACCCCGACCAGCCGGAGGATCGCTCTGCACGTCGTCGACGGCGTCGGCCTCGTCCATGCGCTGCTGCTGCGTATCCAGGCGCTGCTGCTGCCAATCCAGACTCTGGTGCTAAGCGGTCATTGAACGGCGAGGGAAGGGCGACAAAAATGAACTTATGGAAGGTGATCGCGCTGGGTGCACCGCTGCTTGTCACGGTGAACGCAGCCGGCGCGATCGATCTCAACGGCGCCTGGGCGAGCGATACCGACAATTGCGGCAAGGTCTTCGTGCGCCAGGGCGCGCAGCTCGGCTTCGCGGATATGTCGGACGTCTATGGCGGCGGCTTCATCATCGATGGCGACCAGATCATCGGCAAGTTCGCGCGCTGCCGGATCAAGGCCAGGAAGGACAGCGGTCCGAACGTTAATCTGATCGCCGCCTGCGCGACCGATATAATGCTTTCCAGTGTCCAGTTCAGCCTGAAGGAGCTGGATGCCGACAGTCTCGTCCGGCTGTTCCCGGGCATGGAGGACATGGAAATCCGCTATCATCGCTGTCCTAAATAGTGACAAGTCCTCGGGTTGTCGGCGCGCGGCGATCCCCGCTAGAATTGTCCCCGAGAGCGGCCGTGGGAAGCTGCCGGGGAAGAGGATGAGCGGGCGCTGCACCATTGCGTTGATCAAGCCGTGGCCAGCGGCAGCGCTGCTGCTGTGTCTCAGTCTCCTGTTCGCCGTATGCATCCTGCCCGGGCTCGCGGACGCCTCGCCAAACGTCTCCATGCGAACCGAGCCCAAGCGCGTGCTGCTGCTACATTCCTTCGGCCGCGAGTTTCGGCCCTGGAGCGAATATGCGCGCAGCATCAAGACGGAGCTGGAGCGGCAATCGCCGTGGCCGCTCGACATCCAGGAGCACACCCTGCTCACGGCGCGCTTCAACAGTCCGGGCCCCGAGGCGCCCTTCGTCGACTATCTTGGATCGCTGTACCACGATGCGCTGCCCGACATCGTGCTGAGCATCGGCGCGCCGGCGGCGCGGTTCGTGCAGAAATACCGGGGAAAGCTGTTTCCCGATACGCCGATGGTGCTGTCGGTGGTCGAGCAGCGGCTGGTGAACAAGTCCGACCTTACCGACAAGGACGTCGTCGTCGCGGTGCGCAACGATTTCCTGGCGGTCTTCGAAAACATTCTGAAGGTCTTGCCGGATACCAAAGCTGTCGCCGTCGTGGTCGGTGCATCCCCGCTCGAGAAATTCTGGATCGACGAGGTGAAGCGGGAACTGAAGCCGCTGGACGGCCGCCTCGACCTCGTCTGGTACTCCGACCTGTCATTCGACGAGATTCTCAAGCGCGCATCGAACCTTCCGCCGCACACGGCGCTGTTCTGGGGCCTGATGTCGGTCGATGCCGCAGGCGTTGTCCATGAGGGCGACGTCGCCTTGCGCACCCTTCATTCGGTCGCGAACGCGCCGATCTTTTCCTACCAGGAGCCATTCTTCGGCGGCGGCACCGTCGGCGGCCCGATGCATTCGGTCAGAGAAACCAGTGCGAAGACCGTCAGCGCCGCAATCCGAATCCTCGGCGGCGAGAAGCCTGCCAATATCACCTACGAGCCGATCGGATTCGGATCGCCGAAATACGATTGGCGGGAGCTGCGGCGCTGGGGCATCGCCGAGAGCAGTTTGCCGCCGGACAGCGAAATCCTGTTTCGCGAGCCGCCCCTCTGGGAAAGCTACCGCTGGCAGATGTTGTTGATCATGGCGGTCATCCTGGTGCAGGCCGGTCTCATCAGCGGGCTGCTCCACGAGCGCCACGGCCGCCAGCTCGCCGAGGTCGAATCGCGTCAACGCCTCGCCGAGCTCGCTCACGTCAATCGCTACTCGGCCGTCGGCGAGTTGACGACCTCGATCGCGCATGAGCTGAACCAGCCGCTCGGATCGATCCTGACCAACACGGAGACGGCGGAGCTGATGCTCAAAGACAGCTCGCCGGACCTCGACGAGATCCGTCAGATACTCGCCGACATCCGGCGCGATGATCAGCGCGCAAGCGAAGTGATCCGCAGGTTGCGCAGCGTGCTGAAGAAGGCGCCGTTCGAGGTCCGGAGTATCGAGCTCAACGACACCGTGCGGGACGCTATCGGCCTCGTGCGTGCGCTCGCCGACGGACGCCGGATTGCGCTGACGTTCGTGCCCGCCTCCGCCGGCCTTCACGTCAAGGGCGATCCGGTGCAGCTCCAGCAGGTTATTCTCAACCTGATCATCAACGCGATGGACGCGGTCTCGGACGCGGACATGAAGAAGCGCGAGGTCAGCGTGTCGACCCTGCGCACCGGCAGCCAAGCCGAGATCAGGGTCAGCGATACCGGGCCTGGAATTGCGGCCGCCGATCTCGCAAGCGTGTTCGATCCGTTCTTCACCACCAAGCCGCAGGGGATGGGCATGGGCCTTGCGATCGCCAGGACCATCGTCGAGGCCCATCACGGCACGATCGTCGCCACGAACCAGCCGTCGGGCGGCGCGCTGTTCGCGATCAGGCTGCCGATCATCCGCTGATCGCTGGTATCTTGATCTTGATCAAGGCCTCCGGTCTGACTGGCTGTTCCTTCGCAGATGCGTCATAACCGGGACGGGCGCGGGGGCAGGGTTGGGAGTGGTGGGTGGCCATGAGACGCCGTGAGTTCATGTCGCTGGTTGGCGCGGCGGCTGCATTCCCGGTCTTCGCGAGAGCCCAGGACAGGATGCCGTCCGTGGGCGTGCTGACCGGCAACGTCGCGGGCGATCCCGGCGCGCAGATGCGCGTCGATGCTTTTCAGCAGGGGCTCGCCGATCGGGGCTGGATCGCCAACCAGAACTACCGGCTGGAGGTCCGCTGGCCCGGCCCCAATCCGGCGCGGCAGCAATTGGAGGCGCTCGAGCTCGTCGCTGCGGCGCCGGACGTGCTGCTGTCGACCAGCACGGGGACAACTCGTGCGCTGCGCGATGCGACCTCGAGGATCCCGATCGTCTTCGTGGGCCTCTCCGATCCCGTCGGCACCGGCCTCGTCGCCAATCTGGCGCGACCGACCAGCAACCTCACCGGCTTTTCGCTCTATGAGCACTCGATGAGCGGGAAGTGGCTCAGCCTCTTGAAGGACATGGTGCCCGGCATCAGCCAGGCGGCTCTTCTGTTCAATCCGGAATCGGCGCCCTATGCTCCGTCTTACGTTCAGGCTGCGCATCAGATGGAAGGCCGCCTCGGCCTGAAGATCACCGGTGCCGCTGTCCGCAGCGGAGCCGAGATCGCCGCGGCCATCGAGGCGGCGGCGCGAACCGGTGCCGGCGTTGTCGTGCTGCCCGACGGCGGCTTCTTCGGGACACAAAGCGCGATGACGATCCCGTTGCTCGCGCAACGCCGCGTGCCCGCGATCTTCGCGGTCCGCTTCTACGCGCTGAACGGCGGGCTGATGTCCTATGGCGCCGATCTGACCCAGCAGTTTCGTGACGGCGCCAGCTATGTCGACCGCATCCTGCGCGGCGTCGATGTCCGCACACTTCCGGTGCAGTTTGCCACCAGGTTCGAGCTCGTCATCAACACGAAGGCTGCCAATGCGCTCGGGCTGACCGTGCCCAGCCGACTCTTGATGGAAGCCGAGTTGATCGAATGACGTATCGCTCTCGCGTTGCAACAGCGTGAGGGTGCCCTTTCGTTGATCTTGATCAACAAACACGTGTGCCCCGGCAACGATCTTCCCGGACTGGAGTCCAAGGGAGATTGTAATGTTTCGCTGCTGCAAGACCCTGATGGCGCTTGCCTTGGTGATGGCGATCCCAGTCGCTGCGCCCGCGCAGACCACCGACAAGCCGGCGGCCCCCAGCACGCAGGCGCAGCCCGCTACTCCGCCGGCTCCTAGCGCCGAGCTCCTGAAGCCGGAGCAACTCGAGGCCCTGGTCGCGCCGATCGCGCTTTATCCGGACGAGCTGCTGGCCAACGTGCTGGCCGCCTCGACTTATCCGCTGGAGGTGGTGCAGGCCGACCGCTGGCTGAAGGAGCGCAAGAACCTCAAGGGTGATGCACTGAAGACCGCGGTCGACAAGCAGGGCTGGGACGACAGCGTCAAGGCGCTGGCCAGCACCGCCGATGTTCTCGCGATGATGAGCGACCAACTCGAATGGACCAAGAATCTCGGCGATGCCTTCCTCGCGCAGCAGCCCGACGTGATGGATGCGATCCAGCGCCTGCGCAACAAGGCCTATGACAACAAGAAGCTGGTCACCACAAAGCAGCAGAAGGTCAGTGTCCAGACTCAGGAGGGCAAGCAGGTCGTCGTGATCCAGCAGGCCGATCCCGCCGAGCTGTACGTGCCCTATTACGATCCGGCGACTGTCTATGGCACCTGGCCCTATGCGGAGTATCCGCCATACTATTGGGGCTATCCGTCCTATATCGGCGCCGGTGTAATCGCCGCGGGTTTAGCCTTCGGCACGGCCTGGGCGATCGGGCGCTGGGGCAATTATTGGGGCGGCGGCTGCAACTGGGGCAACCGCAACGTCTATGTGAACCATCGCAACGTGAACATCAACAACGGCTGGCAGCACAATGCGGCGCATCGCCAGGGTGTGCGCTACAATAACGCCAATGTTGCACAGCGTTTCGGCAACAACAATCTGAAGGCCGGCGCGTCGGACCGGATGGATTTCCGCGGCCGTGAGGGAAACCAGGTGCTGCGCCCCAACCAAGGTGCCGGAGATCGGGCGGCAGATCGCGCCCGTGACCGGGCCGGAGATCGGGCGGGTGATCGCGGTGGAGATCGTGCAGGAGCCGGCGATCGCGCCAAGGGCGGCGGTGATCGTGCCAAGGGCGGAGGTGATCGCGCAAAGGGTGGTGGCGATCGCGCCAAGGGCGGTGGCGATCGCGCAAAGGCTGCCAACCGCGCGGGCGGCGGTGCGGGTAACCGCGCCGGCGGCGGCAATCGCGGCGGTGCGATGAACGTCTCGTCCGGCCGCGCGGCGGCCGCAGCATCGGCGCGTGGCCGCGCGAGCATGGCCAGCATGCCGCGCGGTGGCGGAGGCGGCGCGAGCTTCGCCGGGCGCGGCGGCGGTGGTGGTGGAATGGCCATGCGCGGCGGCGGAGGCGGCTTTGGTGGAGGCGGGCGCGGAGGTGGCGGTGGCGGCCGGCGCTCTGATATCGCGCTGAAGCACGACATCGTCCTGCTCGGCCATCTTGCCAACGGCCTCGGCTATTACCGCTTCAGCTATATCGGCAGCCACAAGGCCTATGTCGGCGTGATGGCGCAGGAGGTCGAGCAGGTGATGCCGGATGCGGTGACCCGCGGCAGCGATGGCTACTTGCGAGTTGACTACGAAAAGCTCGGACTGAAATTCCGCACCTATAGCGATTGGCTCGCCGGCGGGGCGAAGGTGCCTACGGAGGTGTCGCCATGATCGGTCTGAAATCGCTTCGACGTGTGGCCCTCCTGAGCCTGGTGGTGCTGGCGCTGCCTGGGGCGTCACAAGCACAGGAGTCCTACAAGACGCCGGAGGACGCTGCCGCGGCGCTCGCGGCCGCGGTCAAGAGCGGTCCGAGCGATATCCTGAAGGTGCTCGGCAAGGCCGCCGAGGACATCGTCTCCTCCGGTGACGAGGTCGCCGATACCGACATCCGCCAACGCTTCGCGTCGATGTACGATGCCAAGCACGCGATCAAGGCGGAGGGCAACAAGACGGCGACGCTGCTGCTGGGCCCGGACGACTTCCCGTTCCCGATTCCAATGGTCAACACCAAAGCCGGCTGGGAATTCGACACCGTCGAGGGGCGCAAGGAGGTGCTGTATCGACGGATCGGCCGTAACGAGCTCGATGCGATCCAGACCATGCTCGCCTATGTCGACGCGCAGAACGAATACGCCGAGAAGGATCGCGGCGAAGGCGCGGGCGTCTACGCGCAGCGTATCGTCTCCTCGCCCGGCAAGAAGGATGGTCTGTTCTGGCGCGACGACAGCGATCCGAGCCCGCTCGGCGCGCTCGCGGCGGAGGCGTCAAAGGAAGGCTACAGAGCGGGCGACGTGGGGCCGGCGCCGTATCACGGCTACTACTTCCGCATCCTGAAGGGGCAGGGCCCCGACGCGCCCGGCGGCGCGCTCAACTATGTCGTCAAGGGCAAGATGATCGGCGGCTACGGATTGATTGCGTGGCCTGCCGAATACGGTAACTCCGGCGTCATGACCTTCCTGGTCAATCATGCCGGCACCGTCTACCAGAAGGACCTGGGCAACCGGACCGAGTTCATTGCCGAGCGCACCACGCTGTTCGATCCGGATCAGACCTGGAAGAAAGTCGATGCCGCAAAACCCTGACCTGCGGAGGGCATCACGCACTTCCCGCCTGATTGCGATCGCTCTCCTGGCACTGGCACTGGCGCTCGCCGCGCCGGCGACGCCATCCTTCGCGCAGGCCGCCGGCCATGTCCGTGCCAAGATCGTCAAGGCCGGCCTCCTCGTCGGCGGCGGTGCCGGCAGCGGCGTGCTGACCTACCGCGGCAAGACCTATCCCTTCAAAATCTCCGGCTTGAGCTTTGGCATCACGGTCGGTGCCACGGTCGGCCGGCTCGATGGCTGGGCCTCGGGCATCCGCGAGGTCAGCGACTTCGCCGGCACCTACAGCTCCGTCGGCGGCGGCTTCGCCCTGGTCGGCGGCGTCAACGGCGTCCACTTGCGCAACGAGAAGGGCGTCACGATGGTGCTGCAGGGGGCAAAGGCGGGACTGGAGCTCGCGGCGAATATCAGCCAGATCACGATCTCGCTGAGGTGATGCCGCGAATCTCAAATGTATTCTCACGAGAAGAATGCCGGCGTGCGGCGGTGCGAACGCGCCGCCGGGATAGCTCACAGATCACCGGAGCCAAAGGCAGGGCGGCGAATAGACACACGCTGTGGTAGCAAATCCTCTTGCTGCCGAAGTGATGGCGGGCTAAATTCCATCCAGTAATTGCGGCTGGGGCCTTGCATCGTGCGCGGAGCGTGAGCGTTTTGCTCCTTCTCCTGCCGGAAGACTCGATCGATTTCTTTTTCGAAAGTGAATTGCTTCACACGCGGCGACGAATGCCGGGGCTTATGAACCGATCAATGCGAGTGCGGTGACGACGCGACGCTGAAGATATTTTCAGATCAACCTAATCATATCGCTGAGGAAGCCAGATATGACGCAGGTTACGGATCGATCATTTTTACACCAAGACAACGCCGCGCTGATCTTCTCGCCGCTGCAGTTTCGACATCTCGACGTCAAGAACCGCCTGTTCCGGTCAAACCTCTCGGGCATGTTTGACGAGTACAACGGCTATGGCGGGCACACCCGGATCAACTGGGAAGAGAAATTCGCCAAGGGCGGCGTCGGCTGCATCATCTCGTCCTACACTCCCGTCGCGGTGCGCGGGCGGATCCTGATCCGCTACGCCATGATCGACCATGACGACAAGATTCCATTCTGGCGCGAGGTCGGTCAACGGGTCCACGCGCATGATTGCCGTTTCATCATGCAGCTCAGTCATTCCGGGCGGCAGCAGGACATGGGCGGCGTCGAGAACCTGTTCAAGAAGGCGCTGAGTTCGACCAGCCAGAAGGACTTCTTCCACGGCATATTGGCGCAGGCCATGACCGTCGCCGAGATCCGCGAGACCGTCGAGCTGTTCGCGCAAGGCGCCCGACGCGCCAAAGAGGCCGGTCTTGACGGTGTCGAGCTGCATGGCGCCAACGGCTATCTGATCACCCAGTTCCTGAGTTCGGGGATCAACGACCGGACCGACGATTATGGCGGCGCGGTTGAGAACAGGGCGCGGTTCGTTCTGGAGATCGTGCGCGCCATCCGCCGCGAGGTTGGGTCGGATTTTCATCTCCAGATGAAGATCAACGGCGTCGACCACAACAACTGGCTCTATCCCTGGAAGAAAAAGGGCAACACGCTCGAAGACACGCTGACGATCTGCAAGATGCTGCTCGATGACGGCAAGGGCGTGGACGCCTTTCACATCTCCAGCGGCTCGACGTTTCCGCATCCGCGCAATCCGCCGGGCGACATCTCGCTTCAGAATCTGCTGCGGTGGTATTGCGGCATGCTTCCCTCCGGCGTCCGCACCCGCTTCAACTACGCGATCTTCAACAATCTGATCGCCGGGCCGCTGTTCCGGTGGCTTTGGCATCTGCGGCGCGGCAGGGTCATCGAAGGAATCAACGCCGGCTACAGCAAATATTTGCGCGACGAGATCACGAAGATCGATCCGAGCATCAAATTCATCTGCACCGGCGGCTTTCAGCACGCCGCCAACATCGCCGGCGTCATCAGGGACGGCTCCTGCGACGGCGTCAGCATCGCCCGGCCGCTGATCGCGAACGTGGATCTGCCCCAAATCCTGCGGACCGCCAACGGACCGGTCAAGCAGAAGGAATGCACTTACTGCAACAAGTGCCTGCTCAACGATCTCGCCAATCCGCTCGGATGCTACGAGGTGTCCCGCTACGACGGCGATACCTTCGATGAGAAGTGGGACAACATGATCAAGTGCGTCATGTCGGTGTTCCAGCCGCCGCTGTTCCGCTGACGGGAGCCGAAACACAGAGAGGGGGTGTTGTCATGAATTATGATCCGCCTACCCCGGTCGAGCGCGTTCTGGCCCGCACTCGGTGGATTCGTTTCCTGGTCGTTCTGCCGTTGCTGCTGCTCGCCGTCTACTATCTGGTGTTCGTGAGGCAGTACACCGTCGCCTATGCGGATGACAGGGAGCATTTCAAGTACGGGTCGATCGGCAGCGAACCGAACAACGGGATTCCCATCCTGGTGTTCAAGGCGCTCGCAGTCATGTACCGCGACGAGCTCGGGCCGACGGGTTACCGCCGGTTCGGATTGCTCTACGAAACCGAGCAGTCCGAGCTGCCCGTCGGCATGTCCAGGCGGATCGTTACCGGTATCGAGCGGGTCTGGCTGAATTGTGCCGTTTGTCATGTCGGCACCTACAGGATCAACACTGCGGACAAGCCAACTCTCATTCTTGGCGCACCCTCGAACAATCTTCGTCTCTATGACCTCCTGAGATTCTTTCTCAAGGTCGGCGCCGATCCGAAGTTCAATGCCGACAACCTGATCGCGGCCATCAACGGTCCCGAGGTCGGCGGACACCTCAATTTCATCGACCGCGCGATCTACCGGTACATCGTGTTTCCGCGCGTGCAGGCGGCATTCCTGCACCTGTCCCAGCAGTTCGCGTTCCTCGGCAGGCAGGGAGACGGTGGGGGCAATGGGCGCCCGGCATACCATCCCTATTACGATTGGGGGCCGGGCCGGGTCGACACGTTCAATCCCTACAAGGCGACGCAGTTCAACTTCCCGATGGACGCCTCGCACATTTCACTGATCGAGCTGAACGGCTCATCCGACTTCCCCTCGATCTGGGCACAGCATCCGCGCGACGGCATGCATCTGCATTGGGACGGCAACAACACGTCCGTCGACGAGCGCAATCTGAGCGCGGCGCTCGGCGCCGGCGTCACGCCAGTCAGCGTCGACATCGATGCAATCAAGCGGGTGCGCGCCTGGATCTGGGAGCTGCCACCGCCAGAAATTCCGCCGGCCGCGATCGATCGGTCCGATCGCGATTATGAGCGCAGGCTGAACCGCGGTCGTGAGCTCTTCGCCGAATACTGCGCGGGCTGCCACGGGATGAAAGATCAAACGGGAGCCTACAGCTACGACACCAACCGCTTTCCGCGTCTCGGTCAGGTCGAGAGCCTGAAGCAGATCGGCACGGATTCCGGGCGCTGGCGGTCCTACACGCAGGATTTCGCGGCCGCGCAGAACACGCTCTACGCCGGCTATCCCTGGCGCTTCAGCCATTTCACCAAGACGGCCGGCTACGCCAACCAGCCGCTCGATGGCATCTGGGCGCGTTCGCCTTATCTGCACAACGGTTCAGTGCCGACGCTGCGCGACCTGTTAGACCCGGCCCGCTGCACGGACCCATTGAAGCCGGTCGATTGTCGACCGCCGAAGTGGTCTCGGGGAAGCGACCTCCTTGATCTCAAGAAGGTCGGCTACCGCTCCGACGGATACGGGGCGGCACCCGAACGCTTGTTTCTTTACGACACCAGCATGCCCGGAAATTCGAACAGCGGACACGACGGCGAGGCCTACGGCACCGCACTCGGTCGCGAGGATAAGGATGCTCTAGTGGAGTACATGAAGACGCTATGAAAAACTCCGTCGACGACACGGTGAGCGCGTGGATCCTCCGTCACACGATCCTGGTGTGGTTCGGCATCCTCCTGAATGCGCTGTTCGTCATCCCGCTGCTGTTTTGTCCGCGATGGTTCCTCGATCTGTTCCACATTCCGCTCGAGGAGCTGATCTGGGCGCGCGCGTCTGCCGGCCTCCTGATGATCATCTCGGTCTTCTACATACCGGCCGCGGTCGATTTCGTGCGCTATCGCGCCAATGCCTGCATCGCCGTGTTTCCATCGCGGACGTTCGGCGCCACGTTCTTCTTCCTCGCCGTGGTGTTGTTCGGGCAACCTCCGGGCTTCCTGTCGATCTCGTTCGTCGATGCGCTGATCGGCTCGACCACGCTGTATTGCCTGATCCGCATCAGGAAGCTCGAGCAGCAGAACCGCGAGACGGGGCTGATCAAATGACCAGGATCATCTCCATCATCCTGGCGATCGTGCTCGCGCTCATTGCGGTCGTGGTCCCGCTCGCCTGGTTCGTGCTGCTGCGTCCGGTCCCGCAGCCCGCCACCAACGATCCGCTCCGGGTGTTCGACCACGGCTCCATCGGCAATGAAAGCGCGCAAGGGATTCCCTATTGGATCTGGCGGGTGCTGCCGACGCTGTTTCCCGAATATCTGCCGGGCAACCAGGACGGCTATGGATCGATCGGCGTCTATTGGATCGCCGGCGAGGAGCTGCCCGTCGGCTTTTCCAAGAAGACGCTCGGCGTGATCCCGCGCGTCGCGCCGAACTGCGCATTCTGCCATCAGGGCACCTATCGCCTGCACGCCGATGATCCCGCCACCTTCGTTCCGGCAGGAGCGGGCACGCGCGTGAATGTCCAGGGCTTCCTGCGCTTCCTGACTGCGATCGGCCGCGACAAGGATCGCTTCACTGCCGACAGGGTCATGACGGCGATCACGGCGATCTACGACATGCCGCTCGGCGAGCGCCTGCTGTATCGCTACTTGCTGATTCCGGCGGTCCGCAAGGGATTTGCGGAGCAGGCGACGCGTTTCGCCTGGATGGATGCGCGGCTCGATTGTTCGCTCGCGGGCCGCACGGCTGATGTCCCCTCGCGGACGTCGCTGCGGCCGGATTGGGGGCCAGGGCGGATCGATCCGTTCAATCCGGCCAAGTACTTCAACCTGAAGCTGCCCGATGATTGCACGATCGGCAATTCCGACATCATGCCGCTCTGGCACCTGGACAGGCTGACTGATCCCGGTCGCGAATATTCGCTGCACTGGGACGGGCTCAGCACCAGCCTGAGAGAGACCGCAATCTCAGGCGCGATCGGCGACGGCATGGACTATCAGGGCTATACCGGCGCAAAGGCGACGCTGGACACCATCATGGACTTCGTGCGGCTGCAGAAGCCGCCGCCTTCGCCCTTCTCCGCCGAGCGTGCTGATGACGATCCCTATCACGTCGACGCCGCACAGGTGGAAAAGGGCAAGGCGGTCTATGCGGATCGCTGCGCGACCTGTCACGACCCAACAGGGGCACGCTTCCGCACCGTCATTTCGGCAACGGAGCTCGGCACCGACCGCCACCGCATCGACATGTGGACCGAAGCCGCGAAGCAGCGCTACACCCAATACCGTGAGGGCGGCTACGATTGGGGCTTTCGCGCCTTCCACAAGACCAATGGCTATAACGCGACCGGACTGAGCGGATTGTGGTTGCGTGGCCCCTATCTGCACAACGGCTCGGTGCCGACGCTGCGCGATCTTCTGTCGCCGCCGTCCGAGCGGCCCAAACTATTCTATCGGGGTTATGACCTGGTCGATCCGGCGAATGGCGGATTCGTTAGTCAGCCGGGCACGGTGGCCGAGCGCTTCGGCACGCTCTACGACACGTCGCTTCCCGGCAACGCCAACGAGGGACACGCCTACGGTACGGACCTGCCTGCGAACGACAAGGAAGCGCTCCTAGCTTTTCTGAAGACGTTGTGATCTTGCCAATTGACGAGAGCCAGCCATGAAGAGCATCGCGATACGCATTCTCAAATGGGCGATTGTCTCGCTGGCGGTGCTGTCGGTGCTGCTCGTCGTTGGCGGTGTCGTCCTGTTCCGGGCCATCGTCGAACCGGAGAGCGACAAATTCGGCACCATTCCAGACGAAGCGAAGCTGGCCAACCGGCCGCGGCAGTCGCTGCCGGCGGTCGCGAAGCCATGCAGCGAAGTGCCGGCTGATTGCAGCTATTTTGCTCACATGGACAAAGGCCTTCTGTTGAAGCCGGCCGACGGCGCCTCTTATCCGCAGGAGGTGATGGAGGTCGCCGAGCTGACAAAGCTCAGTCCGGAGCAGATGCATGAAAACGCCGCACTCGCAAAGCTGACCCCGGAGCAGGTGCGCGAGAGCGCGAGCCTCGGCCAGACCGCCTGGATGATCTGGACCGGCGGCAATGATCGGTTCTGGAATTTTGCCGCGAGTAACACCGCGGGCGCATTCGATCTCCTGAAGACGGTCTCGTCCTACAAGGGCGGGCCCTATGGACGGCGCAATCGCTGGTCCTGGCTCGGTCTCGTCAATGAGCCGTGTTTCAGCGAGCCCACGGAAGGCGACGTGTCGCGGTTCGGGCTGTGGCTCGACCGGCGCGATCCGAATTGCGCGCCCGATCCATTTGCCGATCCGGACAAATATCCGGGAGTGCGGGTCGGCGCCCGCGGCAAGACCGTCCCTGTCGGCTCCTATTACGGAGAGCCGACCGGCGTCATCGGCCTGCGGCTGTTTCCAAATCCGGATTTCGACGAAAAGGCGAAAGCGGACTGGAACGCGGAACGCTACTACACCGATCCGTCCTACTACAACAACGCCAAGCTGATCCGCCCTTACCGGGTCGGCATGTCCTGCGCGTTCTGTCACGTCGGCCCCAGCGCGACCAATCCGCCCGCTGACCCGGAAAATCCAAAATGGGAAAACCTCGCCTCGAATCCCGGCGCTCAATATTACTGGGTCAACCGGATCTTCTTCTGGAACACCAGGCCGCGCGACGAGGATAACGCGCCCGCGCCCAATGAAGGCAACTTCCTCTACCAGCTCTTCCACACCAACCCGCCCGGAAGCCTGGACACCTCGCTGGTGTCCACGGACTACATGAACAATCCGCGGACGATGAACGCGGTCTACAGCGTCATCCCGCGTCTGAAATTGAGCCTGGAGCACGGCGCCGAGCAGTTGACGGGCGGCGAGCTCGATAACAAGCAGCTCCAGGACTATCCGCAGACAGCTGCGCTTCCCCAGTTCTGGGATCCCGCCAGCGGCACGTCGCACACCATGCGGGTGCTGAAGGACGGCGCTGACGCGGTGGGCACCCTCGGCGCGCTCAACCGCGTCTATCTGAACATCGGCACTTTCAGCGAGGAATGGCTGCTGCATTTCCGCCCGTTCCTTGGCGGACGCAAGATCACGCCGATCAGGATCAGCGATGCGGAGAAGCAATCGGTCTACTGGCAGGCGACCGAAGATCGAACCGCGGACATGGCAGTCTTCTTCCTGGTCACCGCGCGTCCCGACCGTCTGGAGGACGTTCGCGAGGGCGAGCCGTTTCTCGAAGACTTCACTTCCGAGAAGGTCAATCGCGGCAAGATCGTCTTCGCCGAAAATTGTGCCGCCTGCCATTCGAGCAAGATCCCGGAGATCCCGGCGAATTCAGGGATCAACGACGGCATCTGCGCCGGCGGCGGCAACGGACCAAATTATCGCCAGTGCTGGGACCGCTATTGGGAATGGACGCAGTCCAAGGCGTTCAAGGAGGCGATGGTCAAGTTGGTCGTGGAGGGCAAGCCCTTTCTGGAGGGCAATTATCTGTCGTCCGAGCGCCGCGTCCCTGTCGACCTCCTGCAGACCAACGCCTGCACGCCGCTCGCCACCAATGGTCTGGCCGGTGACATCTGGGATAATTTCACCTCGTCGTCGTACAAGACCTTGCCTCCGGTCAAGGAACTCACCGTCCAGCATCCGGTCTCCGGCGCGTCGATGCCCTTGCAGCCGCTTGGCAACGGGCGCGGCTATCTCCGGCCGCCCTCGCTGATCAGCCTGTGGTCGACCGCCCCGTTCCTGTCGAACAACTCGCTCGGGCACGAAGATGACGCGACTTACTACGCCCGCGACTACGCCGCAGCCTCTCGCGGCGGCAGCTACGGAAACTACGCCGCCGCCGAACACTGCCCCGCGGCGAGCGACGACAATCCGTATCTGCCGTGCGTGGCCAACCGGGTGAAGGTCTTCGATCGATCGATCCGGCAGATGCTGAATCCATCGACGCGGCGTATGGACAAGCTCACGCAGATTCCGGTGCCCGGTTATATCTATCGCACCACCGCGCCGGCCTGCCTGATGATCGCGTCGGGTTACATGCCGTCATGGGAGCAGCGCCTGTCGCGCCCGCTGCATTGGCTGGCGCCATGGGCGATCGACGAGAAAGGCGGAATTGCGCTCGGACCCTTGCCCAAGGACTTCCCCATCAATGCGATGACGAATACGAAGCTGTTGCCGGACAATGACGAGCCCGGCGGGATCAGCCATTACTGGCGGCTCGCCACTGCGATGCCGACGCTGGTCGGCGCCTTCAAGAAGATGGGCGGCAAATGCTCGCCCGGTGAACTCGCCGATCCGCAAACCCAGGCCAATTCCGAAGCCGCCGTGCGCGACACCGGACTGATCGACACGCTGGTCGGGCTGAGCAAATGCCCGGACTACGTCGTCAATCGCGGCCACTACTTCGGGTCTGATCTCTCCGCCGGCGATAAGGAAGCGCTCATAGCCTATCTCAAGCATTTCTGAGGTGTGCCGTGACGGCAGTGGAAACTTATGACTACGTCGTGGTCGGAGCGGGCGCCGGCGGCGGCGTGCTGGCCGCGCGGTTGGCCGAGGCAGGCCGGCGCGTGCTGTTGCTCGACGCCGGCGATGATCCCGTTGGATCGGTGGACGACGTCCCACCGGGAAGCCGGTCTGTCGGGCCGGACTATCAGGTCCCTGCATTCCATCCGTTCGCCTCCGAAAACCCTGGGCTCAGATGGAATTTCTGGGTCCGCCATTATGCGAATACGGTGCAACAGCGGAAGGATTGGCGCTACCACGAGTACTGGGACGGCGAAGCAGTCGATGGCGTGCTTTATCCGCGCGCCAGCGGCCTCGGCGGTTGTACTGGCCACAATGCGATGATCATCGTGCGGCCGAACAATGCCGACTGGAATCACATCTGGCAGATCACCGGCGACGCCTCGTGGCGGGCGTCCAACATGCAGCAATATTTTCACCGCCTCGAGCGCTGCCGCTACCGCTCGTTCGTCCTCAGATGGCTCGACCGGTTCTTCGGCTGGAATCCGACCGGACATGGCTGGCGCGGCTGGCTGACGACCGAACGCGCATTGCCGCTAAGGGCTGTTCTCGATTGGCGGCTGCGCCGCACGATGTGGCGGGCTGTGCTCGCCGCCGCCAGCCTGCTGCCGGACGCGGCCGAAGGCTGGGGCTGGCTGATGCGCAGCCTCGGCGATCCCAATGATGAGAGGCTTTTGGATGCCGAGGCCTCGACTGTCTGCCTGACCCCGATGTCGTCGGCGCGGCATGCACGGACCGGGCCTCGCGAATTCCTGCGCGAGGTGCAAAGGCGATTTCCGAACAACCTGACGATACGGCTGAACGCATTCGTCACCCGCATCAAGATCGATGACATCTCTGCCACCGCATCCGGCGTCTTCTATCGCGAAGGCAAGCGGATCTATCGGGTCGCGGCGCAGCCTCGCGGGGAGGCCGGGCCGGAGAGATTCGTCGGCGCGAGCCGCGAGGTGATCCTGGCCGGCGGCGCTTTCAACACACCGCAATTGCTGATGCTGTCGGGCATCGGTGATTGGGAGCACCTGAAGGCTCGCGGGATCGCAAAGGTAAAGCACTTGCCGGGTGTCGGCCAAAACCTCCAGGATCGATATGAAATCGGCGTGGTCAATCGGGTCAAGAAACCGTGGGAGGCCCTGCGCGGAGTGACGTACACGACCAAGGACCGCCTGTATCGTCAATGGCGCCGGTGGGGCACCGGCGCTTACACCAGCAACGGGGTTCTGTTCTCAGCGAAGTTTCGGTCGCGGACCGACCAGGAGCGTCCCGACCTCTTCTGCTTCTGTCTCCTCGCGGACTTCCGCGGCTACTATCCCAACTATTCCGAGCGCGTCAGGAAGCTCAACTATCTCACCTGGGCCGTCCTCAAGGCCTACACAAACAACACGAGGGGTACGGTGCGATTGCGATCCGACAATCCATTCGCGCAGCCGCTGATCAATTTTCACTATTTGTCTGAAGGCAATTGCGACCCCGGCCCTGATTTCGACGCAATGGTCACCGGCATCCGCGTTGGGCGCAAAGTGGCCGATGCACTGGGGAAGATGGTCGTCGAAGAGGAGGTCCCCGGACGCCATCTCTACACCGATGGTCAGTTGCGCCGCCATGTCGAGGATAACGCCTGGGGCCATCACGCCTGCGGCACCTGTGCCATGAAACCGGAAGATCAAGGTGGCGTGGTCGACAGCAAATTCCGCGTCCACGGCCTGCGAAATCTCCGCGTCGTCGATGCATCGGTCTTTCCGCGTATCCCCGGCTATTTCATCGTGACGGCCGTGTACATGATCGCGGAGAAGGCCGCTGACGATCTTCTGAGTGAGTGAGAGGTTGACCAGGCTGAGATGAGTGATCGCCCTTTGGGGGCACAGTAGCGAAGGGAGACGCGCCGTGAACAAGAACGAGCGTTTGTCGACGGAAACGGGTCGGGACCAAACGGTGGAGCCGCCCAGCGCGCCGCCGATACCCCCGTGGTGGCAATGCGTGCTCAGCGTCGCACTCATCCTGTGGGTTCTCCGCGTGCCCGTAACAACAACGCTGCTCGGATGGCTCCTGCTCTGCTTCGCGCCGCAGGCGCAGGACCTGTTTACCGAATATCTGGATGTTGTCATGTGGTTGCGGATGCTGCTGTTCGTGGTTGTTCTGACCGTGTTCTGGGCTTTGCCGACCCACTATGCCGCCCGCATGCTGGTCAACAGCGATTCCAGGCTGCCCGCGAATGGCGGGCCGTGCCTTGCTGGAGCAGCCCTCTGGCTGCCCCGTCTGCTTGGACTTCTGACATTCGTGGCCGTCGAAGCTGCGATCCTGCGCTCCTACATGAACATTCCGACGCTGGATCAACAACGGGAAGTCGTGCGGCCTGTCGAGCAAGCACTGCTCGCGATGGCAGGCTGGGTCGCGCTCGGTGCTGTCGCATATCTGCTCTGGATATTTTTCCGGCCACGCGATCTCAGGCCAAGGGGCCTGCTCGGGCGCATCAATGCCAAGCTCGGATGGTTCTGGCAGGCGATCTCTCCGGGGCGCAAGAGCGGGTCGGCAGACGAGGAAGGCCGCGACTTCGGCAGGCTTATCCTCGCCGCCGTATTCGCTATCTTCGCGGGGATATTTTTCGTGGGCGCCGATCACGTTGCCGGCTGGTTTCCGCGGTCGATGGCAATACCGTTCATCCTGGGCGGATGGCTGCCATTCCTGACTTATCTGTCCGGCCTTGGACGACAGATCCGCGCGCCGCTGATCACGGGACTGGCCGTGCTGGTCGCCATCGTCGCTGTCGTGTTCGGCGATAACCACACGGTACGCCGTGTGGCCTCGAAAGATGTCGTGCCCATCAAGATCGAGGACGCGATCGATCTCTGGATGACTGAGAACGGCTGCAATCCGAAGACCTCCAACAATGCGCCTGCCGCGAACTGTCCGCGTCCGATCATTGTCGCGGCGGCGGGCGGAGCAAGCCGCGCCGGCTTCATGATGGCAAGCATGATCGGCTACTTCCTCGATACCCATGAGGCAGACTATTACGGCGTCAAGGGACTTAGCGCCAAAGACGTCCGCAACCGCCTGTTTTCGATTTCAGGCGTATCGGGCGGAGCGATGGGAGCCGTGATGGTGACCGCAGCGCTGGGCGCGGCATCGCCGGCCGCCGACAAGCAGCCTTGCGTGAATGCCGTCGCCGTCGATCAGTGGTGGGGCGACAAGGTCAACAACTGGCGCGACTGCCTGGAAGCGTTGACCAGCGGGGACTTCCTGACGGCCGGCTTCCTTGGGTTTGCGTTCAACGATGCGTTGCCCTTCACGCTCCGCGACCGCGCCGCCGTGCTGGAGGACAGTTGGCGCAATCGCTTTCGCGATGTCGTACCCAAGGCAAAGGAGGACGCCAAAACCTTAGGCTGCGGGGGCCTGGATTGTCCGTTTCTCTCGTTGCGGCCGCAGCCGGGACACTGGATCCCGCTGCTGGTCCTCAACGGTACTTCGGAAGCCGTCGGCCGAAGGATCCTGACGACGCCGCTGGCGATGAGCTATGCGCCACCGGGAAAATGCCCGACGGCCGTAACGAACGGCCCCTGTCCGTTGTTCGTGGAAGCTGACAGCTTTCAC
This sequence comes from Bradyrhizobium sp. Cp5.3, assembly GCF_000426265.1. Taxonomy (NCBI): domain Bacteria; kingdom Pseudomonadati; phylum Pseudomonadota; class Alphaproteobacteria; order Hyphomicrobiales; family Nitrobacteraceae; genus Bradyrhizobium; species Bradyrhizobium sp. Cp5.3. The sequence goes on along the minus strand of NZ_AUFA01000004.1, from coordinate 236,368 downwards.
CAGTTGCTGCGGACGGAGATCGCGTCGGAGAGCTGGCGCGAATGGCTGGGCATGTTCGGGCGATTGCTGTACGGCAACCCGCAAGCCAACGACATCCGCCTGAGCACGGCCGCGCTCAACTCGGCGCGCTTTCCACTGATCTCCCCGCCGGGCTCGGTTCGCAATCAGGAGTATCGGCTGGTCGACCGCATCGTGGACGGCGGCTATTTCGAGAACTACGGCACGTTGACCGCAAGGGAGCTTGCGCTGGCCATTCATACAATCGCGCCGCAACTCAAGCCGCTTGTCATCGTGATCTCGAATGACCCCGACGATCAGCTCGGCCCAACCGACGACGTCGCCAACGATCCGCAGGTCCCGCCACGCCCGACCGCAACTGCGGGCGAAGTGCTCAGCGAGGTCAGCGCTCCGATCACCACTGTTTTCAACCTTCGAACGGCGCATGGCGTGCAGGCCGTCGACGCATTGCGCACCGGACTGCACGCCACCATTCCGGAGTGCGACAAGCTCGTGATTCAGCTCCGTATCTCGCGCGATGGCAACAAGTCCTTGTCCATGAGCTGGTGGGAATCGCCGTTGGTTCAGCGGCGGATCCATCGTCAGACCGAAAGCGATCCGGATACCAATTACGCGAGGGAGCACAACCAGAATCTCCCGCGCCTGAAGGCGATCTGGCAGGAAATGCAATCGTCGAGCTGCAGGGCAAGTTAGCTGCCTTGGCTGGTGTTCGAAAGCAGCAGGTGCGCGTGGCGAATCCGACGTCTGTCGTTCCAGCGCTTCGTTCTCCGCCGGGACGCATTTTGCCGTGCGTTTGTGAAAAGTCGTGATGTGTCCATGCGGGGTTGATCGCGTATTGTCCGGACTGGCGGGCCGGCGAAAGCACTCTGAAATCGTTGCGGAATTCTCCTCCCTCGTCGGAGAAGTCGCGCCGCAATATGCCGTCGCGCCAGTCTGGAGCGAACGTGGACAGCGGTGGGCGAATACCCGATAATGAGTTGCTGGACTTGCAGGACGCTGTGGCCTGCGCTTGGACGCCCACAGAAGGATACATCTGATGACTAGAGCTGGTGCCTACGGACAGAAGCTCGGCCAGTTCCTGCATCTGAAGGACGCCCCGCCTTCGCTGGTCACACGTTCGCTGCGCAGCACTGAACTCGCGGTCACCGAGACCCGGAATGACAACCCGGTGTCGGGGCTGTCCGGCTCGCTTGCCGCCGAGGACGCATTTCTCGTCAGTCTGAAGCTTCACGATTACCCGGCCTGCGAGCTCTGGGAGCGTGGCAAATGCCTCATGACGGCGGATGTCCGCGCGGGCACGACCTATCTGTACGACCTCAAGCGCGATCCGCGCTACGTGATCGACAAGCCGTTCCACTCCCTGTTCTTCTACATTCCGCGCTCCGCGCTCGACGGCATCTCGGAACAGTCCGGCACGCCGCGTGTGGACGAGCTCGACTGCCGGACCGGCGTCGGCCATGACGACGCCATCGTCCGTCACATCGGCGCTTCACTGCAGCAAGGGCTGCGCCGGCCGGGCGAGGCCAATCAGCTTTTCATCGATCACATGATGCTCGCGCTGACCGCACACGTGGCGCAGACCTATGGCGGGCTTCACCGCGCCGCCGAACCCAGCCGCGGCGGTCTCGCGCCGTGGCAGGTGAAGCGCGCCTGCGACAGGCTCGAGTCCGATCTCGGCAGCACGCTCTCATTGCAGGCCATCGCGGCGGAGCTCGGCCTCTCGGTCAGCCATTTTTCGCGCGCGTTTCGCGTCTCCACCGGACTGCCGCCGCACCAATGGCTGCTACAGCAGCGCGTGAAGGCCGCCAAGCAGTTGATGAGCGTGCGCGACCTGCCGCTGTCGGAGATCGCGATATCGGCGGGCTTTGCCAATCAAAGTCATTTTACGCGGGTGTTCTCCGCGGTGGTCGGCGTCAGCCCGGGCGCGTGGCGGCGCGAAGCGCAGGGCGCCCCGGGCAGCGGGGGCGTGATCAGCGACGCTTAGGATTTCTTTTAACCGCTCAGGATGCGCCGGCAGGCGTCGACGAAGACCTCGGCGCCCGTGACGATATCCGCGTCGGCGGTATTTTCGGTCCAGTGATGGCTGATGCCGCCGATCGATGGCACGAACAGCATGCCTGCGGGCATGATGGTTGCGAGCATCTGCGCGTCGTGGCCGGCACCGCTCGGCATACGGACCGATCGTCCGTCGGCAACGGCCTTGCTCGCCGCCTCGATCGCATCCTGGAAGCGGGAATCCATCATCGCGGGGGCGCCAGTGCGGATCCGCTCCACCCTCACGATGCACGGTCCCTTCGCGTTGGCGTCATCAGCCATGGTGTGCAGCAGATCCTCCAGCCGCGCAATCACGGCCGGGTCGTCGTCGCGGATCTGGAACAGCATCTCGGCGCCGCCGGGAATGATGCTCGGCGCGCCCGGATCGAGCGCGATGCGGCCGGTGGTCCAGACCGTGCGCGGCCCGCATGCGGCCGGGAAGCGCTCGTCGATCGCCACGCAGAATTTGGCCAGCGCCAGCCCCGCATCCTTGCGGACGGCCATTCGCGTGGTGCCAGCGTGGTTCTGCTCGCCGACAAAATCGATGCGGTATTGCCAGATGCCGACGATGGAGGTCACGACGCCGATCGCGAGGCGGCCGCTTTCGAGCGTGTCGCCTTGCTCGATATGTGCTTCCAGATATCCGACGTGGCGTCCTGGCTCGGCGCTGACACGCGCGCGGCCGGCAAGTCCCAGGTCGGCGAGGGCATCGCGCATGGTCCGGCCGCTGGTGCGGTCACGCGCGGTGTCGATATCGGCCTCGGTCACCTGCCCGACATAGGAGCGCGAGCCGAGGAAGTGGCCGAAATGACCTTCCTCGTCGCACCAGGCGGCAACCTCGACCGCGCCCTTGAACGAGGGATCGGCATTGAGCACGCGCGCAGCTTCGAGCGCATAGACGACGCCGAGCGGACCGTCGAGCCAGCCGGCATAGTTCTGGCTTTCCAGATGCGATCCGGCCAGCAGCTTCGGCCCGGACTTCGCGCTGGTGCCGAAGACATTGCCGATGCCGTCGATCGCAGCCGAGAGCTTTGCCTCGGGCAGCTTCTGCATCAGCCAGTCCAGCGATTGCTTGTGCGGCTCGGAAAAGGTCGGCTTGTGCACGCCGGTCTTGTAGGCGCCGATGGCGCGGAGTGCGTTGAGATCGGCGAGAACCCGCTCGCCATTGGCGCGCGATCGAGTGTCAGGCATGTTCGGCAACCTTCAGCGCCTCGGTGCGGATCTCCTCGACCAGCCTCTCCTTCAGCCGGACGAATTCGGGCGTGGTCTTGATCTTGTAGGAGCGCGGATGCGGCAGGTCCACCGTAATCTCGGCCTTGATGCGGCCGGGACGCGCGCTCATGACGATGACGCGGCTGCCGAGGAAGATCGCCTCCTCGATGTCGTGCGTCACGAACAGCACGGTCTTCTGGTCGCGCTCCCAGATCCCGAGCAGCATTTCCTGCATCAGCGCGCGGGTCTGGTTGTCCAGTGCGCCGAAGGGCTCGTCGAGCAGGAGGATCTTTGGATCATTGGCGAGCGCGCGCGCGATCGCCGTGCGCTGCTGCATGCCGCCGGAGAGTTGCTTGGGCCAATGGTTCTCGAAGCCGGACAGGCCAACCTGGCGGATGAACGCATCCGCGACCTTGTGCCGCTCTGCTTGCGGCACGCCGCGCTCGCGCAGGCCGAAGGCGATGTTCTCGCGCACGGTCAGCCAGGGAAACAGCGTATAGGATTGGAACACCATGCCGCGATCGGCGCCGGGGCCGGTCACCTCGCGCCCGTCGAGCGTGACGCGCCCGCTGGTCGGACGGTCGAGGCCGGCGACGATGCGAAGCAGCGTGGACTTGCCGCAGCCGGAGGGACCGAGGATGGTGACGAAGTCGTTGTTGCCGATGGTGAGATCGGTCGGCTCCAGCGCCTTGGTCGGCGCGTTGCCGTGGCGCGCGGGAAAGGTTCGCGAGACCTGCTCGATCTTCAGCGTCGTCATGCGAGCTTCCACGGAAACAGCCAGGCGTTGAACGCCTTGAACAGGAAGTCGGAGATGAGGCCGATCAATCCGATGACGATGATGCCGAAGATGATCTGGCCGGTGTTGAGCAGGGCCTGGCTGTCGGTGATCATGTGGCCGATGCCGGAGGACGAGCCGATCAGCTCGGCGACGATGACGTAGGTCCAGGCCCAGCCCAGCACGAGCCGCAGGATTTCGGCGATCTCGGGCGCGGAGGAGGGCAGCAGCACGCGGCGGATGATGCCGCGGTCGCTGGCCCCGAGCGTGTAGGCCGCCTCGACCAGATCGCGCCGCGTAGCGCCGACGGTCACGGCGATCATCAGGATGATCTGGAACACCGAGCCGATGAAGATGACGAGCAACTTTTGCAGCTCGCCGATGCCGGCCCACAGGATCAGGAGCGGAATGAAGGCGGACGCGGGCAGGTAGCGGGCGAAGGAGACGAACGGCTCGAGGAAGGCCTCGACGGGCTTGTAGGCGCCCATCAACACGCCGAGCGGCACCGCGATAGCAGCGGCCAGCGCAAAGCCGCCGACCACGCGCCAGATCGTCATGCCGATGTCGAACAGGAAGCCCTGGCGGGTCAGCAGCTCAACGCCTTCCTGCACCATGGTCAGCGGGTTGGCGAGGAATGTCTTCGACACATGGCCGCCGAAGGTTGCCCACGACCAGAGGGCAACGAACAGCACGAAGAACGCAAAGCCGTAGGCCGCGCGTTGCTTCGATGTCACGGGATCCAGGGGACGCATCAAACGATCTATCCGAACCGATAATTTAAGTCATGCGCCGGTCCCGCCGCGATGCGGGACCCGCAGGTCCTAAGGCAGTTTACTTGATGTAGCTCGCGTCGAAGAGGTCCTCGACCTTCGGCGCTGCCTTGATGATGCCGATCTCGAGCAGGAGCTCGGCGGCGTCCTTGTTGAAGGTCAGGAAATCGCCGGCGAAGAATTTCTGGTTCGCGGCCTTGTCCTGCCAGCGCAGGTATTTTGCCGAGTTGCCGAACTGTTCGGCGGTCTGTTTCACGTCGGCGCCCATGATCTCGTAGGCCTTTGCCTGATCCTTGACGATCATGTCCAGCGCCTCGAAATAGCTTTCGGCGAGCGCCTTGGCCGCCTTGGGATTGTCGGTCAGGAATTTCGACGTGCAGCCGAAGGTGTCCATGACCATCGGATAGTCGAGCGTGGTCGCAATGATCTTGCCCTTGTCGGGCGCGGCGCGCACGGTCGACAGATACGGCTCATAGGTCATCGCCGCATCGTTCTGGCCGGAGACGAAGGCCTGGGCGGCCGCGGCGGGCTCCAGGTTCACGACGGTGACGTCCTTCACTGACAGCCCGTTCTTCTTGAGCATCCAGGCCAGCGCGAAATAGGGCGAGGTGCCGGGAGCGGAGGCTGCGACCGTCTTGCCCTTCAGGTCCTTGATCGCGGCGACGTCGTTGCGCACGGCCATGCCGTCGGCACCAAAGCTCTTGTCGAGCTGGAAGATCTGCTTGGTGGCGACGCCGTTGGCGTTCCAGGAGATCCAGGTCTCGACCGTCGTTGCCGCACACTGGACGTCGCCGGAGGCGATGGCGAGATGGCGGTCCTTCTGCGGGATCTTCTTGATCGTGACGTCGAGGCCGTTCTTCTTGAAGATGCCGGCCTCTTTCGCAAGCGTCAGCGGCGCGAAACCGGTCCAGCCGGAGATACCGACGCCGACCTTGATGTCGTCGGCGAGCGCCGGGCCGGATACCGCAAGCGCGGATCCGGTCACTGCGAGGGCAATGATTGTCGCGAATACCTTTGAACTACGCATGATTGTCGTCCTCTTGCGATCGATGGATTGACGTCCTGTTGATCTGTGTCAGTCCTGACTGGATGGACCGTTGCCCGAAGCGTTGCACGAATTGTGCCGACATCGTCTCTCTCAGCCCCCCTGGAATCGGGCGACAAGGCGGTGAGAGTCACCGGGATAGAGCAGCCGCACGGCAGTGATCGTGCGCGCACTGCGCCAGGTATAGCGGTCGATCACGAGGCAGGGTGCGCCGACGGCAATATCGAGCGCTTCTGCCGTGCGATCGTCCGCAACAATGGCGCTGATCGTGTGCTCGGCCTCTGTCCATGGGACGTGATGAAGCAGCCATGAGCCCGGCGGCTCCCGCGCAAAGTCTGCGGTCGCCGCCTCCGGCACGGAGGAGAGATCGATCAGCCTGTCCTCGACCGCAAACGGCACGTTGTCGGCGCTGTGCCGGCAGGCGATCGCAACCACCCTGCCGGCCTTCTTCACGCCGAGACGGTCGCGGTCGGCCGCAGTCGCCGCGCGCAGTTTGCGATGGATCAGCTCGTAACCGTAAGTGCGGCCGAGCGCGGTGATCTCGGCGCGGATGTCGGCGATCTTGAGCACGGCCGACATGTGTTGCGGCCGGCGCACGAAGGAGCCGGCCCGCCGCCGCCGCTCGATCAGATCGGCCTGTGCGAGCTCCGACAGCGCCTTGTTCACCGTCATGCGCGAGCAGCCATAGCGCGCCATCAACTGGTGTTCGAAGGGAATGCGATGCCCTGGTGGCCATTCGCCGGTCAGGATACGCTTCTCGATGTCGGCCCGGATCCGCTTGTAGAGCGTAGGCTTCTCGGCTGCGTCCGTGGCGAGGCTCATGCGACGAGCCTCCGCACGGCTGCATTGAATTGCTCCCGCGCCCTGGCGCGCAGTCTGTGCCTTCCGCCTTCGACCACCTTGGTGCCGCCGGCCCAGACGCAATCGATCGCGCCGTTGGCTGCCGCAAAGATCCAGCCGTCGATTGCGGCATCGCCACGGCGTCCCGCCAGCGACGGATGTTCGGTGTCGAGGGTGACGATGTCGGCGCGCGCGCCCGGAACAATGCCGACGGTCCTCTGCGCCAGCGCCCGCCCGCCGCCCGCAAGCGCATGATCGAACAGCGCGCGTCCCGTCGAGCTGCCTGCGGCGCCCGACAGCACATTGCGCTGGCGATGCTTGAGCCGCTGGCCGTATTCGAGCTGACGCAGCTCATCGGCGATGCCGACCAGCACATTGGAATCGGTGCCGATGCCGAACGCGCCGCCGGCGTCGAGAAATTCGCGGGCCGGAAAGATACCGTCGCCGAGGCTTGCCTCGGTCACCGGACAAAGGCCGGCGACCGCGCCGGTCCCGGCAAATGCGGCGACTTCCTCATTCGTCGTGTGGGTCGCGTGAATGAGGCACCAGCGCCGATCGACGGGTGCATTCTCCAGCAGCCACTGAACCGGCCGCCGGTTCGACCAGGACAGGCAATCCTCGACTTCCTTGACCTGCTCGGCAGCATGGATATGCACCGGCCCGCCATCCGCGAGCGGAATGATCGCCGCGAGCTCGTCCGGCGCCACGGCGCGCAAGCTGTGCGGCGCAATGCCGATATTGGCGCCCGGCAAGCTGCTGATCGCTTTGCGGGAGGCCGCCATCAGCATGGCAAACTGATCGACCGAGCAGATGAAGCGGCGCTGCCCGGCATGCGGCGCTGCGCCGCCGAACGAGCCGTGCGCATAGAAGCTCGGCAGCAGCGTGAGGGCGATGCCAGACGCTTCGGCAGCCTGCGCGATGCGCGCGGCCATTTCGGCGATGTCGACGTAAGGCGCGCCGTCGCGGTCGTGATGCAAATAATGGAATTCGCCGACGCGGGTAAAACCCTGTTCCAGCATCTCGACATAGAGCAGCGTCGCAACAGTGGCGACATCGTCCGGCGTCATCCCGAGCGCGAAACGATACATCGTCTCGCGCCAGGTCCAGAATGTATCGGTCGAGTCGCCGCGCAGCTCCGCAAGGCCCGCCATGCCACGCTGGAACGCGTGGCTGTGCAGGCTCGCCAGTCCCGGAAGCGCAATCTGGTGGCGTTCGTCGCCCGCGGCCGGCGCCACGCCCGCGGTCACCGCGGCAATCGCGCCGGCGGTCACGAGCACCTGCACGTCATTGGCCCAGCCCGAAGGCAGCAGCGCGGAGGCGAAATGCAGTCGTGTCATGTTTCCATGCCGGCTGGACAGAACCCCGCCACGATTATATGTCTAGACATATATGTCAAGCATCCCACGGCTAAGGGACCACCGCATGGCAGAGCGCTTCGACCGGATATGGCACAATGCCCGGCTCGCCACGATGCGGGCCGACCGTCCCGATCTCGGCGAGATCGAGCATGGCCTAATCGCAGCACGCGACGGCCGCATCGTCTACGCCGGGGCGCAGGCGGAGTTTCCGGCGGATGCCGATGCGGCCGAACGGATCGATTGCGAGGGCCGCTGGATCACGCCGGGCCTCGTCGACTGCCACACCCATCTCGTCTATGGCGGCAATCGCGCGCACGAGTTCGAGCTGCGCCTGAAGGGCGCGAGCTATGAGGAGATCGCGCGCGCCGGCGGTGGGATCGTCTCGACCGTGGCCGCAACGCGCAAGGCGAGCGAGGCTGACCTCGTCGCGAGCGCGCTACCGCGGCTCGATGCGCTGATGGGCGAGGGCGCAACCACGGTCGAGATCAAGTCAGGCTACGGCCTCGACACCGAAACCGAGATGCGGCAGCTCGCCGCCGCGCGCAGCCTCGGCCGGATGCGGCCGGTTGCGATCCGCACCTCCTTCCTCGGCGCGCACGCGCTGCCTGCGGAAGCCGAGGGCGACAAGGACCGTTACATCGATCTCGTTTGCAAGGAGATGTTGCCGACGGTGGCAAGGGCCGGCCTTGCCGATGCGGTGGATGCTTTCATGGAAGGCATTGCGTTTTCCGGTGCGCAGACCGCGCGGGTGTTCGAGACGGCGACGGCGCTCGGGCTGCCGGTCAAGCTGCATGCCGACCAGTTGTCGAACCTCGGTGGCGCGGCGCTCGCCGCTAAATTTTCCGCGCTCTCGGCCGATCATCTCGAACATACCGACGAGGCGGGCGCGGCGACGATGGCGAAGGCCGGCACGGTGGCCGTGCTGCTGCCCGGCGCCTTCTATTTCATCCGCGAGACGCAGAAGCCGCCGGTCGAGGCGTTCCGCAAGCACGGCGTCAACATGGCGCTCGCGACCGACTGCAATCCCGGCAGCTCGCCGCTGACTTCGCTGCTGCTCGCCATGAACATGGGCGCGACGCTGTTCCGGATGACGGTTGTCGAGTGCCTTGCCGGCGTCACCCGCGAAGGCGCGCGCGCGCTGGGCGTGCTCCATGAAACCGGTACGTTAGAGACCGGCAAATGGTGCGACCTCGCGATCTGGGACATCGAGCGTCCCGCTGAGCTGGTCTATCGCATCGGCTTCAACCCGCTGCACCGCCGGGTGTGGAGGGGCCGGTGACCGGGGCGGGCGCACCGATCGTCGTCGCGCCGGGAACGGTCGGCCTCGACGATCTTGCGCGTGTGCTCTCCGGCGCTTCCGTCACGCTTGATCCCTCGTACTGGCCGCGCGTCGAGGCGGCCGCGGAGATCGTCGCGAAGGCCGCACACGCCGATACGCCGGTCTACGGCATCAACACCGGTTTCGGAAAGTTGGCGTCGAAGCGCATTCCGCCGGACCGGACCGCGCTGCTTCAGCGCAACCTCATCGTCTCGCATTGCTGTGGCGTCGGACCAGTAACGCCCGAGCCGATCGTGCGGCTGATGATGGCGCTGAAGATCGTCTCGCTCGGGCGCGGTGCTTCCGGCGTGCGCCGCGAGGTGATCGAGCAGCTGCAGGCAATGCTGGCGCAGCGCGTCTATCCGCTGGTGCCGCAGCAGGGTTCGGTGGGCGCCTCCGGCGATCTCGCGCCGCTCGCGCACATGACCGCCGTCATGATCGGCGAGGGGCAGGCGATCGTCGACGGCAAGACCGTGTCAGGCCGCGAGGCGCTTGCCGCCGCGGGGCTGGCGCCGCTGACGCTCGGCCCCAAGGAAGGGCTCGCGCTGATCAACGGCACGCAGTTCTCGGCTGCCTATGCCATCGCCGGGGTGCTGCGCGCGCATCGCCTCGCCCGCGCCGCGCTCGTCACCGGGGCGCTGGCGGTCGATGCGGCGATGGCGTCGACGGCACCGTTCCGCCCCGAGATCCAGCAACTGCGCGGCCATGCCGGGCAGATCGCCGCGGCGGCAACGCTGACGGCGCTGCTAGACGGCAGCGATATCCGGCTGTCGCATCTCGAAGGCGACGAGCGCGTGCAGGATCCCTATTGCCTGCGCTGCCAGCCGCAGGTGGCGGGCGCCGCGCTTGACCTGATCGCGCAGGCCGCGCGTACCCTTGTCGTCGAGGCCAATGCCGTCACCGACAACCCACTCGTTCTGGTCGAGACCGGCGAGATCGTCTCCGGCGGCAATTTCCACGCCGAGCCCGTGGCGTTCGTCGCCGACGCAGTCGCGCTGGCGCTGTCGGAGATCGGCGCGATCAGTGAACGGCGCATCGCGACGTTGGTCGATCCCGCGCTCAATTTCGGCCTCCCGCCGTTCCTGACGCCAGATCCCGGTATCAATTCCGGTTTCATGATTGCAGAGGTGACGGCCGCCGCGCTCTATGCCGAGAACAAGCAGCGCGCGCTTCCCTGCTCGATCGATTCGACGCCGACCAGCGCCAACCAGGAAGATCACGTGTCCATGGCCGCGCATGCGGCGCGGCGCCTCTCCGACATGGCCGACAATCTCGCCGCCATTCTCGGCATCGAGCTGCTGGTCGCCGCACAGGGCATCACGCTGCGCGCGCCGCATATGACGAGCAAACCGCTTGTCGCTGTCATCGCCACCCTTCGCGGGCAGGTACCTGCGCTCGGTGCCGACCGCTACATGGCTGGCGATCTCGCCAAGGCAGCCGCGCTGATCGAGGCCGACGCGCTGCCGGCCGCGGCGCTCTCAACACTTTCAACCGATCCGTTTCCGAGACTTGGCTCGCGACTTGGCTAAAGAGGTCTTCATGAACCGCCGACTGGACAATGACCGCACCATCCGCGCCCCGCGCGGCAGCGACATCAGCGCCAAGAGCTGGCTGACGGAAGCACCACTGCGCATGCTCATGAACAACCTCGATCCCGAGGTGGCCGAGCGGCCGAGCGAGCTCGTCGTCTATGGCGGTATCGGTCGCGCGGCGCGCGACTGGGAGAGTTTTGACCGGATCGCTGCGTCCCTGCGCAAGCTGGAGACCGACCAGACGCTGCTGGTCCAGTCCGGCAAGCCGGTCGGCATTTTCCGCACCCATGCGGACGCGCCGCGCGTCCTGATCGCGAACTCGAATATCGTGCCGCACTGGGCAACGCTCGATCATTTCAACGAGCTCGATCGCCAGGGACTGATGATGTTCGGCCAGATGACGGCAGGCTCGTGGATCTATATCGGCAGCCAGGGCATCGTGCAGGGCACCTACGAGACGTTCGTCGAGGTCGGTCGTCGTCATTACGGTGGCAGCCTCGCGGGAAAATGGATCCTCACAGCCGGCCTCGGCGGCATGGGCGGCGCTCAGCCGCTCGCTGCGACCATGGCCGGCGCCTCGCTGCTCGCGGTCGAGTGCCAGCCGAGCCGCATCGAGATGCGCTTAAGCACCGGCTATCTCGATCGCCAGGCCGCAACGCTCGACGAAGCGCTCGCGATCATGGCCGAGGCCACGAAGACGAAGAAGCCCGTCTCGGTCGGCCTGCTCGGCAATGCCGCCGAGATCTTTCCCGAGCTGGTGCGCCGCGGTGTCAAGCCCGACATCGTCACCGACCAGACCAGCGCGCATGATCCGATCAACGGCTATCTGCCGAAGGGCTGGACGCTCGCCGAGTGGGAGACGAAGCGCGCCTCCGATCCCAAGGCGGTCGAGCGCGCCTCAAAAACCTCGATGGTCGAACACGTCCAGGCCATGCTGGATTTGCACGCGCAGGGCATTCCGACGCTCGACTACGGCAACAACATTCGCCAGATGGCGAAGGACATGGGCCTGAGCAATGCGTTCGATTTTCCGGGCTTCGTTCCAGCCTATATCCGCCCGCTGTTCTGCCGCGGCGTGGGACCGTTCCGCTGGGCGGCGCTCTCAGGTGATCCCGAGGACATCTTCAAGACCGACGCCAAGGTCAAGGAGCTGATGCCGCACGACAAGCATCTGCACAATTGGCTCGACATGGCCAAGGCGCGCATCAAGTTCCAGGGCTTGCCGGCGCGGATCTGCTGGGTCGGCCTCGGCGACCGCCACCGGCTCGGCCTCGCCTTCAACGAGATGGTGGCACGCGGCGAGCTCAAAGCGCCGGTCGTGATCGGCCGCGATCACCTCGATAGCGGCTCGGTGGCAAGCCCCAACCGCGAGACCGAGGCGATGCGCGACGGATCGGACGCGGTATCCGATTGGCCTTTGCTCAATGCGCTGCTCAACTGCGCGAGCGGCGCGACCTGGGTCTCGCTGCACCACGGCGGCGGCGTCGGCATCGGCTATTCGCAGCATGCCGGCATGGTGATCGTCGCGGACGGCACGCCGGAGGCCGCGAAGCGGATCGAGCGTGTGCTCTGGAATGATCCCGCCACCGGCGTCATGCGCCACGCCGATGCGGGCTACGAGACCGCGATCGAATGCGCCCGCGCCAACGGGCTCGATCTGCCGAGCCTGGCGAGATAGCCAAAGCCTAGTCGGGCAGCAGCAGCTTCGGCATCGTCGCCTTGGCGCCGTCCATGAAGGTCTGGACGGCATCGCGCACGATCGCGTCGAGATCGGACGGGATCGGCGTCGCGTAGATGAACTTGCGGATGGCGAGATAGAAGATGCGGCCGTGCAGGCCCCAGAACAGCTCGGTCTCGCGCTCGCCGAGCGGCTGGACTTTCGCATCGGGCAGCTTCAGCTCATGGCGCAGCTCGGCCGCCGCCGGCTCGATGATCTCGCGGCGGACGATGTCGAGATAGCGGCCGGTAATCCCGAACGACTTCATGCCGGAGAACACGAAGATCCGGACCCAGTTGTATTCGAACACGCGCACGACATAGTCGAGATAGAAGCGCGTCAGCCGCGCCTCCAGCGGCAATGCGCGGTCGCGGATCAAGGGACCCCAGTCGGGCGACCAGCGGCTGAGATAGACTTCCTGGTAGACGCGCTCGATCAGCGCCTCCTTGCTGGGAAAGTGGCGGTAGATCGCCGAATGGGTGATGCCCATGCGCTTGGCGAGCTCGCGGGTCTGACCCTCGAAGCCGCGCTCGGCGAAGAAGCGGATCGCCTCGTCGACGATCGCCCGCTCGCGGTCGGCTGCGCGCATGTTGCGGCGCTTTGGCGCGGCCTTGCCGCCGGTCTCGGCCCGTCTTCGGGCCGGTCGTTTCGCCGTCTTCTGCGTCTTTTTCGCCATCTTGCCGCTGAATCGCATACCCAGCTGCCTTCTTAGCCCAAGGACGCGTTTGTGACCAAATGGTCATTTCCTGTTGACCGACCTCTGCCGACATGTCAGGATTTTGAGACCAGATGGTTACAAATCTGGCGTCCCGGCTGATGAGCCGATGGATCTGAGGAAACGGTGTGAAGGCGAGGGCTTTCAGCTATTTTCGCGCTGATACGATCGACCAGGCGCTGAACGCTCATGCGCGCGCCGGGGACGACGCGCGATTCATCGCCGGCGGCCAGAGCCTCGTGCCGGCGCTGTCGCTGCGGCTGCAGGCGCCGCGGCTCCTGATCGACATCGCCCACATCGCCGAGCTGCGTGGGATCAGGCGCGAAGGCGATACCTTGCGCATCGGCGCGCTCACCCGTCACTGCGAGATGCTGAGCGAGCCGCTGATCGCCGAGTTCGCGCCGCTGCTGCGGGCTGCGGCGCCCTTCGTCGCCCATCCCGCGATCCGCAACCGCGGCACCTTCGGCGGCAGCGTCGCGCTCGCCGATCCCGCGTCCGAATTTCCCGCGATGACGCTGGCGCTCGGCGCCGAGATCGAGATCGCCGGCCCCTCCGGCAACCGGCGCGTCAAGGCCGACGACTTCTTCATCGATCTGTTCGAGACCGCCTTGCAGCCGGGCGAGCTGATCACGGCGGTCCACGTTCCGCTGTTCAGGAGCGGCCAGCGCTTTGCCTTCGACGAGCTGGCGCGCCGGCGTGGCGACTATGCGCTGGTCGGCTGCGGCATGCTCGCGAGCCATACGGGCGATCGCATCGACGACATTCGCATCGCGTTCTTCTCGGTCGGCAATACGCCGACACGGGTCAAGGGCGCGGAGGCTGCCCTGACCGGCTTCACCATCGATGCGGCGCGCATCGCTGCCGCGCAAGCCGCGCTCGAAGACGATCTTGCGCCGCCCGAGAGCGACGAGGTGCCGCCGGCGATGCGGCTGCATCTTGCCCGCGTGCTGCTCGGCCGTCTGCTCGGCCGCTTGGGCGAGGGCGCATGAGCGGGATCGGCGACGATATGTTGGTCGACGGAGCCGACGAGACCATGCGGGTCCGCTTCGTCGTCAATGGCCGCAAGGTCGCCTGCGAGGTGGCGCCGCGCGAGACGCTGGTCGATTGCCTGCGCAATGCGCTCGAGCTGACGGGTACGCATGCCGGCTGCGAGATGGGGGCCTGCGGCGCCTGCCTCGTGCAGATCGACGGCCGTGCCGTGCATTCCTGCCTGATGTTCGCAGTGCAGGCCGATGGCGCCAGGATCGACACCATCGAGGGACTGTCCGAGAGCGGTGTGATCGCCGACCTCCAGGCCGAATTCCATCGCCGCAACGCATTGCAATGCGGCTTCTGCACGCCGGGCATGCTGGTCAACGCCCACGAGCTCCTGTCGCAGGTCACGCGGCCGAGCCGCGAGGCGATCCGCGACGCGCTGTCGGGCAATTACTGCCGCTGCACCGGCTATGAGGCGATCGTCGATGCCATCGACGCCGTCGCCAAGGCTCGCGTCGAGGCACGCGTCGAGGTGCGCAGCGAAGGCGGAGGTGCAACATGAGCGCGCCGCTGACTTCGCTCGATCGTCCCAACTCCTATATCGGCCGCTCGGTGCCGCGACCGAACGCCAAGCGGTTGCTCGCCGGGCGCGGACGCTATGTCAGCGACCTTCGTCTGCCGCGCATGCTGCACGCCGCGTTCCTGCGCAGCCCGCACGCACATGCGAAGATCATCTCCATCGATATCGAGCAGGCGCGCGCGCTCGAGGGCGTGCATCTCGTGGCCACAGGAGCCGATCTTGCAAAGATCTGCACGCCCTGGACCGGCACGCTCGATCATTTCAAGGGCATGACGTCGGCGCCGCAACTGCCGTTGCCGCTCGATCGCGTGGTCTGGGCCGGGCAGGCGGTTGTAGCGGTGGTGGCCGAAACCAGGGCGATCGCGGAGGACGCGCTGGAGCTGATCGAGGTCGATTACGAGGATCTGCCCGTCGTCGTCGACATCGACAGCGCCCGCGACGTCGGAACGCCGCTCGTCAATCCCGGCAGCGCCAGCAATGTCTGCTTCCGCAGCCAGCTCGACAGCGGCGGCGTCGATGACGTCTTCGCGAGCGCGGCCCATGTCGTGGAAGAAGAATTCAGCTTCGGTCGTCACACCGCGGTGACGCTGGAACCGCGTGCGATCGTCGCCGATTACGATCCTGGCGCAGAGATGCTGACCGTGCATCACGGCACGCAGACGCCGTACCAGTTCCAGGACCTCTACTCGCGCCACTACGGCATCCCCGAGGCTCGCGTCCGCGTGATTGCGACGGATATCGGCGGCTCCTTCGGAATGAAGCTGCATGTCTATCACGAGGACATGGCGGTGGTCGGCCTGTCCATCCTGCTCGGCCGCCCCGTGAAATATGTCGCCGACCGCATCGAGTCCTTCGTCTCCGACATCCATGCGCGCGACCACCGCGTCCGCGCCCGCATCGCGCTCGATGCCAAGGGCGAGATTTTGGCGATGGACGTGCACGATCTGACCGCGATCGGCGCCTTCTCGACCTATCCGCGCACCAGCGTGGTCGAAGGCAACCAGGTGATCCGCCTGATCGGCGCGCCCTATCGTTTCAAGAACTATCGCGCCGCGCTGGAGGTGATCTTCCAGAACAAGGTGCAGACCAGCCAGTATCGGGCCGTCGGCCATCCCATCGCCTGCGCCGTCACCGAACGGCTGGTCGACATGGCCGCGGCCAAGGTCGGCCTCGATCCCTTCGCGATCCGCGCACGGAACGTCATCGCCGACGATGCCTATCCACAGACCTCGCCGACCGGTTATCGTTTCGAGGCGCTGTCGCACCAGGAATGCCTGAGGCGTTTACATGCGATGATGGACTATGACGCGCTCCGCGCCGAGCAGGCGGACTTGCGCAAGCGCGGCGTCTATCGCGGCATCGGGATTGCGACCTTCGTTGAAATCACCAATCCCAGCCCCGCCTTCTACGGCGTCGGCGGCGCACGCATCTCGTCGCAGGACGGTGCGATCGTCAGCCTGACGCCCTCCGGCGAGGTCCGCTGCCTGATCTCGGTCACCGAACAGGGCCAGGGCACCGAGGCGATCATCAGCCAGATCGTTGCCGATCAGCTCGGCCTCGCGCAGGAGCACGTCAAGGTCATCACCGGCGATACCGAGGTCACGCCGCATGGCGGCGCCACCTGGGCCTGCCGCGGTGCCGGCATTGGCGGGGAGACCGCGCTCCAGGCAACGCGCGTGCTCAAGCGCAACATTCTGGAGATCGCCGCGCTCATCCTGCAGGAGCAGCCGGCCGCGCTCGACATCATCGACGGCGAGGTCGTTGATGCTGCGACACGGCAGCAGCGCCTGCCGATCTCCGAGATCGCGCGCATCGCCTATTTCCGCTCCGACACGCTGTCGCCGGGCACGCAGGCCCAGCTCACCGTCAGCCACCACTTCGCTCCTCAAGGCTATCCCTTTGCCTTTACCAACGGCATCCAGGGCTGCTCGCTGGAGGTCGATGTCGAGACCGGCTTCATCAAGCTCCTGAAGCACTTCGTCGTCGAGGATTGCGGCCGCATCATCAATCCGATGCTGGTGGATGAGCAGCTACGCGGCGGCGTCGTGCAGGGGCTGGGTGCGGCCCTGTTCGAGGAATGCCGTTACAACGACACCGGCCAGCTCATCAACGGCTCGCTTGCGGACTATCTGGTTCCGATGGCGATGGAGATGCCCGACATCGTCATCGCACATGTCGAGACGCCGACTGCTGACACCGCGCTTGGCGCCAAGGGGTGCGGCGAGGCCGGCACCGCAGCGGCCTCCGCCTGCGTGCTCAATGCCGTCAACGACGCGCTTACCCCGTTCGGTGCAACGATCAGTACAATCCCGATCACGCCCGCTAAAATCCTGAAAGCCCTGAAGCGGTTCTAGAAAAAGCTCTTGGAGGAAATCATGCGCAAATCCGGTTCGAACCTGTTTCGTCCAAAAATCTCCCGCCGCGCCGCGCTGGCGGGCCTGTCGGCAAGCGCCGCGATGCTCGCCATGCCCCGGCCTGGCCGCGCCGCGGAAGAGACGATCCGCATCGGCTTCCCCACGCCACTGACCGGCCCCTTCGCGGCCGAAGCGCGCGATCAGGTCAAATGCGCCGAGCTCGCGGTCAAGCTCGCCAACGACAAGGGCGGCATCGGCGGCCGCAAGGTCGAGCTCTTGGTGCGCGATGACAAGCTCAACGCCGGGGAAGCCGCGACCCGCACGCTGGAGCTGATCGAGAAGGACAAGGTTCATGCCGTCGTCGGCGCGCTCTCCAGCGCCGTGCAGCTCGCCGTCAACGAGGTCACCCGCGCCCGCGGCGTGATCTATGTTTCGATCAGCCAGTCCGACACCATCAACGAGGCCAAGGATTTCAGCAAATACACTTTCCACGAGGCGCTCAATCCGCACATGACGACCGCGGCGGTGGCGCGGCAGACCCTGAAGAAGGGCATGAAGGTCGCCCATCTCGTCGCAGACTACGCCTACGGCCACGAAATGCTGCGCGGCTTCAAGCGCGCCCAGGCGGCGATCGGTGCCGACAATGTCGGCGAGATACTGCATCCGTTCGGTGCGGCCGATTACTCCACCTTCATGCCGCGCCTGATGTCGATGCGGCCGGACGTGCTCTGCATCTCCAACTTCGGCCGCGATCAGGCCAACGCGATCAAGCAGGCGGTGGATTTCGGCGTCAAGCAGCAGATGAAGATCGTCGTGCCCGTGATCCTGCACAACCAGCGGCTCGCGGTCGGCCCCGACGTGTTCGAGGGCGTCGTCGGCGGCGCCAATTACTATTGGGGCCTGGAGACGCAGAGCAAGTCGGCTGCCGATTTCAACGCGGCGTTCCGCAGCGCCAACGGCGGCGCGATCCCGACCGATTACGGCGCCTACGGCTATTCCGGCGTGGCCTCGCTGCTGCTTGCCATGCAGGCCGCCGGCGGTACCGACACCGACAAGGTCGTCGATGCCCTGGAGAAGCTGCAATACGATCTGACCAAGGGTCCGCAGCACTACCGCAAATGCGACCACCAGTCGGTGCAGTCGGTCCTGGTGCTGGAGTCCAAGAAGAAGTCCGCGATGGCCAACGACAACGACCTGTTCGCGGTCGTTGCCAACGACGTAGGATCGGACGACATGTTGCGCAGCTGCAGCGAGCTCGGACACGCCACTTAAAGCCTCCGCCGATGGACCTGTCGCTGATCATCATGCAGCTTCTCTCAGGGATCGCCCTCGGGGCGGTCCTGGTGATCACTGCGCTTGGGCTGACGATCGTGTTCGGCATGCTCGGGGTGGTGAATTTCGCCCACGGCGCGCTGTTCATGATCGGCGCCTATGCGGGGCTGTATCTGGCATCGCTCACCGGCAGCTTCTGGTGGGGGCTTCTGCTGGCCCCGATCCTGATCGGCGCGTTCGGCATGCTGATCGAGTTCGTTCTGATCCGCCGGCTCTATGGACGCTCGATCGACGATCCGCTGCTGCTGACGTTCGGCCTCAGCTACGTCCTGGTCGAGGGCGTACGCATCGTGTTCGGCAGCGACGGCATCCCGTTTCCGACCCCGCCGCAGCTCATTGGCGTGCTCGACCTCGGCATCGGATTCTTCCCACGCTACCGCCTCTTCGTCATCGCGCTCGTGGCGGTCGTCCTGCTGGTGCTCTGGCTGATGCTGGAGAAGACCCGTGTCGGCCTGATCGTGCGTGCCGGCGCCCGCGATCCCACCATCATGCAGGTGCTCGGCGTCGATATCGGCCGTGTCTGGCTCGCGATCTTCGGCCTCGGCGTCACGCTCGCGGCCCTCGGCGGCGTGCTCGCTGGTCCCATGCGCAGCGTCAATCCGGAGATGGGCTCGCTCGTGCTCGCGGAAGCCTTCGTCGTGACCGTGATCGGCGGCCTGGGTTCGATCGTCGGCGCGGTCGTGGCCGGCCTCATGGTCGGCATTTCCATCAGCTTGGTGGCGCTGTTTGCGCCGGAGATGGCGACCATCGTGATGTTCGCGCTGATGGCGGTGGTGCTGCTGATCCGCCCGCAGGGCCTATTTGGCGTGAAGGGGAGGACCGCGTGACGTCACCATCGAGCGGCGAGGCGATGGCCAAATCTGCGCCCGGCGGGCTGGCCTGGCTCCTTGACCAGCGCGTGCTGCTCTCCATCGCGGTCCTTGCCGTGTTGCCGTGGCTGCTGCCGTCCAAGGCATTGGCGGTCAACGTCCTGATCTACGGCGTCGTGGTGATGGGCTACAATCTCCTGTTCGGTTACACCGGCCTCCTGTCGTTCGGCCAGGCCGCTTTCTTCGGCGCCGGCGCCTATTTCACCGGCATCGCGATCGGCCGCTACGGCGTGCCCTGGTTCGCCGCGGTCACGATTGCGGTCCTCCTCAGCACGTGCCTTGCGGCCGTGATTGGCGTGGTCTCGACGCGCACCCGCGGCATCTATTTCTCGATGGTGACGCTCGCGCTCGCCCAGCTCGTCTACTACGTGGCGCTGCAGGCCGCCTCCTTCACGGGCGGCGAGAATGGCCTGCGCGGCTTCACCGTCGACCGCATCAGCCTGTTCGGCCTCTCCGTCAATTTCCTCGATCCCGTCAACAAGTACTACGTGCTGATGGCCTTCGCGGCGCTGGCGATGTGGTTCCAGTCACGCATCCTGAATTCACCCTTCGGCGCCGTCATCGAGGCGATCCGCGAGAACGAGCAGCGGGCGCGAGCCTGCGGCTACAATGTCGAGCGCTGCAAGCTGATCGTGTTCATGCTGTCAGGCGCGATCTCCTCGCTCGGCGGCTGCATGCTGGCGCTGCATCTGTCGATCGTGCCGCTGGACATCCTGCACTATCAGACCTCCGGCATGATCGTGATGATGGTGCTGCTTGGCGGCGCGCGCAGCTTCTTCGGGCCTTTCGTCGGCGCGGCAACCTTCCTGATCCTGGAGGATGTCATTTCGCTCTGGACGCCGCACTGGCAGATATTCGTTGGTGCGATCTTCGTCCTGTTCGTGCTGTTCCTGCCCAAGGGTATCTGGGGCACGCTGCTGGAAGGCTTGCCGATCCGAAAGGCACGGCAATGAGCGAGCTGCTTCGCGCCGAGGGCATTGGCAAGTGCTTTGGCGGGTTCGTCGCGCTCGAGGACATCACCGTGTCCTTTGCGGCCGGCCAGCTCACCTCGATCATCGGGCCCAACGGCGCCGGCAAGAGCACCTTCTTCAACATCCTCTCGGGCGCGCTGACGCCGTCGTCCGGCAAGCTGCATTTCAGGGGACGCGAGCTGAACGGGCTGCCGCAGCACCGCTTCGTGCATCAGGGTATCTCGCGCTCCTACCAGATCACCAACATCTTTCCGGACCTCACCGTGCACGAGAATGTGCGCGTTGCGGCGCAGGCACTGACCGTGAGCTACGACATCTGGCGCAACCGTACGCGCCTTGCCGAGTTGAACACGCGCGCCGACACGGCGCTCGACGCGGTCGGCTTGCTCGGCAAGCGCGGCGAGCTTGCGAAGTTCCTCTCGCACGGCCAGCAGCGTGCATTGGAAATCGCGATCGCGCTGGTCTCTGAGCCCGAGCTGCTCCTCCTCGATGAGCCCACTGCCGGCATGGGGCCGGAGGAGACCAAGGACATGGTGGCGCTCCTGGAGCGGCTTGCCGACAAGCGTACCGTGCTCCTCGTCGAGCACAAGATGAAGATGGTGCTGGGGCTCAGTAAGCGCGTGGTGGTGCTGCACCACGGCCGCCTGCTTGCCGACGGCGCGCCCGACGAGATCAGGGGCAATCCGGAGGTCCGCCGGGTCTATCTCGGACAGAGTGAGGGCTATGGCTGAGACGGCGCTGCTCGAGATCGAAGACCTCCACGCCTGGTACGGCGCAAGCCAGATCCTTCACGGCATCTCGCTCCGTGTGAAGGAGGGCGAGGTGGTCGCGCTGGTCGGCCGCAACGGCGCCGGCAAGACCACGACGTTGCGCGCGATGATGGGCCTGATGCCGAAGGCGACGGGACGGGTGCGCTTTGCAGGCAAGGAGCTGTTGCCGCTGCGGGCGCATCAGCGGTTCCACCTCGGCCTTGCCTATGTGCCGGAGGAGCGCCGTATCGTCCCCGGGCTGTCCGTGCGCGAGAACCTGCGCCTCGGCCTCGTCGCGGCCGGTGGCGATATCGAGGAGCGCGCGGCGATCGACGAGATCGCCGAAACCTTTCCGCGCCTGAAGGAGCGCCTCGACCAGGAGGGCGTGACGCTCTCGGGCGGCGAGCAGCAGATGCTGGCGATCGCCCGCGCGCTGATCGCAAGACCGAGGATGATCCTGCTCGACGAGCCCTCCGAAGGCATCATGCCGGTGCTGGTCGAGGAGATGGGTGTGCTGTTCCGTCGCCTGCGCGACGAGGGCAAGACGCTGCTGCTGGTCGAGCAGAACGTCGAATGGGCGCTGCGCCTTGCTGATCGCGCCGTGATCATCGACCAGGGCGAAGTGGTGCACGAGAGCAGCGCCGCGGCGCTGCTCGCGGACAAGGCGATCCAGGACCGCTATTGCGCGGTGTGAGCGGCCTTAGGCCGCGCCCCTGGCAGCGCGCTTGGCGTCATCGAGACGCTGATCTTCCGCCGCGAGATAGTCGGCGATCGCATCGGCTGGCATGGGCTTTGCAAAGTAGTAGCCCTGGATGAAGTCGCAGCCGAGGCGGCGCAGGCTGTCGAGCTGCGCGCGGGTCTCGACGCCTTCGACGACGCAGGCGATCTCCATGTCGTCGCACAGGCCCGTCAGCGACTTGATGATCTTGTGGCTGATCGGATTGTCGTTGACGTCGGCGACGAAGCTGCGGTCGACCTTGATCTTGTCCAGCGGCAGGCGGTGCACGTGGCTGAGCGACGAATAGCCGGTGCCGAAATCATCCAGCGAAATGCCGCAGCCCATCGCCTTCAGCGCGGCGATCGACTGCTGGGCGCGCACGAAATCGAAGGTGACGGCGGTTTCGGTGATCTCGAAGTCGATCCGGCGCGGCGGCACGCCGCTTTTCTCGATGATGGAGATCAGCGGCAGAATGCCGTCGGATGAACAGATGTCGTGGGCGGAGAGGTTGAATGACAGGCGGATGTCGTCGGACCAGGTCTTCGCGGTTGCGAGTGCGCGCACCAGCAGCGCCTGCGTTAGCGGGCGGATCAGGCCGATGCGCTCTGCGGCCGGAATGAAGTCGGCCGGCGAGACCAGGCCGAGGCGGGGGCTGTGCCAGCGCGCCAGCACCTCGAAGCCCGCGGTGCGCTCGCTCATGGCATCCACGATCGGCTGGAACACCAGATCCATCTCGGCGCCGAAATCGGAGGTGCGCAAGAGGTTCTCGATGACGCCGCGGCTGCGGATCTCGGCCTCGAGCTCGCTCGAGAAGATCACGGTGCGGCCGCGTGCATGGCGCTTGGCGTGATAGAGCGCGTAGTCGGCGCATTCGTAGAGCGCTTCGGCTGATGTCGCCGAGCGCGGGAACTGCGCAAATCCGATCGAGCAGGACAACCCGGTATGCGCGGTATCGAGCTGATAGGGCAGCTTGACGTGATCGCCGATGCGTTCACCGAGCCGCGCCAGATCCTCATCGTCGGGATCGCCGCACACCACGAGGCCGAATTCGTCGCCGCCGAGCCGCGCGAACTCGACGCGGTGTGGACCAAAGCCTTCGCAGACTTCGCGGATGCGGCGTCCGGCCTCGATCAGGACGCGGTCGCCGACGGTGTGGCCGTAATTGTCGTTGATCGGCTTGAAGCCGTCGAGGTCGATGATCCCGACCGCGAGGCGAATGTTCCTGCGCTCGGCATCGCCGAAAGCGGTTGCGAGCTCGGCGAAGAAGCGGCGCCGGTTCGGCAGTTCGGTCAGGGAATCGAGATTGGCGAGACGGAAATTCTCGTCCGAAAGCGCTTGCGTCGCCGCCTGCTGCGCCAACAGCGATTTGCGGCTGGCGACGAGGTCGGCGAAGTCGCGATAGTAGATGAACAGGACCGTCACCATCGCGCCCGAGACCAGCAAATTGTTGACCGCGATCGCCTTCCGCGTCGGCTCCCCCGTGGCGAAGAAGAACAGTACATAGGGCACGTCGACGACCAGCGTCACGATCAGCGCCGCCGAGCGCAGATGCATCAGTGAGAAGATGCAGCCGATCACGGTCACCGCCATGTAGAAGGCGACCTGGCTCTTGGCGAACGGATCGCCGTAAGGGTAGAGCGCGAATGACCATGCGGTGAAGCCCGCGGCGATCGGCAGGGTCAGCCAGTTGGTGGCGCGCAAGTTGCGCAGGATGTCGGCATCGCTACGCACCAGATGACGCTGGCGCAGCCACCAGAAGGTCCGCAAGCCCGCCAGCACGGACAGCACGCTCGGCACGATCATCGTCAGCCAGGCCGGCGCCAGCGGCACATAAGTATAGGCCACGGCGATCGTGTTGCTGATCAGGATGAAGTAGAGCAGCGGGATCTGCTTGGAGAAGGCGTCGAATTGGGCGCGCGTCAGATCGGGGTTGTCGGCCCGCACGCGGAACAGCCCCGCGGCGGCCGCGAGATAGGACTTCACATCGGCAATCGGCATTGAAATACGAGCCCCGGATGCTGAGAAAACGCCGGAGATCTTGCATGGCACGGGTAAAAGGCGGGTTAGACGGTTCCGCGTGGGCCGCGCGCGCAAGTTGCGCGCCGCCGCAGATTTCTCACCGCCGCGTGCACCGGTGAGGCCGCGTTAAGCATATGCACCGGAATGGGAGTGCATCCGGCTGCAGATTGCCCGCATCTGCGAGTGCTACCTCATGCTAACCATGCTCTTCACCTCTCCCGTGGGGAGAGGCGAAAAGCGAGAACCGAAGCCGCTACTTCGCGGTCTGCAGGGCTGCGGTCTGCTTGGCGAGCTGCTTGTCGAAGTCCTGTTCGAGGCCGGCCGCATAGGTGGTGAGCTCGCCCGGCTTGACGAACGGGTTCGGCGCGCCGTCCTTCATCTGCGCGCGCTTGTCCTGCATGCCGTAGACCTCCGGATGCGGCCCGAGCAGAACGTCGATCTTCATCGCCTTGGCCTTGGCGTAAGTCGCGCGATAGTCGTCGACGATACCGGGATAGGTCGGCTGGCCGACCAGCCGGTTGAGCGCGACCGTTCCGCTGCAGAAGAACAGAACCTCGCGGTCCTGGCCGCCGTCCTTGACGGTCATCTCCCAGCTCGTGCAGCCGGGCGAGTGGCCGGGCGTCGCATGTGCCGTCAGAGTGGTGTCGCCGAGCGTGACCTTATCGCCTTCCTTCACCGCGCGATCGACTTTCACCGCGGGAAAGGCGAGGTCCTCGTTCTTCTCGTCGCCGGGATAATAGCCGCCTTCGAGCAGCGGCTTGTCGCGCTCGCCGGCGATGAGCTGCGCGCCGCTTTCCTTCTTGATCTCGGCGAAGCCGCCGGTGTGATCGAAATGCGCGTGGGTGTTGAGGATGTACTTGATGTCGGCAACCTTGAAGCCGAGCTTCGCGATGCTGTCCTTGATCATGCCCGTCGACTGCGGCAGCGCCGTATCCATCAGGATCAGGCCCTGCGAGGTCTTGATGATGTAGACGGCGATGCCGTCGGTGCCGACATAGTAGATGTTGCCGATGAGCTGGAACGGCTCGAATGGCGTAGTCCATTTCTTGGTGACCGCCGCGAGGAAATCCTTCAGAGTCTGTGCCTGCGCGCCCGTCGCGAACAGCGCCACCGCGCATAGTGCGGCTGCGAACCTTCTCATCGTCTGCCTCCCAAGTGTTCTTGTCGTTCTCGCTGGCGGCGGCTTTGCGTGCGCGTCGCGATCATGCGCAAGCTACGTCGCGCAAGGCGCGGCAGGCAACAGCCTTGCGTTGAAAATATTTCGTCCCATGCGCGGGAATAACGGCACATGCTGGCTTTGCGCATGGCGCGAAGGATGGGAGGGATGCGCGTTATCGCCCGATCGTGACGCCGGCGGTCGAGCGCATGGCGTCCTTGAGGCTCGTTGCATTCATGTCGTCGAGGACCTGCCGCGTGAGCACGGTGGTCTGCCCGGGCGTGTTGAGGATCGTCTCGCCGCGCGAGAACGACAGCCGATCGGCCTTGTAGGGGGCTGCCGGATCGACAAACGGTGGTGGCGGACGGTGCGGCCGCTTGGCCGGGGCGGCGGAGGCTGCGTGCGAGACGCATAGCGTGACGATTGCGATCGTTCGCAACAATTTCGTGGGCATGCGATCTCCCCTGTCAGGGCGCAAGCCTAACACAATTCACCGGCCATTGCAGGCAAAACGATCAGGCCGGCACAGCCTCACGTGCGCGCTCCGGCTGTCGCCGCTCGGCGAGCACGGTGAAGCTGCGCTGGCCCTCATGCACGGGCGCCTCGACGATGACGCCCTCGCAAACGATCTGTCCGCCGAGCATCCTGAACTCGAGCTTGTCGTAGCGCGGCATCTTTTCGCCCGGCTCGGGCGGCAGCAGCTCGATGCGCCCCTGGATGTTCAGCGCGGCCTCACCGGTGCCATGCAGCCGCGGGTTCCACATCCTGATCCCGGTCTCCGCCCAGCGCCGCCGGATCAGCGTGGCGCGATCGATGGGCTCTGCGGCTTTCGCCGGCGCCTTCGGAACATCTCGCGCGTCCGGTGCGGGGGATGCGCCAACCGCAGGCGGTTCGCTGCTCGAGGTGATGCGGAGCGCCGACGCCGAAGGAGCTTCCTCTGCTTCGGCTGTAGCAATCGGCGCGCTTTCGACAGTGATTGCCTCGCTGGCAGCGTCGTCGCGGCTGATGCCGGCCTCGGGACAATCGACCAGAGCAGTCTCGGCAAGTTCGATCGGGCCGACCGCAATGGCGTCTACCGCCACCGGCTCGACGTCGATGACTGTGCTGCTGGATGACTTGTCGCCGGAAATATCTGCCAGGACCTCCGGAGAGCTCTCTGTGCTATCGGCAATGGCCGGTTCGTCCGCGGCGACCGTCTCGAGGTCCGCGATGCTGTGGCTCGGATCGCTGCTGATGCTGACATCGGGATGATCGGCCGGAGCCTCTTCCGCAAGGGCGGCAAGGCTTGCCGCAGAGGCGTCTACCGTGACCGGCTCGATGTCGGCGGCCGTGCTGCAAGACGACTCGTCGGCGACAATATCCGCCAGAGCCTCCGGAGAGCTCTCTGTGCTATCGGCAATGGCCGGTTCGTCCGCGGCGACCGTTTCGAGGTCTGCGATGCTGTGGCTCGGATCGCTGCTGATGCTGACGTCGGAACGATCGGGCGGAGCATCTTCCGCGAGGGCGGCAAGGCTTGCCGGAGAAGCGTCTACCGCGACAGGCTCGATGTCAGCGGTCGCACTGCTGGCTGACTCATCAGCGCCAGCAATATCTGCCAGGGCCTCGGGAGAGCTCTCGACGACCTCGATAACGGCTGGCTCGTCCGCAGCGACCAGCTCAACATCCACGGTGTCGCTGTGGTCTGGATCGGCGCTCGTGCTGGCGTCCGGGATCTCGGAGTGGTCTGAAGTCTCGAGAATGGTGAGCGGAGCGTCATCTGCGATGATCGTCTCGATGTCCGCAAGTGTGGTGCAAGATGGGCCGTTGCCGACATCGGGGCCGCCGGCCGAAGTCTCTTCAGAAAGATCCACGGTCGTCGCGCTCTCAACGGCAACCGCGGTGATATCGCGAGACGGCTCGCTGCCGACGCAAATATCGGCAGAAACAGCCGCAAGACCTTCCGTGCTATCGGCAACGACAACGGGAGAGTGTTCCAGAGCGACCGGCGCGACCCTCGCGGCGTCGACCTGCGTCGAGGGCCGAAGCTTACTGAAAGCCCATTTCACCGCAGGAACGCGGCGCAGCAACGCTATCAGTTTCGAAAGCACTGGAAGTTGTCCAAAAGGTACTCGAAATGAGACATCGCTGATTCGCCAGCAAAGCAAAAATTGCCCCGGCCGTCACATAGATGTCAATGGATGCGGCCCAATTGAGGCGCCCGCATCCACGAGTGAGGGCGGCAGCACAAATGCCGTGACCGCTGCTAGCCTTTCGACTGTTACTGACGGCCGCGCTGCATTCCGTTCTCTGATCGTTCTTCCGACATGCAACGCCAGTGAGCAGCGCAGAAGATACACGTGCGCTTGGTGGGCCGCCAGTTTCCCGCCTCAGCGCTTGACGGCCGCTGATGCCACCGTGGGCGCTTCGATGCTTTGCTGCCAGTAGTGTTCGATCTGCTCGATCAAGGCAGGCGGCAAGGGAACGTAGTTGAGCATTTCGGCCTGGGATTTCCCGTTCTCCAGCGACCAGCGAATGAAGTCGATCGCGGCCGCCGACCGTTCCGGAGATTTCGCGGTCTTCGGCATCAACACGAACGTCGTGGCGGTGATCGGATAGGCGTCCTCGCCGGGCGCATTGGTGAGCACGAGATGGAAATCCTTCTCTGCCTTCCAGTCCGCGCTCGAGGCCGCTGCCTGGAACGATGCTGCATCGGGGACGACGAAGTTGCCTGCGCTGTTCTGCACGACACCGAAGGAAATCCTGTCCAGCCGTTGCAGTGCGTAGGTGTATTCGAGATAGCCGATCGCGCCGGGAACGAGACTGACGAGCGAGGCGACGCCGTCATTGCCGCGTCCGCCCAATCCGAGCGGCCACTCGACCGAAGTGCCTTCTCCGACCGCCGTCTTCCATTGAGGACTGACCTTCGAGAGGTAGTTCGACCAGTTGAAAGTCGTTCCGGATCCGTCGATGCGATGAACGACGGTGATCGGCGCGCTCGGCAGCTTGATGTCGGGATTGATCGCCCGTATGGCGGGATCGTTCCAGGACCTGAGCTTGCCGAGATAGATGTCGGCAAGCATCGCTCCCGTGAAGCGGATCTGGCCAGGCTTGACGCCGTCAATATTGACCACCGGCACGACGCCTCCGACCACGATCGGGAATTGCATCATGCCGAGCTTGTCCAATTCTCTGGGATCAAGCGGCATGTCGCTTGCGCCGAAATCGACGGCTTCCTTCTTGATCAAGCCGACGCCAATGCTCGAGCCCACCGATTGATAGCTGACAATGTTGCCGGTCCTGGCCTTGTAGGCGTCGATCCATTTCGCCATCACCGGCGAAACGAAGGTTGAGCCCGCACCCCTGGTGTCGGCAGCAAAGCTTTGCGTCGCCATGACCAGGGCGGTGAAGATGATCGGTAGCCTGAGGCGCTTTGTCATGGGCGCGACCCTAGCAGTTCCAACACCAGGCCAATGTGGTCTATGTCACAAAAGTGCAATGTGCTTTCTGGCGCCGGCGCGGGCGGGAAAAGCCCGGCGTAGTCACTTCGCCGATATGCGGATTTGTCAGCTATATTGTCGCATCTTGCCGGCTAGCGCGATGCGGCGGCGTGGTCCGCCGCCAGTCCTGGCTCAGATCAGATCGCGCAGCACTTCAATCAGCCGGCCACACTGCTCTTCCGTTCCGACCGTGATGCGCAGGAAGTCTTCGATGCGCGGCTTCTTGAAATGCCGGACCAGAACGCCGCGCTGCCGAAGCGCAGCCGCGAGATCGGCTCCGCTTTGGCTGCGATGGCGCGCAAAGACGAAGTTCGCGAGCGAGGGCAGCACCTCGAAGCCGAGCTGCCGGAGATCGCGGGTCAGCGCTTCGCGGCTTGCGATGATGCGGGCGCGGGTCCGCCGAAACGACTCGTCGTCCTCGATGGCTGCGACCGCGCCGGCGATGGCGAGGCCATCGACGGGATAGGAGTTGAAGCTGTCTTTCACCCGTTCCAACGCTTCGATCAGCGGCCGTTGACCGATCGCAAAACCAACCCGCAAGCCGGCGAGCGAGCGCGATTTCGAGAAGGTCTGGACGACGAGCAGATTGTCGTGACGTGCAACGAGCGGCACGGCGCTCTCCGCGCCGAAATCGACATAGGCCTCGTCGACCACCACTAGCCGGTCCGGATCTTCGGCGAGCAGGGCGGCGATTGCGTCGCGCGGCAGGGCGATGCCGGTGGGCGCGTTCGGATTGCAGAGCAGGATGGCACTTGATGGTCGCCGGTAATCGGCGAGCTCAATTCTCATCGCGCCATCGAGTGGCACCTCCTCGTGAGCGACCCCATAGAGGCCGCAATAGACGGGATAGAAGCTGTAGGTGACGTCGGGGAACAGCAGCGGCGCATCGTGCTTCAGAAGAGCCTGGAAGGTGTGTGCGAGAACCTCATCGGAGCCGTTGCCGACGAACACCTCTTCGGGTGCCACATCGCAGCCCGCCGCGATCGCCTCGCGCAGCCGCGTCGCCCGCGGATCGGGATAGAGGCGCAGCCGCTCCGCAGCCGATGCGATCGCCGCCAGCACGCGCGGCGAGGGCGGATAGGGGTTCTCGTTGGTATTGAGCTTGACGATGCCGTCCTGCTTCGGCTGCTCGCCTGGCACATAGGGCGACAGCGTATGGACGACCGGACTCCAGAAGCGGCTCATGATCTCCGATCCAAGTTGATCGGAGCACAGTAGGATATGCCGGGCGTCGGTGGAAGTGCGCCTCCCGTTGAGGATTCGAAGCAGATCTGCACCAGCGTCGCAGCCGGAGACGTTCCCGCAAGCGCTGCCCTCATGCTAGGATTGGCCGCAAACGTGAAGAACCGAAAACAAGAACGAAGGCCGGCGCACCCAGGCTGCGCAGAAGAGCCGCAAAAAGAGAGGAATACATGCCGGGTGCAGCCCTTCCCACCATTCCCTCCATTCCGACCGCGCCCGTGACCGCTGCCATTCTCGACCGCTTGCAGGCAATCGTGGGCGACAGGGGCCTGATCCTGGACGAGCAGGACAAGCGGCCGTTCGTGACCGACTGGCGCGGCGCGCTGGCCGGGCAGGCTGCAGCGGTCGTGCGTCCCGCCAGCACCGCGGAAGTCTCCGCCGTCGTGAAGCTCTGCTATGACAACGGCATTGCCATCGTGCCGCAGGGCGGCAACACCGGTCTGATGGGCGGCGCTACGCCGTGGCCTACGCATCGCGGCATCCTGCTGTCGCTCGGCCGCATGAACCATGTGCTGAATGTCGATCCCGTCGGTTACGCCATGACCGTGGAGGCGGGCTGCATCCTCGAGACGCTTCAGGACACGGCTGCACGTCATGACCGCTTCTTTCCGCTCAGCCTGGGTGCCCAGGGCTCGTGCATGATCGGAGGCAATCTGTCGACCAATGCCGGCGGCGTGCAGGTGTTGCGCTATGGCAATGCGCGCAATCTGGTGCTGGGCCTCGAGGTCGTGCTGGCCAACGGCGACGTCTGGGATGGCTTGCGCGCACTCAAGAAGGACAATACCGGCTACGACCTCAAGCATCTGTTCATGGGCGCCGAAGGCACCCTCGGCATCATCACCAAGGCGGTGCTGAAGCTCTGGCCCGCGCCAAAGGACGTGTGCACGGCGTGGCTCGCGATCCGCGATCCGCTAGCCGCCATCGAGATCCTGTCGGAAGCGTATGCCGCTTCCGACGACAATGTCAGCTCCTGCGAGCTCATGAGCCGCGCGTGCACCGACATGGTGCTGCGCCACATACCCGGCACCCAGGATCCGCTCAAGGCGGCGACCGAATGGTATCTCCTGCTCGAATGGTCGTCGGCCCGGCCGCGGCAGGACGGCGCTGCGGGCATGTCGGACAAGATGGAGCAGTTCCTGGCCGACCAGCTCGACGCGGGCCGCGTGCTGGATGCGGTGATCGCGCAAACGGAAGCGCAGTCGCGCAACATGTGGCGGATTCGCGAAAGCGTGGCCGAGGCCTCGCGCACCGAGGGACCCGGCTTGAGCTACGACGTGTCGGTCGCGGTCTCCAGAATCCCTGACTTCATCGACAAGGGCCTCAAAGCCGTGCTTGAGATCCTGCCGACGATCCGCCCATACCCGCTCGGCCATATCGGAGACGGCAATTTGCACTTCTCCTTCATGGGTCCAAAGGGCATGGATCGCGAGACGCTCGACCAATATTCCGCGGCGATCACGCGGGTCGTCAACGACCTCATCACCTCGATGGGAGGCTCAATCTCGGCCGAGCATGGCATCGGCATCGAGAAGCTCGACGAGCTGGCGCACTATCGCTCCAGGACCGAACTCGACATCATGCGCACGATCAAGCGGGCGCTCGATCCCAGGAACATCATGAACCCGGGAAAGGTGCTGCGTCTTTCGTGAGCGAGACGCAGGGTGTCGCGATGCGGCTGCAACATGTCCGCTAAGGGCGCTCGCAAAGCGGACGTTGGTGCCGCTGCAGCCTGCAATCACGTCTAGGCAATTGGTCCGGGTGTCCAATCGTCGCCTACAAGCGGCGTAACCTTGACGCCAGCAATGACTCCTCGTTGCAGGCTTGGATCGAAGTGGCGCATCGTCTGCTCATTCAAATCAATGATGCGACCAGGCGTGAGAGGTCCTACATCGTTTATTTTGACGATGGCCTTCTTGCCTGCACCCTCGACGAGGGCATATTTCGGCTTCGCGCCAAATTGAACCCCGCCAAACTTCTTACGCAAATCAGTCTTGATGGCAGCCGCCCACGCAGATGGATCATAGCGCTCCCCGGAGGCTGTGTTCACGCCGCCCTCCCGATATCCGGGCCGGAACGGGTTGTACATGGAGGCTGCGCCGACGATCGCGGGTCCAGAAGCGGCGCTATCGACGGCATCTGAACGAACCACGCCGATTTCACTCCGAGCCATGGCAACGGATGAAATGGCAAGCGTCATTACGGCGCCGCACATTGCGGCGCTCAAGCGAAACACGATCGGGACTCCATGACTGATTTTGGATGCAGCATTCGGCGGGCTCTCGCGCGAGGTTGCGCGAGAGTGCAGGTGCTATCGGAGCCGAGCCGTCTATTTGCGGATTGGTGCCAATCGGGCGCCAAAACTGGCGAGGAAGCCGCGCTGGTCTTGGTCGACGAAAGCAGGGTTGGCTGGCACCGCGGCGGGAGCGCGGGCATCGACGTAGCACGGGCGATACATGGCTTGGAGCTGTCTGCCGCGAAGAAAGATCATTCTGCGGGTAAGACCGCCGCGGCTTGTAATCCACCGCCGCACTTGGGATGGATATCCCGAATAGAGCAACTGGGTTGCTTCAGGATTAGTGACAGTTCGGCCATTGCCGGCGAAATCATAAGCGGCGTGAAAGCCAAGGGTCGCGTTCGAGGTGACACAAATCTTGTCGTGAGGGATTGTCGAGAGGAGGATGGTGCAGGCCGAAGCGCAAAGGCCATCGATCATCACCGTTTGGCCTGAAGCGCGGAGTTCGCTGTACCTGGAGAGGTACTCTCCAATCTGCCCACCCGGGTCGTCTGCAATCCGAACCGCCGCGTGGCCTGACCCCATGCCCGCGAGCAAGAGCGCTGCCGTGAGCAGCGCAGACAGAATTTTCATCAATGTCCCTACCCAAGTTGATGTTGTGATGCGGACGTCCGCCGTAGCGCATCGGGCCGGAAAACAATGGCCGACGACGGTTCAGGTGTGACGCCAGAAGTCGAATTAGCGGCTCGCGGCCGCCGCTTAAACTAACTGCAACGTTTGTTGCGCGGTGCATGCACGCGCACTGTTCCCTGGCGGAAACCCTTTGCATTTCGATGAGTTAGCGGAATCGTTGCGAAACGATCGCGTCTTGGTTTGTGGCGGATCTTTGGCGCGCGACGAGATGCCGGCACGCTGATATGGTGTAACGGGAGGATGGAGCGATGAAGGTCCTTGCTGCGACACTCGCCCTGCTTGTCTCGAGTCCGGCCGCCGCCCAAGAGTGCCAGACGTGCTCGTCGACCGACGCCTGCATACAGACGTACCTCAAGTCGACCGCGCAGGCGCAACGGGAGGTCAAGCAGGCAATCCGGGATTGGAGACAGAACCTGGACAGGAAGGCCTCAGGGGAATTGCTCAGCAAAGGTACGGTAGCTTTACAAGGCGCCATGGAGTCTCAAGTTCGCTCGGAGCTTGAGCGGCTAAAGGAGTGCCTGGCCAAAATCCAATAGCGGCGCGCGATCTGGCCGCCTTCGCTCCGTTCGGCTTTGACCCGCGAGTGCGCTTGGTGTGCAAATCGGCCATTTCTGATTAACCTCAGAAGAGGCAGTCTGGTAGTTCGCACTTTCGACGCCGACTGCCAGAAATGAATCCACCGCGCCGCCGGATTTAAGCCGCATTGCGACCCAGGTCACGGCCAAAGGTCAAGGCCGGGCGGGGCGCAACACCGGGGTTTTCCATGTCCGGTCATTTGCGATTTTACTTCGCTGGTTTTGTCCTTCTTGCAGCCCTCTCGACGTCGCCCGCGTCTTCGAACCCTTTCGCCGACTTCTTTAATGTCGCTCCCGCGACACCGCCCGCGCCCAAATCCGAGCAAGAGTCGTGCGTGCCGCGACCCGGTAAGTCGACCGCCGACGGCCAGCACTGGGTCTATCGATTGGAGGGCCGCCGCAAATGCTGGTTTCAGGCTGCAGAAGGGACCGCGCCGGTGAAGAAGCTGCTTCAGCGCCGCGCCGCCAAATATCGTGTTGCCACAGTCCAGGAGAACGAGACGGCAGGGCGTACGCGGAAGGTTGCGGTGGATGCGCGAGCGGAGCTGCTTCGCTCAGTACCTGTGGATACGTCTCGGCCGAGCCCTTCCGCGCCCGTGCAGGTGGCTGATGCTGATCCACTCGCGACCGCGACCACGCTGGCTCCCGTTCTCAACCGCGCGAACGACCGGCTGACGGCTGACCGCATCACGCCGAGTCAGGTCGACGTGGAGGCGCTTCTGGCGGCCGCGCCGGCCGCCAGTGACGTGGTTGCCGCGTCCGCGTCTTCGGCGACGCCGCTAGCCTTTCCAACCGTCGAGGCCGGCGATGATGGGTGGGACTGGAGGTGGCTTGGCGTGCTGCTGATGGCTCTGGGGCTCGCATCCGTCTTAGGCTCGAGCCGAGCCATTCGGGAGGCCGTGCTACTGCATCACTAGTCGGAGGAATCTTTCGCGCGTCGATGCAACTGCCAGTCGACCGCAATCTCGCGCGGAAGCCAGCTTCTGGCGCAAAGCGGTTCTGCCGCACGAGAGAAGCCTACTTGCCATCGTTCCATATGTCGGTCGCGAGCTTCCAGTCATCTCCGACCTTCTCCCAAACAACGACATACTTTCCAGTCACCTCCTGCGGCGTCGGTCCCTTGGTCTTCAGGACGAAGGTGCCGATCTCGCGTGCGGCGGCTGGGCCAAGTGGCTTGACGTCGACCGTTGTGAGCTTCGGATCGGCAACTTGTTCGGCCATGCTCTTCCACATTGCCTCGATGGCTGCTCGGCCGTGCACCATCGGAGAGCCGGGCGGGAGCGCGGTTGCATCAGTGCTGTAGAGTGATCCGATCCCGGCGAAATCTCCCTTGTTGAAAAATTCGATCCATTTCGCGTTGATCGCGTCAATCTCGGCCTTCTGAGCCGAAGCCGGCGCGCTCAATGAAATCACGAATGCGATTGTCAACGCTATGCTGCGCATGATCGTCTCCAGGCTAAGTGCACGATGTGAATGCAGGCAGTCGTCTTGGCGCGAAGTTTTCATTCGATCACCTTGTCGGCGCGGGCGAGCACGCTGTCGGGAATGGTCACGCCAAGTGCCGCGGCCGTCTTGAGGTTCACGGCGAGCTCGAAAATCACTGGTTGCTCGACGGGGTACTCGGCCGGATTGGTGCCCTTGAAAACCCGGTCGACGTAATGTGCCACCTTGATGCAGATCGACTCGATCTTGGGATGATAGCTCGCCAGCGCGCCCAGCGACATGAACGGGCTGGATTGGTGACCGCCGGCATTCTCGGTTTGGCAGGCAACGTCGCGATGGCCGGTCTCGTCGGATCGCCGATCATCCATATGAAATTCCGTCGCAACATTGATCGAGCTCAAAATCGACTGCTGAAACGAAATGCAAAAACGATGTGATCTTGAGCGGAAGACGAGAGTTTTGCAACGCTCACGATGGGCGGGAATGCTCGCGAAGGTCGCCGCCGTCAGGCTGGCCCTCGACCGGTCGGCCTGCACACCCGACCGGCCCGGTCTCCCCGCATCCTCGGCATTCCCTGGGGGCGGGATGGGCGCGGGCCAAACAGGCCGAAAGAACGGCAAATCAGGCCTATCCAAGGGAACAGGCGGCTTTATTCCGGCCAAGGATGCTTTAAGGAAGGGCCAGGATCAGGTCGCACCCGCCCGGCAGCGGTGCTAGACCCTGATGCAGGGAAAATGGGGCTGGGCCCGTGCTGGCACGCCCGCAGGACGAGAAGGATGTGAATCAATGATCCAAACCGTTGGCATCATCGGGGCAGGGACCATGGGGAACGGCATCGCGCAGATCTGCGCGGCGGCGGGGCTCGACGTGGTGATGGTCGACATCTCCGATGCCGCCGTCAGCCGCGGCATCGCCACCGTCGGCGGAAGCCTCGACCGTCTGGTCAAGAAGGAGAAGCTGTCCGCGTCCGACCGCGAGGCGACTCTCAAGCGCATCACGGGAACGACCGACCGGGCCAAGCTCGCCAATTGCGACCTGGTGATCGAGGCCGCGACCGAGAACGAGGAGCTCAAGGTCAAGATCCTGAGGGATCTCTGCGCGACGTTGTCGCCGCGCACGCTGATCGCGACCAACACCTCGTCGATCTCGATCACGAAGCTCGCCGCTGCGACCGATCGCCCCGACCGCTTTATCGGCATGCACTTCTTCAATCCGGTTCCGGTGATGGCGCTGCTGGAACTCATCCGCGGTTTGCAGACCTCGGACGACACTCACGCCAAGGCTCTGGACTTCGCCAAGCGCGTCGGCAAGGTGGCGATCACCGCCAAGAACAGCCCGGGCTTCGCCGTCAACCGCATCCTGTGCCCGATGATCAACGAGGCGATCTTCGCGCTTCAGGAAGGGATCGCCACGGCGGAAGAGATCGACGCCGGCATGAAGCTCGGCTGCAACCATCCGATCGGTCCGCTGGCGCTCGCCGATCTCGTCGGGCTGGACACCATGTTGTCGGTGATGGAGGTCTTTTACAAAGGCTTCAACGACCCTAAATACCGTCCAGCGCCGCTGCTCAAGGAGATGGTCGATGCCGGCCATCTCGGCCGCAAGACCGGGCAGGGCTTCTACACCTACAGCGCCTAATTGGCGCAGGCGGCGGGTGTTCGGAGCATGATCCGGAAAAGCGCGTAGCGGTTTTCCGACAAGATCATGCTCAAGATATAGCGTCCGCCGCCGCACTCCCGCAATTTGCGCTGCGACAAAGACGGAGCGGCGTGGTCAGCCCAGACAATGTCGCAAGGGCGGTTGCGGAACCAACGAACGGATAGCAAGGGAATGTCGGATCGACTGAAGGCCGAGCGGGAAGCTGCGGCCGAGCGGCGGAGCCTCCTGGTTCAGGATGCGATCGAGCGCACCGGGATCACCGAAGAGATGATCGGGGAACTCGTCACCCGCTTCTACGGGCGCGTGCGCGAGGATTCATTGCTGGGCCCGGTGTTCGCGGTCGTCAAGGATTGGGACGAGCACCTCGCCAAGCTGAGGAATTTCTGGTCATCGGTTGTGCTGATGACCGGCCGCTATCATGGCCAGCCGATGCGGGCGCATCTGCCGCTGAGCCTGATCGGCGATCATTTCGATCGCTGGCTCGACCTGTTCGAGCAGACCGCCCGCGACGTCTGTCCGCCCGCCGCCGCCGCGCACTTCATCGACAAGGCGCGGCGCATCGCCGATAGTTTTGAGATGGCATCGGCCACGGTCGCGGGGCGCATTGCCGCGCCGCGCCACATGCTGAGATCCTGAAACTGAGATGCTGAAACGACAAATTGCCTGCAAAACGTGCAGTTGCATTGTCATCGTGTTGCATCGCGCCGCATGATGGCGCGTTGCACCAATACTGACATCATCGGTCTGACCTGCAAAATCATCATGACCGATCGCGCATCATGACGTTGCAATCGCGAAAATGCGCGTGAACGCGTTCACTCGCGTTCAATCAAAGCGAGCAAAGCCATATTGATGCACTGCGATGCCAATTCTCCGCCATGTTTTTGGCAGAGTTGCAGCGCCTGCTAGATGCATGTCGAGCTCATCGTTCAACATCACCTCAACATCATCGGCCTCTGACATCGCAACGGAACCTGACGCCGACGCGGGCGCGGAGCAAACGCGGCGAACGATCCTGATCGGCGCGCTTGTCACCACGGCCTGCCTTGGTTGTTCGGCACCGTCCCGTGCAGGCGAAGACGCGCCCGGCGCCGACGAGCGGCCGCAGAAGGGCGATCTCCTCGTCTTCTCTGAAGGCGATCAGGAAGGAAAGGTCATCACCGCGGCCGATCTGCCGCGCGGCGGACCGCCGGTGCATGCCTGGCCGAAAGATCCCAAGACATCGGTGGTGCGCAGCGGCTCGCGGCTGAACGAGATCCTGATCATCCGGCTCGATCCCGCCGAACTCGACGAGCAAACCAAATCGCGCGCCGTGGATGGCATCATCGCCTATTCGGCGATCTGCTCGCATGCCGGCTGTCCCGTCACCGCCTGGGTCAAGAGCGATGTCGGCGACAAGGAGGTCTTCAAGTGCATGTGCCACAACTCCGAATACGATCCCCGCGCGGGCGCGCAGGTCGTATTCGGGCCGGCGCCGCGGCGGCTCGCCGCGCTGCCGCTGGCGCTCGTTGACGCCACGCTCAGCGTCGCCGGCAATTTCATCGGAAAGGTAGGTGGCCAGCAGCCAGGATGATGGATCGCGGGTCGCGCCCGCATCACGACAGGCCGCATCCGCATCTCGTGCGGATGACGAGAAGAACGACAAGAATTCACGTCAAGAATTCAACGGATGAAATCAAGGGGAAACGTCCATGACCAGGAAGCAATGGTTACTGTCCGGCTTCGTCGCCTTCACCTGCCTCGTCCCGATCGCCGCCGGCGCCGGCCCGATCGAGAATTACAGTCCGGTCACCTCGCAGCGCCTGGAGAATCCGGAAGCCGGCAACTGGATGCTCTATCGACGGACCTATGACGGGCAGGGCTATAGCACGCTCGACCAGATCAACACCTCGAACGTCAAGAATCTCACGCCGGTCTGGACCTTCGCCACCGGCGTCGTCGAAGGCCACGAGGCGCCGCCGATCGTCAACAACGGCGTGATGTTCGTGGCAACTCCCATGGGGCAGGTGATCGCGCTGAATGCCAAGACCGGCGACGAATACTGGCGCTACAAGCGGCAACTCCCCGACGATCTGTTCCAGTTGCATCCGACCAGCCGCGGCGTCGGCCTCTGGGACGACAAGCTCTATCTCGCCACCACCGACGACCACGTCGTCGCGCTCGACGCCAAGACCGGCAAGGTGGTGTGGGACACCAAGGTGCAGGATTATAAGAAGGGGCAGTACATGACCCTGATGCCCCTGGTCGTCGACGGCAAGGTCATCGTCGGTGGCTCTGGCGGCGAGTTCGGCGTGCGCGGCTACGTTGCCGCCTACGATGCCAAGGACGGCAAGGAGTTATG
The DNA here is from genome assembly GCF_000426265.1 of Bradyrhizobium sp. Cp5.3. Classification (NCBI taxonomy): domain Bacteria; kingdom Pseudomonadati; phylum Pseudomonadota; class Alphaproteobacteria; order Hyphomicrobiales; family Nitrobacteraceae; genus Bradyrhizobium; species Bradyrhizobium sp. Cp5.3. Next base: position 197,649 of record NZ_AUFA01000004.1, on the reverse strand, counting down.
GCGAACCTTCACCATTCCCGGTGAAGGCGAGCCTGGTCATGACACCTGGCAGGGCGAGGACTGGAAGAACGGCGGCGGCTCGGCCTGGATGACCGGCACCTACGACAAGGACACCAAGACGATCTACTGGGGCGTCGGCAATGCCGCGCCGTGGCCCGGCGAGATGCATCCAGGCGACAATCTCTACACCTCGTCCGTGATCGCGCTCGATCCCAACACCGGCAAGATCAAGACCCATCACCAGTATCATCAGAACGATTCGTGGGACTGGGACGAGGTCGATGCGCCGATGCTGGTCGATCTGCAACGTGACGGCCGCAGCATCAAGAGCCTGATCCATCCGGGCCGCGATGCGATCTTCTGGGTGCTCGAGCGCACGCCGACCAAGATCAATTACGTCGCCGGCTGGCCGTTCGTCTCCACCGACGTCTGGAAAGGCATCGAGCCCGAGAGCGGCAAGCCGATCGTCGATCCCGCGCACAAGCCGATCGTCGGCAAACGCGTCGAGTTCTGCCCGTCGCTCTGGGGCGGCAAGGACTGGCCGTCGGCGGCCTACAGCCAGAAGACCGGGCTCGTCTACGTGCCCGCCAACGAGAATTTCTGCGGCGGCTTCACCGGCGAGAAGATTCCGCTGAAGCCGGGCGAGCTCTGGCTCGGCACCAAGCCGGAAGACATCGGCCTGAAGGCCAAGCCCGGCGCCGATCATTTCGGCGAGCTTCAGGCCTGGGATCCCACGACCGGCAAGAAGGTGTGGCAGCACAACTTCCCGAAGTCGCAGCTGTTCGGCTCGGTGACGGCGACCGCCGGAGACCTCGTCTTCACCGGCGGCACCAACGACCGCAACTTCCGCGCCTTCAACGCCAAGACCGGCGAACTACTCTGGGAGCAGAAGACCAACTCCGGCATCATGGGCATGCCTGTGTCGTATGAGGTCGACGGCACGCAGTACATCGCGATCCAGTCCGGCTGGGGCGTCGATGCGCAACGCATCCAGGATGCGCTGGCGACCAACAATATCGGCATCGAATCCAACGTGCCGCAGGGCGGTGTGGTCTGGGTCTTTGCGCTCAAGAAATAGCTCCGCTGGCGGATCGAAAGAAGCGGAGCGTGCAGGGGGCGAGCGAATGCGGCGGACGGCAGCGTCCGCCGCATTCTGCTGTGTGCGCCCTGAGAGGGGCATAGCTGCCTGCTTGAGGCGGACCGCCACTCGTCCCCACGCAAAAGAAGGCGGACTACATTGCAGGGCCACGCAAGAAGCAGGCAGAGAAATTCGACTGGTCGGGATCAAAGGGCAAACGCCGCCTCATGCTCCGAGATCGGCGCCGCCGTCCTGCCTTTCGAGATGTTTCAGCATCGTGGTGCAGGCTTCCTCCGCTTCCGCGAAAGTCTTGAACGGTGAGCCGCCGATCTTGATCGCGCCATTGGTCTGATAGAGCGGTCGCCATGACGCCACATAGCCCGGCTGCCCGTGAAAGCCGGGACCGGCGGGACTCTCATGGCTGATCACGAACGAATAGCCCTCGCTGCTCGCGCTCCATATTTCCATGTGCTCGACAGCGCGGTGGAATTGCAGGGCCATCAGCGTCAGTCACCGGGACATGAGATCGTCATGTTCGGGCCCCCCTTAGCCAACCATCATAAGCAAGCTCATTGCCCCCATCAGCACGAAAAATCCGGTCATCGTGGTGACGATGAACCTACGCTCTACCCCGTTCATGGCCGTCTTCCTTCGTGGCCTATGAAGGCAGCATGCCGACTTCCGGAAGTCGCGTCGGTTCGTTTATGGACATAGAAAGCCAGTAATTATGCGGGCTGCGCCCTTTTCGCAGGACTGAATTCATTGGCAACCGTGGCACCAAGTCCAAGCCCGTCTGCGGGCCGCATCGGGTCTACCGGATCCTGACCACGGAGGCGAACGCAGTGGTCGAGCCAAGCCGATACCAGGTGATCCTGGCGGCCGATGAGAGCGCGATGTCTGAATGCGCGCACCGTGGGATGAGGCGCGCTGCATTGGCAGTTACCGGATGACGCGCTCAAGATCGTGATGCGTGGGGCGGACAAGCAGGGTAATGCCGCTGCATAACGCGGGCGCTCTTCACGGAAGCGCAAACAAGAGCGCCGCCCCGAAAGGTCCGGCGAGTGTTAGTCCGTGTCAGCGAACTCACTTCTTTATGGCGTCTGCCGCGTGCCTTGCGGCTTCTCATATGAACGTAGGGGGTGCGAGATCGCGAGGTCAGCGGACCGGCAGCATCAGATGCTCGTACTGCGTGCCGGGCCACATCACATAGGGTCTCGTTGGGTCCGCCTTCGCGTCGCGTGGATAACCATCCAACATCTTGGCGCCAGAGCCGACGATCATCACATGTGCGCCGGTTTTGATCCAGTTGTTGCCGGCCTCTTCTTTTGTTGCATACGGGTCGGTGTTGCTCGCACCCCCGTCTCCTCGGAGCATGTACATGAACCCTACCTTGTTCGCCGGTGGCTCCTTGTGATCCATCCAGGCTGTTGCCCATTCCATCGCGTTCTTATCGCCGCACATCGGGTCCGGGTTGGCCGGATCGGCGTGACCTGGCATGCACGTCCACTGCCCCGTTCCTTGGCGCAATGTCCGCATCTTGCCGTCGTGGTCCATAGCGACGATCGTTGCATCTTTGGCGATGGCCTCGGGCGCGGCTGACAGCGATAGTTTAATCAGCTCTTCGTCGCTCATGTTGTGGCCGGTTGAGCCTTGAGCGAAGCCGTAGCTCGGGGCAAATGCGAGAGCAAATAAGGTTGCATAAGCCAGCGATTTCATCGCGATGTCCTCCTGTGATTTTTGTCGATGGCAGCCGCGGAGTAAGCCGAAAGGCGGCCATCTGCACTGAGGTGCTTGCACGTGATAATCCTAGGCTCCTTGTTGGCCTCCCGCAACGATGCAGACCCATCCACAACCACGACGCGCGGTGGTCAAGAGGCGATCCCCCAACCCACTGACAATTTGCCAGCGGTATCACGCGGCGCTCGACCATGACTCATCTCGCCCGTCGTCGTGACTGCGACGTCTGACAGGAAAGCTGGCTGATCCCATTACGGCGATGTCCAAGGTCGGCAGCATCGGCCTGCGCAGCGGCAATCCGACTGAGAGTGATCCATGGCAATGGCGCTGCAGCTTCTATCCTGGGTCACGTGCCGGCGGGTGCATGTCGGGCACAGCGAAAACGTTCGAGAGCACGCGTGCTGCGTTCTTGGCTGCGTCGGCGGTATTCTTGTCCAAGCGCACCGAAGTCGATTTCAGAAAGTGGCGAGAAGAACTGGACGGCACGGAGATGTGCCACGTGGGATTGCGGCGAGAGAGTGCCTAGTGCGTGTCTTTCAGCGTCGCTGCCCTCTCCCACAACAAGGGGAGAGGGCACATCGGATGGGGAAGGTTGCTCTAACCTAAAGCGCTTAACGCGCTTTACGCCTCCAATTGCTTGCCGATCGGAAGCGCGCGGATGCGTTTTCCGGTCGCGGCGAAGATCGCATTCATCAGCGCCGGGGCGAAGGGCGGCACGCCGGGCTCGCCGACGCCGCTCGGCGGCGTGTCGGGTCCGGGCGGCACGATATGGACGTTGGTGATGAGCGGAGACTCGTCCATCCTGAGGACCTGGAAGTCGTCGAAGTTCTTCTGCTCCACCTTGCCGTCCTTGAAGGTGATCTCGCCATATTTGGCGAGGCCGAGGCCCATGATCGCCGCGCCTTCGATCTGCGAGGCGATGCGCTCGGGGTTGACATAGGTGCCGCAATCGATGGCGGTGTCGACCCGTGGCACCGTCAGCTTGCCCTTGTCGTCGACGTCCACCTCGACGATGGTCGCGATGTAGCTGACGAAGCTGCGGTGCACGGCGATGCCGAGGCCGTGGCCCTTCGGCACCTGGCGTCCCCATTCGCCCTTCTCGGCGACCAGCTCGACCACCTTGCGCAGGCGCGCGGTGTCGATCGGGTAGCTGTCATAGGGCTCGCCGTAGTTCCAGAGGTCCTTCACCGCGGGCTTGACGATCCGCGGGCTTCCGATCAGCGCGAGCAGCGTCTCCTTCTGATCGCGGCCGGTCGCATGCGCGATCTCGCCAACCATTGATTGCACCGCGAAGGCGCGCGGGATGTTCGACACCGAGCGGAACCAGCCGATGCGGGTGTGCGCGGCCGCTTCCGGATTTTCGCAGGAGATGTTGGCGATCTCGAAGGGCATGTCGACGAGGCCCATGCCGAGCTCGAACGGTGCCTGGTGAACGGTATCGGCGGCGAAGGTCGAGGCGATGCTGGGAGCCACGCTGCGGTGGCGCCAGGCGATCACCTTGCCGTTCTTGTCGAGCCCCGCCTCGATCCGCTCGGCCGAGACGGTGTGCAGGAAGTCGTGCTGGACGTCGTCCTCCCGTGTCCACTGCACCTTCACCGGCGTGCCGAGCTCCTTCGACAGCAGTGCGGCTTCCAGCGCGAAGTCGCATTTCGACTTGCGGCCGAAGCCGCCGCCGAGCAGCGTGACGTTGACCGTGACGTTCTGCTCGGGGATACCGAGCGTCTTGGCGACGTCTTCGCGTGTGCCGCCCGGGCTCTGAACCGGCGCCCAGATCTCCGCTTTGTCGTCCTTGACGTCGGCAACCGCGACCGGCGGCTCCATGCTGACATGGGCAAGGTGCGGGATGTAGTACTCGCCGACGATCACCTTGTCGGCGCTCTTCAGCGCGGCATCCGCATCGCCCTCCTGGCGCACGACGAGGCCCGGCTTGCGCGAGGCGTCCTCGAGCTCCTTGCGGTAGGCGACCGAGTCGTATTTGGCATTCGCGCCGTCGTCCCAGGTCAGCTTCAGCGCGTCGCGGCCCTTGATCGCCGCACCGGTGTTGCGGGCGATCACCGCAACGCCGCCGAGCGGCTGGAATTTCGAGGGCCACGGCCAGCCGCGGACCTTCATCACCTTCTCGACGCCAGGGACCTTCAACGCCGCGTCCGGATCGAACGAGACGAGCGTGCCGCCGGTCACCGGCGGGCGCGCGATGACCGCGTATTTCATGCCGGGCAGGCGTATGTCGGCGCCGTAGCGCGCCTTGCCCGTGGTGATGTCGTGAAGATCGACGATGCCGATCCGGCCCTTGGTCAGATAGCGGAAGTCCTTGGGGTCCTTCAGCTTGAGGCCCTCGATGCTCGGCACCGATTGCTCGGCGGCATCGGCCGCGAGCTCGCCGTAGCCGAGCTTGCGTCCGCTGGCGCTGTGGACCACCTCGTGATTGACGGCCTTGACCTCGGCAGCCGGCACGCCCCAGCGTTTGGCCGCGGCCTGCTCCAGCATGATGCGGGCGGACGCGCCGATCTGGCGCATCGGGATCAGATAGTGCCGCGTGCTGCGGGAGCCATCGGTGTCCTGGTTGCCGAACTTGACCTCGTCGCCATGGGCCTGCTCGACCTTGACCCTGGACCAGTCGGCCTCCATCTCCTCGGCCACGATCAGCGGCAGGCTGGTGCGCACGCCCGTGCCCATCTCCGAGCGGTGGGCGAGAATGGTGACGATGCCGTCAGGCGCGACCGCGACGAAGACGCGTGGATCGACCACGACGCCGTGCGGCATCTTTCCGGCGCCGGTCTCATAGGCGAAGGCCTGGCGCGTCATCACGGGCGCGGCCAGCACGAAGCCGCCGGTGACGCCGAGACCCTTCAGGATACTGCGGCGGGAGACCTTCTCGACCTTGATGTGCTTTTCGAAGCCGCGAAGCTTCCGGGGATTGTCGATGAAATTCATGATCACACCCCCGTCGATGCGAGATGAACGGCGTTCTCGATGCGCTGGTAGCAGCCGCAGCGGCAGATGTTGCCCGCCATGGCCTCGCGGATCTGCTCATGCGACGGTTTTGGATTTTCCATCAGCAGCGCGGCGGCCTGCATGATCTGGCCGGCCTGGCAGAAGCCGCATTGGGGAACGTTGACCTGGCGCCAGGCCTTCTGGACGGGATGATCGCCGGTGGGATGCAGCCCTTCGATCGTCGTGACCTCGCGTCCCGCGACGTCGTTGATCGATGTGATGCAGGCGCGCACGGCCTCCTTGTCGACGATGACCGTGCAGGCGCCGCACAAGGCCTGGCCGCAGCCGAATTTGGTGCCGGTCAGCCCGGCCTCGTCGCGCAGGAACCAGAGTAGCGGAAGATCCGGGTCGCCGTCCCAGCTCTGTTCCTGGCCGTTGATCTTTATTTTGATCATGATCGTCCTCGCTCTTCATAAGCTTGTCGATTTTTGATTGCGCCGACGTCGTCGACGCCATGGTCCGTGTGTCGTCTCGCCCGCATCCAGCCTGTTGTCCCCGCGCGGGCAGGTCCCGGGAGGAGGTCGGAATGCGATTGGCGATGTCTGGATGTGCTCGATACCTCCCGTTTTGTTCTTATTTGATTGAATTTGGCGCGGCATCGTCACGCCGCGACTCTTATCAGAGATCGGGCCGGACCGGCATTCACAGCCGGGTGTGCTTGACGTGAAGAGATTGTATCCGCGGTTTGGCAAAAGCAGGGCGGCGATGCTGCGCGTAGCTTTTGCAGCGGCAGGTTGCGCGGCAAAAAAAGCTTCGTCCGCCAGAGGGACTGCGCGGACGAAGCAGGATGCCTCAGTCGAGGGAGGGAGAAACGCAGGACGCGGACTTCAAGCTGGAAGTCGGCGGCACTGCGCAGTCATTCAAAGACCAGGACTGAGGGAGCAGAGGGCCCTCGCAGGCGCATCAAACGAAGGGGCGGAACCACGCCGCCGCAATCTTGGGAGCCTCGCCGTCCGGCGCGCTGGTGATGGTCGGGAGCAGCGGCCGGACGGGCGTGGCGAACGTCTGGCGGCCTCAGGCGGCCTTGGCTTTGGCCACGTGGGTCGCGATCGCGTCCATCAGGGGCGGCGACAGGCAGTCATAGGGCTCGAGCCCGAGCTCCTTGAGCCGCGACCGCACACCGGCCATCTGCTCCGGCTTCACGCCGGATTCGATCACCGAGGAGACGAAGGCGGCGAAGCCGGGAGCGGCCGAGCCCTGTTCCTGGAACAGCTCGGGATGGATGAAGTCGAGGCCGTAGAACGGATGGTTCTTGTTCTCGATGCGGCCGTACATGTGCGTGCCGCAGGCCTTGCAGGCATAGCGCTGGATCACCGCCGACGGGTCGACGATCTGCAGCTTGTCGCCGTTCTCGAGCACGGAGACGTTCTGGCGCGGCACGACCGCGACCACCGAGAACATCGCGCCCTGCGGCTTCCAGCACTTGGTGCAGCCGCAGGCATGGTTGTGGGCGACGTCGCCCTTCACGCTGACCTTGACCGGGTGGTCACTGCATTTGCAGACCAGCGTGCCGCCGGCAAAGCTGCCGCTGCCCTGTTTGACGCCGTTGTCGATCGAGGGATGGAGTGCAACAGTCATGGGTCGATCCTCCTTGGGTGGGATGTCTGAGAGCTAGAACACGACGACTGAACGGATGGACTTGCCCTCGTGCATGAGGTCGAAGCCCTTGTTGATCTCTTCGAGCTTCAGCACGTGGGTGATCATCGGATCGATCTGGATCTTTCCGTTCATGTACCAGTCGACGATCTTCGGCACGTCGGTGCGGCCGCGCGCGCCGCCGAAGGCGGTGCCCCGCCAGTTGCGCCCGGTGACGAGCTGGAACGGACGGGTGGCGATCTCCTTGCCCGCTTCCGCGACGCCGATGATGATCGAGGTGCCCCAGCCGCGATGGCAGGCTTCCAACGCCTGGCGCATCACCGTGGTGTTGCCGGTGCAGTCGAATGTGTAATCGGCGCCGCCGTCGGTGAGGCTGACGAGATGCGGGACGATGTCGCCCGTGATCTTCTTGGGGTTGACGAAGTCGGTCATGCCGAACCGGCGGCCCCATTCCTCCTTGGAGTCGTTGACGTCGACGCCAATGATCTTGTCGGCGCCAGCCATCTTGGCGCCCTGGATGACGTTGAGGCCGATGCCGCCGAGGCCGAACACGACCACGTTGGAGCCCGGCTCGACCTTGGCGGTGTTGACGACTGCGCCGACGCCGGTGGTGACGCCGCAGCCGATGTAGCAGCTCTTGTCGAAGGGCGCGTCCTCGCGGATCTTCGCCACCGCGATCTCCGGCAGCACCGTGAAGTTCGAGAACGTCGAGCAGCCCATGTAGTGGTAGATCGGCTTGCCCTTGTAGGAGAAGCGGCTGGTTCCGTCAGGCATCACGCCCTTGCCCTGGGTGGCGCGGATCGCGGTGCAGAGATTGGTCTTCTGGCTCAGGCAGCTTTTGCACTGCCGGCATTCCGGCGTGTAGAGCGGGATGACGTGATCGCCCGGCTTCACCGAGGTCACGCCGGGGCCGATCTCGCGGATGATGCCCGCGCCCTCATGGCCCAGAATCGAGGGGAAGATTCCCTCGCTGTCGAAGCCGTCGAGCGTGTAGGCGTCGGTATGGCAGATGCCGGTCGCCTTGATTTCGACCAGAACTTCACCGGCCTTCGGGCCTTCCAGATCGACCTCGACGATTTCAAGCGGTTTTTTCGCTTCAAAAGCGACGGCTGCACGTGTCTTCATCGTAAACTCCTCAGATCTTCACGGAGATGCCGAGATTTAAGTCCCGGTCAGACTCCAAACGTTCACTTCTTGTTGCCCATGCAGGCATCTTCAGCCGCCGTGTATGCCTGCGTCTTGTCCTCATGCTTGGGTGGCCGCGCACGGCCCCAGGCGTCATTGGTCCGGGCGCGCAGATAGACGTAAAGGTCGTCCATGTAACAGGCGACGTTCGGATTGTCGCCGAAGGCCGGCATCACGTTCTCCTGCGCCGTGGAGATATTCTTGCGGCCGGAGGCGACGACGCCGAGGAAGTCGGCGTAGCTCATGGTCTTGAGCGAATCCTTCAGCGCCGGAGCGTAGGTGGAGCCCATTCCGTCAGGGCCGTGGCAGACATGACACTCGGAGTGATAGCGGCGGTATCCGGAATAGGTGTACCAGTCCACGGATCCGTCGCTGACCTTGTAGGTCGGGTTTCCGTCCTTATCGGACCATTCGCCACTTTCGTTCTGTTTGACGGCGGTCGGGTCACCCGAGCCGTCCGCGACGGCAATTCCTCCGGACGCGACGAACATCATCGCAGCAATGACAGAGCAGATTCTACGCAAGTGAGTTTTCCTCGGACGCGTTCGGTGGAGACGAGCCAGCGCGTGGAGTTGATCCACGCGCCGGGACGATACGAGTCGACGTTAGTTCGGCAGCGAGAACACGGTCAGCGTACCGCCGAGAGCCGTGTAGTTCGACAGCGCCGCGTAGCCGCCGACCGCGCCGAGACCGGCCGTCGGATCGGTCAGACCAGCCGCCAGACCGATGCCGGCCCAGCCGCCCACGCCGGAGAGCACGGCAACGTACTGCTTGCCATTGTTCTCATAGGTCGTGACGTTGCCGATGATGCCGGAGGGAGTCTTGAACTTGTAGAGCTCCTTGCCGGTCTTGGCATCGACTGCCTTCAGGTAGCCTTCGAGCGTGCCGTAGAACACCACGTTGCCGGCGGTTGCGAGCGCACCCGACCAGACCGAGAACTGCTCCTTGTTCGACCACACGATCTTGCCGGTCTTGCCGTCCCAGGCGATGAAGTTGCCCATGTGGCTTTCACCCTGCGGCGGATACATCGACAGCGTCGCACCCACATAGGGCTGGCCCGCGGTGTAGCTCACCTTGAACGGTTCGTAGTCCATGCAGACATGGTTGGTCGGCACGTAGAACAGCTGCGTGTCCGGCGAGTAGGCCGCCGGCTGCTCGTCCTTGGTACCGAGCGCGGCCGGGCAGATGCCCTTGGTGTTGTGGTCCTCTCCGCCCTTTTCGGTCGAAGCTGCATCGAGCACCTTCGGACGACCATAGGTCGGCGAGTTCTTGTCCATGTCGACGCCGGAGGTCCAGTTCACCTTCGGATCGTACTTCTCGGCGACCAGCAGCTCGCCGGTGGCACGGTCCATGGTGTAGGCGAGACCGTTGCGATCGAAGTGCGTCAGGAGCTTCCTCGCCTGGCCGTTGATGCTCTGATCGGAGAGGATCATCTCGTTGACGCCGTCATAGTCCCACTCGTCGTGGGGCGTCATCTGGTAGACCCACTTGGCCAAACCGGTGTCCGGATTGCGCGCGAAGACGGTCATCGACCACTTGTTGTCGCCCGGGCGCTGTTTCGGATTCCAGGTCGAGGGATTGCCGGAGCCGTAGTAGATCAGGTCGAGGGTGGGATCGTAGGAGACCCAGCCCCAGGTGCAACCGCCGCCGATCTTCCACTGGTCGCCCTGCCAGGTCTTGAGGCTCGAATCCTTGCCGACCGGCTTGCCGAGCGCAGTGGTCTTGTCGTCAAACAGGATCTGGTCATCCGGGCCTTCCGAATAGGCCTTCCAGACCTGCTTGCCGTCCTTGACGTCGTAGGCGGTCATGCTGCACTGAACGCCGAATTCGCCGCCCGAGGTGCCAACGAGCACCTTGTCCTTGACGACCAGAGGCGCCGAGGTGCCGGTCTGGCCCTTGGTGGGATCGCCGTTCTTCGCGGCCCATACCTGCTTGCCCGTCTTGGCATCCAGCGCGACAAGCATGTCATCCGCCTGGTGCAGGAAGATCTTGCCGTCGGAATAAGCGAGACCGCGATTGACGGTGTCGCAGCACATCACCGGGATGACGTTCGGGTCCTGCTTGGGCTCGTAGCTCCAGATGATCTTGTTCTCGTTGGAAAGGTCAAGAGCGTAGACCTTGTTCGGGAACGGGGTGTGGACATACATCACGTTGCCGATGATCAGCGGCCCACCTTCGTGGCCGCGCAGCACGCCGGTTGAGAAGGTCCAGGCGACCTGGAGCTTGCCGACGTTCTGGGCGTTGATCTGGTTCAGTTTGGAATAGCGGCTGTTGGCGTAGTCGCCGGCCGGCATCACCCAGTCTTTCGGGTTCTGCGACATCTTGTTCAACTCGTCATTGGCTGACGCGCTGCCGACGGCGAGCACCGCCGCGGAGCCAAGATAGGTCGCCAGTAGCACCTTGCGCATAGTTTATTCCTCCTAGGGCTCGTTTATTGTTTCCAAAGCATTGCTAAATCGCTGGGCATTGACGTCCAGCGTCTGCTCGTGCAGGGCGGTCACGATTGGGACCAGAAACGATGCTGTGAGTTTCCTCCTCCTGGTATGAGCCACGGGTCCGCGTTTCGTCTGCAGCCCGTTTCTTGTTGTTCCTGCCACATTCCCTAACCGGTTCATAATCGGGAAACTTGCCCAAGAGGGAAGCTGCTTTGCTCGACAGCGCACGGATGCGAAGTTTTTGATTTTGCAGTAGCGAATTCAGCGGCTTCCGCGACGCCTGTCTGCGGCCTTTGGCGCTCAGGTTCCCCTTGACGGCGGTGCAACTAAGGCGGAGGATTATTCTTAAGGATGGCAGTGGGGCATAGCGCTTGCCCCAAAAGACCGCCCAAATTCGAGGTAAACGTCGCGCAATCACGACAGAGGGCACCCAGCGGCACCGGTCGCGATTCGCATCGTATCTCCGGGTGAAACCAGTTGGCTGGATGATGTCCGACACAATCCACACGCTCTCGACGACCGGACTGACGCCGAAGAAGCAGATCCAGAGCTGGATCGACGGGCTGACGAGCCTGTGCGGCTACTTCGACGTGGATCCGCTGGAAGCGTCCTCGCTCGAGGGCCGTATCGACTACACCACCGTCTCGCGCCTCAAGCTCTGCCAGATTGAGGTGAGCCAGCATCGCGTCGCGCACACGCTTGCGCGCGCCAAGGCGAACGAGCATCCCTATATCAAGATCCACTTCCAGACCTACGGCGTGTCCTATTTCGAGCAGGACGGCCGCCATATCGAGCTCAATCCGGGCGACATCATCGCCTATGATGTGTCCTGCCCGCATTCGATCATCAGTCCCGCCTTCACGCGGCACGACGTGGTGATCGTGCCGAAATCGCTGCTGCGCGATCGCGGTTTCCCCTCGCAGCGGATGCCCGCCTGCAAGCTGTCGGCGAAGACGGGAACGGGGCGGATCGCCCATGATTTCGTCCATGCGACCTTCGACGAGGCGGCGAAGCTGTCGGCGAACAGCGCGGTCGGCGTCGCCGATTCGCTGATCGATCTGTTGCTGCTGCCGCTGCGTGAGGCCGACACGATGTTCGATCGGGTCGGGCCAGAGGCGATGTATGTGCGCGCGCAGTTCTTCATTCGCGAGCATCTGCGCGATCCGGATCTGTGCATCGACCAGATCTCCACCGAGCTCGGCTGCTCCAAGCGCTATCTGCACATGCTGTTCTCTGAGCGCGGCACCACGGTGAGCGACTATATCTGGCAGGCGCGCCTTCAGAACTGCCGGCAGGAGCTCGAGGCCCACGGCGGCAAGACCATCACCGACGTCGCGTTCTCCTGGGGCTTCTCCAGCTCATCGCACTTCAGCCGGGTGTTCAGGAAGTATTTCGGCGTGGTGCCGTCCTCGATCCACAAGGCGCAACAGAACGTCGTTTCCTCGGAAGAGCACTAGGCGGGTAGGGGGCGCAGCCCTCCTGCAGGACATTCCGATGCTTGGTCGTTCGAGGAACTGGCGCGAAGGCGAGGCGCCGGATCGGCCAGGGGCAAGGCCGCCAAAAAGAAGCGGCCCATGTGCGCCCTGCCTCAGGTCGACGGGGCAACGTAGGGAATGCTGGTCACGAGAGCGACGACCAGGACCGCGTTGGACAGCATTCCGCCCCAATGCAGCCGACGTAACCGACGCGCCGCATTAGCGCCGCCCGCGCCCCCGGCGCTGAGCTGGTCATCCATCTGTCGCAGAAACCAGAGGCGTCCCCAGATCGCGAAAGCCACGATCAGGGCGGGACCGATTGCGAAGGCAAATCGACCGGTCACGACGAAAACCACCGTCCCGATTGCGCCGACAACGCTCAACATCAGGAAATAGGCATTGAACTGCCCGCGCAACAGCAGGGCGACGGGCCGGATGTCGAGCTTCACCAGCAGGAAGGCGGGCGACGACAGCAGAAAATAGCCCATCGGGAAAAGCAGGATGATCATGGTGGCCACAGTGACGCCGTCTGGTGTCATGCGATCGGCCTTTCTCGTCAGGACCCGGGGGGCTTGACGCAAGGGTTGTCCGGTCGGCGTGCATTATACTAGAACGCGTGTGCGTCTTCGACCTAGGCTTTGGTCGGATGCGAGCGCCCGACACGGGCTGCTAGCGCATCCGGGGGTCAGGTTGGCTCCAGTCCGAGCGACTGCGCGCTCTCGATCCAGATCGGCAACTCGCGCTGATACAGGGCATTGGTCTCCTTGAAGCCGAACGCCGGTTCGAGCACGAACGTGCCGAGAACCTCCTTCACTTTCGGATCGCTGTTGGCGGCGACACAGAGTTTGGCCAGCCGGTCGACGATCGGCTGCGGCGTCGCCTTCGGCACCGCCCAGCCGGTGAAGCCGCTCACGGTGAAGAACTTTGACGTCGCGCCCTGCTCGGGGAGAGTCTTGATGTTCGGGATCGCGTCGACCTTCTTCGAATGAACCGCGAACACGGTGCCGCGGTCGCTTTGCAGGACGGATTGCGCGGCGGTGTAGCTGCCCATCGCGGCATCGAGCGTGCCTTCCAGCATGCCCGTCCACATCGGGGCTTCGCCCCGGTAGTGGACCGGCTCGACGTTGAGGCCATACTGCTTGTTGAGCTCGTTGATCGTCATGTGTGGGGATGAGCCCGCACTATAGGTGCCGAAATTCACCTTGCCGCTCTTGCGCGCGAAGGCGACGAAGTCGTTCAGCGTCTTGATGCCGGTTTTCGGGTTCGCAACCAGCAAGAGGCCGGCGCCCGGAATGACGCTGACGAGCGTCAAATCCTTGTCCATGTCGTAGCCGGGATTCTTCATCACCACCCGATTCATGATGTAGGTGGTCGAGATCGAGCACAGCACGGTGTGGCCGTCGGGCTCTGCACGCGCGACCTCTGCCGTGCCGATCGCACCTGAGGCGCCGGGCTTGTTTTCGATGACGACGGTCTTTCCCGTCTGCTTGGAAATGAACTCGCCGAATGCGCGCGCGAGCAGGTCGGTCTGTCCGCCGGCAGGGTAGCTGCAGATCATGCGGATCTGCCGTGACGGCCATGGGCTTTGCGCCGATGCGCTGCGCGTGATGAAAGGCATCGCGATAGCGCTGGCGCCGGCGGCAACGAAGTGGCGGCGATCGAGTTTCGCGGACATGACTCCCTCCCTGAATCTTTGTCGAGGGTACTGCATCATGCGGCCTCTGCCATGAGCGAGAGGCGAGACAGATTGGCGCATTCGAGGACGCGCCGGGCATTATCCAGGCGAACGGGCTTTCCGCCGGACGCGCAGCCAGACGATCTCCGTCAAGGCGACCGCGATGAGGCCGAATGCGCCGCCCGTGATCACGTTGGCGACGCGCTCCTCCGCTATGCCGCTGGCGCCTCCGGCGAATGAGGCCGCAAGAGCGATGAAGAAGCAACGCAGGCCGAAGCCGACGATGTAGCGCGAGAATGAGATCAGCGTGAGGGTCGCGCCGAGAACCGCGAGCGCATAGCCGGCCCGGCCGACCGGCAGCTCGAAGCCCGCGAGGAAGCCGAGCGGGACACCAACGAACGCCCCGATCGCTCTCTGCTTCAGCTTGCCGGTGGAGGCGGAGAGATCTCCGACGATGACGCTTGCTGCCGACCACATCACCCATTGCCCCTGGGCGAGATCCAGAATTTCGACCAGCGCTGCCGCGGCGAACACCGCCACGGCGGTTGCGGCCGCGGGCAGGAACCATTCGGCGGAGGGAGGTCCATAGGAGGATGCCACGGCATCGCCTCTTCGGCGCTGGTCGTAAATCCGGACGCCGCAGACGAGCGCGAGCGCAACCGGTGAGGTCGCGACGATGATGCCTGCATGACGGAGCGCCTCCGCAGCGCTCACCCCCTCGCGGACCTCGCAGGCGAGATAGACGGCCGGGATGAACACCCAATTGCCCAGCGTGCGCAAATTGTCTCCATAGCGCGTCACCGCGACGGCAAGGAAGCCGGCCAGCGCTGTCAACGCGACGAACAGCGGCTTGATCGGAGCTGCGAGGAACAGCGTGCCAAAGGTGAGGAGAATGCTGAGGTAGTGCAATGCGATCATCTTCGACGGCAGCCGAAGTTTGAGCGCGGGAATGAGCAGCGAAACCGCGATCAGGCCGAGGTTCAACAGGGCCGGTTCGCGCGTGAGGAAATAGGCGGCCACGATCGGGCCGACCACGACCAGTGCTCGCAGAAGCTCGCCGGTCTTGATTTCGCGAGAGAGGAAATCTCCGAGGCGTGCAGCGGGCGGGACGGTCGGCAGGTTCACGATTGCACCAGATCGTCGATGAAACGGCGCGCATCATACGGTTCCGGGCGCGGGCGAGCTAGCCAAAGCCGCTGCGCTTGGCGGCAATCCCTTCTCCGTCATTCCGGGATGCGTGCGCAGCACGGGGGCCCGGAATCCATCGGGCCGCAATTTGTGCGGCGAGATGGATTCCGGGTTCGCCCTGCGGGCGCCCCGGAATGACGGAGGTAGACCTCACCGCTGGATGATCTGCCTCCAGACGTCGCCGAGGACCGCAGGGTCTCGCGGTGGCAGTTAGGTGAGGCTGGCCCGCTTGGCGACCTCGGTGATCCTGCCCTCGGAAGTCCGTGGCATGAAGCGACATGCGTTGTGTCTCGCGCGCTTGCGCATCTAGTGGGTCAGATGGTCCGGACAGAGAATCGGGCGCGACTTGGTTCCACGCTTGTCCGGCGGCACATTGCAATTGTCGATGCGTTGCTCGTCGGTCCATTTGGGGCCGAGTCGTTCCTTGCCGGTCAGGACCTTGGCCGTTGCCGGCATGGGTTTGGAAGGAGTCCCGCTCTGCGCCGCGGCGGGCGAGAAAAGGCAAATCGCAACGGCGCAGCACAATGGCATCTGGATCAAGAACTTCATGGGTGGCCTCGCTGATGCAGCATGGTCCGCAATAAGGCGACGGCTTGGCTCAACGATCCACCCGAAATCCGTCAACTTTGCGCATGTGCGAGCGCCCGCATCGAATTCGGCTTGGACCGGACCCCATCAATGGACTTATGTTGTCGCGATCCCGCGCGATGCGGGATTTTTCCGCCAGGGAGGTTTTGATGATTTCGCGCCGCTCCATTGCACTCGCGTTGACAAATGTTCTGTTCGCTGGCCCGGCCTGGTCGGCATCCGGCAACGTCATCAAGATGTTCGACACCGACAATGACGGAACGCTCGATCTTGCCGAGGTGAAGAAAGCTGCCGCCGCGCTGTTCGCCAAGCTCGATCCCGACCATGACGGCACGCTCGATGCACGCGAACTGCGCGGACGGTTGACGGCGAAGGAACTCGCCGTCGCCGATCCCGATCACGACGGGACGCTCACGCTGGATGAATATCTCGCTGTGGTCGAGCAACGCTTCAAGGCCGCCAATCCCGACAATGATGGAACGCTGGACGCCAAGGAGCTGAACTCGCGCGCGGGGCGCGCGTTGCTGCGGCTATTGAAATGAACGGCTGACCCGCTGCGCACAGGCGGCGGGTCAATTCCATGCCGGCATTCGGAACCTCGCGCGTCGCGACATATTCTCTCCGCAAGAGCTTCCCCGCGAGGGCACGGGCAGGAGGAGAGGAGATGCACATGAACACGAAACGATCGATGCTCGCGGCATGCGCGATTCTCGCTTTGAGCGCCGGCACAGCCATCGCGGGCCCCTGCAACAGCACAAGCGCCGCCAATGATAAGGACGCCGGGTCGGGTCCCGTCACGGTCGGCTCGGCGCAGTCTCACACGTCCGATTCCGCGAACGACACCAACAAGCATCCGCCGACCAGCACGATGAATCGTGCAAGCGGTGAAACGGCGACATCATCCGAGGATGCGCAGCGGCAGATGCAGGGGGAGCCGACTGCGGCTCAGCGCGCCGAGGGTGCCAAGCCGAACGCAGCAACCGCGGACAAGGGCTGCTGACGACAAGGCGCGGTTCGCGCCGAGTCATCGACGGTGCGTCGCACAAGATCACTCTTCGTTAATCGCGTTTGACCAAGAGGGAACAGCTCTTGTCCGAGAGCGAAATGCGCCTGCGAAGAATCGGCGCGGATGTGCTGCGCGTTCGAATCCAGGCTTGCGCGGTGCGCGATGCAGCCCTAGGTTTCCGTCCGCGCGATGTCGCGCTCAATCCCTTGGGAGACCCCGAATGGCTTGGAAAGCTCCGAAGATCGTGGAAGTGCCGGTGGGCATGGAAATCAACATGTACGCCTGCGCTTCGCGCAAGTAAGACCACCTCACGACCTGCCGCGGCTTCGATGGCAAACACCATCGAGGCCGTGGCAGTGTTCGGGCCGTCTTTGCCCGTCATCGTTGTGCCGGACGATCCGTCATTCAACGCATTGTCGTTGATGCAAAGCCACAACGATCGGGCTTCAACTCTCTTCCACCAAAATCTCGACTGTGCTCTTTCGGCACTGTGCTAGGCTGACGCTTGGTCAGCGCTGCTGCCGCTTTTGAGGCGAGCGTGATCCTGATCGTCAAGCGCTTTGCGTGCGCTCAGAGCGGCTCTTGAAACGCGCATATCGAAGCGCAAGAGTCGGCAGAACCAGCAAACTAAGCGCCATCGAAGTGATCAGCCCCCCGAGGATGACGATTGCCATCGGGCCCTCGATTTCACGACCCGGTTCTCCTGCGCCTATCGCCAGCGGCAGCAATCCCAGGCCGGTCACGAGAGACGTCATCAGGATCGGGACAAGACGATCGGCCGCGCCCTCGATCGCGGTATCGGGTCCCCACGCGTGACCATCGACGAGGACGAGGTGCTCGTAGTGCGAGATCATGAGGATGGAGTTGCGCAGCGTAATTCCGAACAGCGTGACGAAGCCGACCATCGATCCGAGCGAAAGCAGACCACCCGTCAACGCTAATGCGAACACGCCGCCGACAAAGGCAAACGGCAGGTTGATCATCACCAGCAACAAATTTCGCCAATGGCCGGTAACCATCGAGAGCAGAACGACGATACCCGTCCCAGCCAGCAAGGAGTTGACGATGAGATCGCGCCGCGATCGGGCTTGTGCCTCGGCCGCTCCGGCAAATTCGATATGGGCACCCGGCGGCAACGTGACCTCGCGGGCCAGCTTGCGTTTGGCTGCGGCCACGAAGGACTCGAGATCGCGTCCGCTGACGTTCGCCGTTACGGTCTGAACGCGCTGTGCATTCTGGTGCTGGATCTGATAACGGCCCGAGGTTTCGTAGACGTCGGCAATTTGCTTCAGCAGAATGTATGCTCCGCTCGGCGTGCGCACCGGCAGGTCACCGATCTGAGTGAGCCGGGCGCGGGCATGTGTGTCGAGGATCACGATGACATTGAAGACGGCATTGCCTTCATATCCCTGGCCGACGACATCGCCCTGATAGGCGGTGCGGATCAGTTCGAGCACTTCGACAGCATCGAGCCCCCAGCGCTGCAGATCGGTCGGACGAAGCGTCACATTCACCTGCGGCATCCCTGGCGGGGATCTCTGCTGCACGTCGATGGCACCACCGACCTCGTCGAGTTCTCGAGCGACGTCGCGCGCAGCGCGCTCGAGTGAATCGAGATCGGACCCGTAGATGTTGATCACCACCGCCGCGGTGAAGCCGGAGACGGTCTCCTCCACGCGCTCGGTCAAGTAGGTCTTGCTCGAGAAGGAAACCCCGGGGAAGTCGGCCAAGGCGGCCCTGATGCGCGCTTCCGCTGCGGATTGTGCCTGACCCGAGAGACCCGGCTCTAAGTCGACCTCGAACTCGCTGGAATGCGGACCAACCGTGTCGATACCGGCCTCGGCTCGGCCTGCATGCTGCGCCACCCTGCGGATGCCCGGGATCTGTCGGAGGGTATCCGTCATCAGTTTGCCGATACGAAGTGATTCGTCGAGCGAGGTGCCAGGGATCGCGGAGACGTGCAGTATCAGATGGCCTTCCCGCAGATCCGGCAGGAAGGTCCCGCCGAAGAAAGGCAGCATCGCCGCGCCGGCGATCGTGAGAGCTGCGGCGGCCGTCATCACCAGCTTCGGGAAGCGGCCGATACGACGCAGCAAGGCCTGGTAGTAGCGACGGGACCACCGCACCGCTGGCGGCTCATGCAGGCGTTGTTCGCCGGTCCGCCCGACGAGGAGCAGCATGGAGAGCGCCGGCGTCACCGTAAGAGCGACCGCGAGCGAGGCGAGCACGGCGAATATATAGGCGATCCCCAAGGGGCCGAAGAGACGGCCGGCGATGCCGGAAAGCGCCAGGACCGGAAGGAAGACCAGCAGCACCGCAAACGTCGCATAGGCAACGGCGGTGCGCACCTCGAGGAAAGCTTCGAGCACGACGCGAGCCTCGGGTTTCGGCGCCGGCGCCCGGCGATTTTCGCGCAATCGACGTACGACGTTCTCGACGCCGATCACGGCGTCATCGACGACTTCGCCGATCGCGATTGCAAGGCCGCCCAACGTCATCGTGCTGAGAGTCTCGCCCATCCATTGCAGCGCGAGCACGGCCGCTATCAACGATAGGGGGATAGCGGTGCAACTGATGATCGAGGTGCGCCAGTCGAACAGAAATAGAAACAGAACGACGACCACGAGCGCCCCACCGATCAACAAGGCGTTGAGCACGTTCTCGGTCGCCGCGTCGATGAAATTGGCAGGGCGAAAGATATCCGCATGGAGCTGTACCCCGTCGCCTTCGAGGCCAGGCCGCAGTTCTTGCAGCGCGGCTTCCGCCCGCGTGGTGACCTCTCGCGTATTCGCGCCGTATTGCTGGCTGACCATGAGCATGATGCCAGGCACGCCGTCGATGAGGGCGGCCCCGATTGGCGGCTCGGGAGCGGTCACGACGGTGGCGACGTCGCCGAGAACCACGCTTGCGCCGCCTTCGTGCAGAAGAACGGTGCGGGCAAGCTGGTCGGGCGTCAAAGACTGCCCCTGGGTTTGCAGCGTGATGCGCTGATTGGCGGTATCGATGAAGCCGGCGCCCCGTACGCCGGTGGCCTTGCGCGCGGCGGCCAGTACGTCATTCAGGCCGACCCGGTACCTGATCAGGTCGTCCGGTCGGACTTGCACTTGCAGAGACCGGACATCTTTGCCGTAAGTGGATACTTGTGCCACGCCCTGGACGGCCAGAAGTCGTCTTGCCACGGTCCAGTCCGCAATGGTGCGCAAATCCATCAGCGAACGTTGGTCGGACGTCAGGCCGATGACCAGCACTGTGCCGGCCAGCGGGGTCAATGGTGTCATCGACGGCGGCTGAACGCCCTGAGGCAGCCGCGCGGCCACGACCGCGAGACGCTCCGTCACCAATTGACGCGCCCGGTAGATATCGCTGCGCGGCTGGAAGATGACTGTTATTACGGAGAGGCCCTGGATCGACGACGAGCGCAGACTCTCGACGCCGGCCAAGCCGTTGATCGACGTTTCGATCGGTTGCGTGACCAGAATCTCGACATGCTCCGGGCTGAGGCCGGGAGCTTCAGTCTGAATCGTGACCTGTGGTGGCGCGAATTCGGGGAACACTCCGTATTTGGCTTCGCCGAGCGTGAACAGGCCATAGCCCAGCAGTGCGAACGAAAGCGCGAGCACGATGCCGCGGAAGCGGATGGAGAATGCGACGAGAGCAGCTTGCGGCCCTGACCTGTTGGAGCCGATGCCGTCAGTCATTGTCATCGCCGCCCCGAAGCTCGCTCTTGGCCTCTTCGGACAACAAGACCTGTGCGCCCCGGATTACGATTTCGGACCCCGATGGGATGTCTCGGACGACGTAGTCATCATCCGAAACCGGCTGATCCGTGCTGATCGGATGCCGTCGGAAGCTATCGGCGCTGACGCGCAGGTAAACCCACGATCGACCCTGCCATCGCACGATCGCGGTATCCTCGACGAACACGCCCGCGTAAGTGTTGCCTGACGGTACATAAACGGTGGTGTTCATGCCGGGCAGCAGGCCACTATCGCCAGGCGCGGAGAAGAAATAGCTCAATCCCTGAATACGAGGGTCGGTGCGTGTTGCCGGGGAAATGTACTGGAGATCGATATTCGCATTTCGCGTCGGCGCTTGTGCCAGGGCCGTCCCCGGGGGCCCCGTGACGGCCACGCCAGGCGGCAGCGTCACCTGCACCAGAAAATGATCGCGTTCGATCAGCCTTACAACGGCGGGCGAGCGCTCGACGATTCCCCGGCCGATCACCGGTCCCCACTCCTGCTTTGCTGTTGCCGCGAGAGTCCTGAGCTGCGATTCCGCCGCGGCAAGTGCGGCCTTGTCGGTCCGCAACGTTCCCTCTGCGGTTTCGGCTTCCTTTTTTGGGAGCGCGGCGGAGTCGACGAGATTCTTGGTCCGGTCGAATGCGCTCTTCGCAACTTCGAGCTTGGCCTGTGCTGTTTGGAGTTGAGCCTGCGCATTGGCGTAGCTGTTGGTGAGCTCCGTAATGCGGGAGATGTCCAGCACCGCGCCGTATGCGCGGAATTGCTCAGGATGCGGAGCAGCTTCCACAACCGAGGTTTCGAGTCCGACCTGTCCCTGCTGGCTGGGCGTAAGCTTGACCGCTGGCTGGTCGCTGTTTGCGGAGCGGGAAGGCTCGGTGCGGACAGAATTCGACTTGTCCGGCTGCGGCTCCGCCGCTGCGCGCCGGACTTGACCCGTGATAGCCCAAGAGCCAGCGAGGAGCGCCAGCAAGCACACAGCGACCGCGACGCCGCGCCGAGAGGTTTCCGTGAGAGCCATCAGCCTGTTAGCAGTTGTGGGGAACCAGCTTATTGACGAAATGATCTGGCGGCAAGGCGCTGGTTTCACCTCAGCTAGCTTGGCGAAGGTCGGCGCGCTTGGGTGAGAGGCCATGGCCCGCCAGGTTCCCGCTTCGTCTCGCACGGAGTTGAAACTTCCGGCTGCTGGGAACGTAGCTCTTATGCTAGTTTCTTGATCGCCGAGGCGAGAGGATCACAGCATGAACCCGATTGACCTGGTGGTGACCGTGTGTGCGGTGCTTTCGCCGGCGACGTGCGAGGAGCAGCATCTGGTATTTTCCTATGCCGGTTCGCCGCGGCAATGCGCCATGGCTGCGCCGCCCTATATCGCGCAATGGGTCGGCGAGCATCCGAAGTGGCAGGCCGTGCGGTGGCGCTGCGAATATCCGCACATGCATGACAAGGCCTGAGCACCGGCGTTTACTTGGTGCAGTCCTTCAGATCCTTGTCGGCAATCGAGAACACCGCGTCCGCCCTGATCTCGATGTCGCGGACGATGCATTGCCGTGAACTCGGATAGCTGACCTTGGCGTCGTAGCGGCCGGGCTCGACGCCGGTGATCCGCAGCCGCTCGTCATGGTCGACCTCCTTGTCCTTGTCGTTCAAGGTCTGGTTCGGTCCCCAGTCGGTCTTGCCGGCCGGCGAGAGCTGGAATCCGGAGATCGTCTCGGCCGTCAAATTCCAGAGCCGGATGCCCTTGCCCTTGCTCTGCGCGGCGGCTGCGCCGGCACATGCCACGACGACGATCAAAGCCAGACCCCAACGTCTCATCCGCTGCTCCTCCCAAATCACGCCGTCATTCCCTGATGACGCGCTCGCTGTTTCTTGCCTTGTCGAAATTCTTGGCGCGGTCAAGGCCGATCGGTGCGATCAGCCTGGTGGACACAAGATCGGCGCCCTCGAAATCGGTGCCGACGACGGTTGCTCCGCTGAGATCGGCGCCGCCGAGCTGGGCGCCCTTGAGCGAAGCGCCGGTGAGATCGGCGCCTTTGAGAACGGCGAATTCGAGATCGACGCGCGAGAGGTCGGCGTTGCGCGCATTCAGGCCTTCCAGATTGGCCGAGCGCAGGACGGCGCGCATCAGGCCCATCGACTGGTTGCGCATGTCGGCGCCGAGATGTGCATCCGCGATCGAGGCGCCCTTGAGGCTTGCACCGGTGAGATCGGCGGCGATGCGGGCACCGGTCAGATCGGCGCCGTCGAGGCGGGCGCGCGGCATTTGCGCGGCGAACAGATTGGCGCCCTTGAGGCTTGCGCCGGTGAGATCGGCCTCCAGCAGCCAGGCCTGATCCAGGATCGCGCGATCGAGGTGAGCGCCCACAAGCCTGGTCTTGTTCAGCCGCGCTGCACGAAAAATGGCGCCGGACATGTCGAGGCCCGACAGGTCGAGGCCCGAGAGCCGCTTGCTGGTGAAGTCGGCGGGTGCGGCCGCGCTCGCTCTTGCGAGCATGGCTTCGACCTCCGCCCGGCTCATCTCGGCCGACACCATCGCCGGCGAGGTGAGGTCGACACCACGCATCATGTCCTGCGCGTTGGCCGCGGGTGCGGCAAGCGCGAGGCCGAGAGCTATCAGTACAACCGTCGCCTTCATCATGAGGCTCCGCTTGAGGTCCATTTTAGCACGCAAGCGGCACGGGTTGCTATGAGACATCCCGGCCGGCGCGCTCGCCCTGGGTCCGCCGCACCAGGCCCGCCTTGATCGCGGCGATCTCGGCCTCGCCCCGCGCAGCGCGCGGGATGGCGATCGGCACTTCGGCCAGAATCCGCGCCGGTCGCGGCGACAGGAAGAACAGGCGGTCGCCGAGACGCACGGCGTCGTCGAGGCTGTGCGTGACGAGCAGCGTCATCACCGGCCGGCTTGCGACCAGCGTTGCAATCTCCTCACGCAAACGGCCGGCCAGGGCATCGTCGAGCGAGGCGAGCGGCTCGTCGAGCACCAGGAGGTCCGGCTCGACCGCGAAGGCGCGGGCGAGCGCGACGCGGCGGGCGAGCCCAAGCGACAACTCGCCGGGGAAGTGGCTGCGGTGCGCGTCGAGCTCCAGAATCCTGAACAGTTCGGTGAGCTTCGCCTCGTCGATCTCCGGCGCCGCCAGCCGCACGTTCTGCTCGACCGAGCGCCACGGCAGCAGACGCGGCTCCTGGAACACCATGCCGATGCGTGCGTTCGGAGGGCGTGTGACGTCGCCCTGGAAGTCGCGG
The DNA here is from genome assembly GCF_000426265.1 of Bradyrhizobium sp. Cp5.3. Lineage (NCBI taxonomy): Bacteria > Pseudomonadati > Pseudomonadota > Alphaproteobacteria > Hyphomicrobiales > Nitrobacteraceae > Bradyrhizobium > Bradyrhizobium sp. Cp5.3. The sequence continues at coordinate 173,715 of NZ_AUFA01000004.1, read as the reverse complement.
TCGAGGCCCAGGATGATGCGCAGCATCGTGCTCTTGCCGCAGCCGGAGGGGCCGACGAGAACGCCGACCTCGCCGGCGCCGAGCGAGAGGCGGACCGGCGCGAGCACCTCATGCGTTTCGCCGGCCGCGCTCCGGAAGGTCTTGCCTGTGATGTCGACCTCAAGCCGCACGGGGGCGCCACCGTGTTGAGCGGGCTTCGAAGGGCTGCACCAGCAGGGTTTCGATGACGAGCACGACCGCGGCAAAGGTCAGCGAATAGGCGAGCAGCCGCGGCGTGTCGAACAGCTGGAACGCGACGCCGATCTCGAAGCCGACGCCGTTCGGCCGTCCCAGGAGTTCGGCGACCAGCACGATCTTCCAGACCAGCGACAGCCCGGAGCGGGCGGCGGCCGCGATATAGGGCGCAAGCTGCGGCAGCACCACGTGGCGGAACGCGCGCCAGCGCGACATCGCAAATACCGCGGCCATCTCGTCGAGCGAGCGGTCGAGCGCGCGCGTGCCCTCACGCAGCGTGACCACGGCGGTCGGCAGCTTGTTGATGGCGATCGCCGCGATCGCGGCGGCCTCGGTGAGGCCGGCCCAGATATAGGCCAGCACGATCACGACCAGCGCCGGCAGGTTCAGCAGCAGGATCAGCCAGGGATCGCCGAGCCGGTCGGCGAGCTTCACCCGCCCCATCAGGTAGCCGATGGCGCTGCCGAGCGACATCGCCAGCACGAAGGCGAGCACGACGCGCGCGAGCGTGGCACCGAGATGCAGGAATAGCGCGCCGCTCGCCGCTTCCGCCATCATCACCTGGAGCACCGCAGGTGGGGAGGGCAGCTTCACGCCGCCAACGAACAGCGCTGCGATCCACCAGATCGCGAGAAACAGGGCAAACGACAAAAGACGCAGCACCTCAGTCTCCGGAAACCGCGTGATAGAACGTGCCGGGATCGAGCTCGCCCGCCGGCCCGACCAGATCGCGGCCGCCAATCTCGGCCAGCACGCGGTAGAGCACGCGCGCGTCGGCCTCCTCGTCATCGATGCTCCGGCGCGGAATGCCGTCGCGATAGCGGTCGCGGTAGGTCTTTAGCATGGCCGCATCGGTCGTGCCGGTGAGCGGGGCGACCTTCTCCCAGGCCGCATCCGACGTCACCAGCAATTGCTTGGCCTTGCGGGTCATCGCGATGAAGCGCGCCACCGCGTCGCGATGGCCCGCCGCCCAGGTCTCGTCGAAGACATAGCCGACGGCGGAGACCGGGCCCTTGGCGCCGAGCTTCGGCAGAATGTCCTCGATGCCGGCGACGCGGCGAAAGCCCTTGGCCTCGAGCTGCGCGCAGAAATTCCAGAAATTGAGGCTCGCATCCATCTCGCCGTCGAGCGCCTTGGCCGCCAGCAAGGGCGGCGCGCCATAGACGATCGTCGCTTCCGATTTCAGGTCGATGCCGTCCTGCTTCATCCGCGCCTGGAGCAGCAGCCAGCTCTTGTCGATCGGCCCGCCGGCAACCGCCAGCTTGCGTCCCTTGAGGTCGGTGAGCGACTTGATCGGCGAGGAGGCCGGCACCATCACCGCGCCGAGCGCGCTGGAATAGGGATAGAAGGTCAGCTTGGCGCCGAGCGCGCGTTCGCGCGACACCCAGAGCCAGTCCGACAGCATGATGTCGGCATTGCCTGCGCGCATCGCGATCTTGCCGGCCTCGGTGCTCGCAAGCTCCGTCACCTCGAGCGACAGATTGGCCTCCTTGTCGAGTCCACCTGCGCGGATCGTGGCCAGTTCCCAGGAGAATGTTCCGGTTTTCTGCACCGCAAGGCGGATCGTGTCCGCGGCGCGGGCGGGGGCGAGAAGCGCCAGCGCGGCCGACAGCGCGACTATTCGTGCAAGATATCTCATCACCCTGTGAGCCGTTTCCACCAACGAGTTCTTTTCAGGACAATAGGCATAGCATAGTTTCGGTCGCAACCAGCGGGAGGACGCTCATGAGTTTCGCGGAACGGGTACGACCGATTGTCGCCGCATTGGCGGTGGTGGCCGCGACCGCATGCGTGGCGCGGGCCGAGGAGGCCAATGACTATCCGACCTCTGCGCGGGCTGAATATGTCTATGGCTGCATGAAGGCCAATGGCGAGACGCGGCAGTCGATCGAGCAATGCTCCTGCTCGATCGACGTGGTCGCCTCGATCGTGCCCTATGAGCGCTACGTCACCGCGGAGACCGCGCTCAGCATGTCTCAGGTCCGCGGCAATCTCGGCACCCAGTTTCGCACCTCCGAACAGGCCAACACCGCCGTGAACGATCTCCGCCGCGCGCAGGCGGAGGCCGAGGTGAGGTGTTTCTAGCCGCGGCCGCATAGGCGCTGTCCCTTCTCCCCTTGTCTTGTGGGAGAAGGTGGCGCGAAGCGCCGGATGAGGGGTCCGCTCCGCATATCCCGGCGCGAGCGGGTTGCGCGGAGAGCTCACCCGTCTCGCCGCTGCGCGGCGATTCTCCCTCTCCCACAAAGGAAGAGGCGGCGATCGCGCCACTCACGTCCCCGGCTTCTCCACGTCCCACTCGTTGCGGAACACGTGTCCATCCGTGTCCTTGGCTTCGGCGCGGAAGCGCCTGGCGCCGTTGGAGACGTAGGTGAAGCGCAGATTTGGGTCTTCCGAAATCGAGATGCCGCCTTCCATCGCCAGCACGAGGCTGTCGTCCTGCGTCAGCTTCAGCTGGTTGACGAAAAAGGCCGGGATATAGAGATGCGTGATCTGGTCCATCTGGAGCCCGGAATTGTTGGGATGGCCGATCATGATCTGCGCCTCGCGGATGCGGCTCGCCGGCGCGTCCTCGCGCGCGAACTGCCGGTAGCGCATCTGGCCGAGCCGGTTCCTGGCTTCCTCGGCGTTCTTCCCCGCCGGCGCCGAGCAGCCGCCGGAGGCCTTCACATAGGTCTTGGAGACATAGAGCTGGCCGTCGCTGAGCTCGGCCACCGCATGGACGTCGGTGTAGTTGTTGACGCGCACGCGTGTGGAGATCTCCGTGACATTGGCGTCCGGCCCGAGCTCGAACTTCGCCGCCATCGGCGCGGGGTTGCGGTCGATCACGAGTGTGATCGCGCGGATGCGACGCGCATCGCCGGGCGACAGCTTGCTGCGCAGGGTTACGGGAACGATCGCCGCATCCTCGGCGCGATAGGGCATCTCGATGCCGACGACGTCGCTGCCGTCGTTCATCGGGCGGTTGTTGAAGATGTCCTGCACGAGGCCCGGCCAGGGATCATAGGCCTCCTCGGCGCGCGCCGGTGCGGCAAGAGCGATGCCGAGCAGCGCGGCGATCAAGGGCAGGCGGAGAATGTGTCCCGTCATGGTCGTGGTCCTGCACAGGCGAAGCAGTAATCCCGGAGTCAGCGTAGCTGATCCCGGAGTCAGCGTAGCTGATCCCGGAGTCAGCGTAGCTGATCCCGGAGTCAGCGTAGCTGATCCCGGAGTCAGCGTAGCTGATCCCGGAGTCAGCGTAGCTGATCCCGGAGTCAGCGTAGCTGATCCCGGAGTCAGCGTAGCTGATCCCTGGGTCAGCGTAGCGCGCCCGCTACTCCCATTCAATTTCCGAAAATGCTGCGGTTGCGTTGCGGGCATTGTAGTCCTCGAAAAGGTCCCAATGAGGCTGCTCCGACGCCGCCGCCTTGTCCGCAGCAGCCCGGATCGGCTCGCCCTTCGTGTTGAGCGCGCGGACATCGGTAAGCAATGTCTGGAGATAACGCCGTTCGTCGGCCAACGCGGCGGGCCAGTCGGTCACGGGTCCGTGACCGGGAACGACGCGTTGCGCGGGAATGGCTTCGAGGTCCTTGAGCAGGGCAAGCCAGCCGCGGATGCTGCCGTCCATCACCGGGATATGGCGGAGAAAGACGAGGTCGCCCGCGAACAGGGTTTTCGTCGTCTCATCGAACACCGTGAGGTCGTTGTCGCTGTGCGCGGCAGGCCAGGCTCGCAGGCTCAGGCGGCGCGATCCGAGATCGAGCGTCATGGTATCCGAAACGAGCAGGGTGGGCGGCACGATCTTCACCGGCGCGATCAGCTCGTCGCCCATGATGCGGCGAAAATTGTCGAGATAGTACGGCCCGCGCGTGGCAAGCGCCTGCGGCAGCTTGCTGTGGCCGACGAAGCTGGTCCCTTGCGCAACGAAGGCGGCATTGCCGAAGATGTGGTCGGGATGGCCATGTGTATTGATGACGTAGCGGATCGGCTTGTCGGTGCGGGCCCGCACGGCCTCGAGCAGAGCCTCGCCCTCACGGACGCTGCCGCCGGTATCGATCACGGCCACCGCGTCGCTGCCGACGATGAAGCCGACATTGGCAATGGCGCCCTCGTTCTCGGAATTCATCGATGCAATTGACCCGGCGTGCATGAAAATTCCGGGTGCGACTTCGCTCACAGGCAATTCGGGAGGGGTTGCGCGTGCTAGCGTCGGCAGCCCCAGCAGGGCGAGCACCGCGATCACCAGAGCGACATGCGCCATCTTTACGCCTCAGTTCCGATCATCGCGCGGCATTGCACTGCAACAAGACAAACCCCAAGCGAAGTCATAGAGAAACTTCGCCGTCCATGGCGCATAACGTGATCCATGGATAGCATTCAATCAAGACAAGAGGAGGAAGCGCGATGACGGAGGCCGGACGACATCGTCGCGGGTTGTTCTCGCTGTTAGCGATCGCCGCAATGTTCGTCGTGGGCGGCGCCGCGCGGGCACAGACCAACGACAGCGGCGACCTCTCGTTCGAGCTGGTCGACCCGAAGGTGCTGCGCGTCTGCGCCGATCCACGCAACATGCCTTTCTCCAATGAGAAGGGCGAGGGCTTTGAGAACAAGCTCGCCCAGCTGTTCGCCGAAAAACTCCAGAAAACGCTCGACTACGTCTACTTCCCGCAGGCCACCGGCTTCGTCCGCATGACGCTCGGCGCGCACCGCTGCGACGTGATCATGGGTTTCCCGCAGGGCGATGATCTCGTGCAGGGCACCAATCCCTATTACCGCACGACCTATGCGCTGGTCGCGAAGGCGGGCAGTGGGCTCGAGGACGTCGACACGCTCGAGGACGCGCGGCTCAAGGGCAAGCACATCGGCATCATCGCCGGAACGCCGCCGGCGACCAACATGGCCATCGCCGGTCTGATGGGCGACGCAAAGCCCTATCCGCTGATGATCGACACGCGCTTTGACAATTCCGCCAAGGCGATGATCGATGATCTTGCTGCCGGCACGATCGATGCTGGCGTGCTGTGGGGACCGATGGCGGGCTTCTATGCGAAGCAGGCCGGCGCCTCGCTGCATGTCACGCCGCTGGTCAAGGAGACCACCGGGCCGAAGCTCGTCTATCGCATCGGCATGGGTGTGCGTCCTGCCGACCAGAACTGGAAGCGGCAGCTCAACAAGCTGATCCAGGAGAATCAGGGCGAGATCAACAAGATCCTGATCGACTTCGGCGTCCCGCTGCTCGACGAGAGCGACCGGCCGCTCGGCGCGGAGACCGCCAAGAAGACGCCATGAGACAGCGTCTTGCTGCTGCGCTCGTCGCCGTCGCGCTGGCGGTGCCGGCACTCGCGCAGCAGCAGGAGCCGTTCGAGCCTGAGGGCTATCGCACCGACAATTACCGCGCGCCGGTGCCGGCGACGCTGGAAGGCGCGCGCGTGCTCTCGACCGCGCAAGCAGAGGCGATCTGGCGGGCGAAGAGCGCCGCCTTCGTCGACGTGCTGCCGCGTCCGCCGAAGCCGAGCCTTCCCGCGGGCACCGTCTGGCGCGACATGCCGCGCAACAACATTCCCGGCAGCATCTGGCTGCCCGACGCCGGCTATGGCGCGCTATCGCCTGCCATGGACGACTATTTCCGCCGCGGGCTCGCACATGCGACGCATGGCGACAAGGCCGCGCCGCTCGTGATCTATTGCCAGGCCGATTGCTGGATGTCCTGGAACGCCGCCAAGCGCGCGCGCGCCTACGGCTATGCCAACGTCGCCTGGTACCCGGACGGCACCGACGGCTGGGAACGCGCGAGCCTTCCCACTGAAAAGGCGCAGCCAGAGCCGCGCCCCGAGCAGTGAGCCGTGTTTTGGAGCCGAGCCGCGTGATCCAACGAAGCTGCGCCCCCTCGCCCCGTTCTTGCGGGGTCGCGACGAGCTGCGCTCGCGCTGAGAGGGGTGGGGTGAGGGGCTCTATCCACGTTTCACAGTGCCAGTCGGATTCGCGGAAGCTCCGCCTCACCCGGAATCCGCGCGTTGCGCGAGTTCCAATCTCTCCCCGCAAGCGGCAGGGCTATCGCATATGCCCTTGTGGCGCGCGCTCGGCCTTCATGGTTCGAGACGCGCCGTAAGGCGGCGCTCCTCACCATGAGGGTCTAAGATCTTTGCCGCGAGACAAGACCTCATCCTGAGGAGCCCGCCAAAAGCGGGCGTCTCGAAGGATGGGCCGCAAGGAGGCTGCCTGCCAAACTCTCTCATATGCGATTGCCCTCCCCGCAAGCGGGGAGAGGACCACGCGCTGAGAGCTACTGCTTCTGAAGCTTGGTCAGCGTGCCGGTGCCGTTCGTGTCGGTCGCGGAGTACGTCACCCTGTCGCCGGCGTGAACGCTTTCGAGCATGCCGGCGTCCTTCGCCTTGTACTCCTGAAGCGCGCCGGCGCCGCCCGCGCTGCCACCGACCGTTCCCTTCTGCATCTGCTGAATGGAGATCGTGTTGTTGAGCCGGTCGATCCTCGTGATCATTCCGGTCATGTCGTCAGCGGCAAATGCCGGTGACGCAAGCATGCCGATGGCCGCAGCTCCTGCGTAGATGAATTTTGCTGTTCCCATCGAGGCCTCCCGACGTCTAGGATTCACTTCGACAAGACATGATAAATCGATTTGGTTCCGGCAGATAGCGCGGCAAAAGCGGGGCCAATCCAGGAACTTTTCGTGAGCTGTCAGCGAGGCTGACGCTATTCCATTTCCTGCTGGATCACGCGTCCAAGCGCAAACAGGCGCTGGTCGATCGTGGTTGGAACCTCGCAGACAAATCGCACCACCTTGCGACGGTCCTCGAAAATGCGGGTCTCCCAGACCAATTGATTACTCAGCGCCTCGATCTTGGTCTCGTCGCGGGGCGTCGCGCCCTGAAGCGCCTGGAGCTGGAGGGTCTCGTCGCGGATCTTGTCGGCGGCTTCGCGCTGCTTGCGGCTGACGCGTTCGAGCCCGCTCATGACCTGGGAGCGTTGGGCGTTGAGCGTGTCGAACAGGCCGGCGAACAGCAGTTTTGCGTTCGTGGTCTTGTCGGAGGCGGAAGCTGCCAGAAATTCCTTCACTGACTTCTCGGCCTCGTCCAGCGGCGTCTTCCGCGCCGATAGCTTTGAGACCAGTCCGCTGATCTTCGCGTCGTCCTTCCACTTGTTCTGGATGTCGTCGAGCGGCGGCCCGGCCCAGACAGCGGCGAGCGAGATCTCCGGAACCTTGGCCTGCGTGCAGGGCCAGTTGGGATAGCGCGGATCGGCCGCGCGCGCGGCCGTGCTCGCGGCTGCGAGCACCAGTGCGGCCATGGTCACGATCCCCAATCTCATCCTTCGCCTCCCGCGGGCCCGCGTCGTGCCAGTCCGCGCGATGGATCATAGGCATAGATCGCCCCGATCATGAAGACGATTGTACAGGTCGCGACCACCGCCAGCGAGATCCAGTTGATCTTTCCATACAGCGCGAAGCGGATCAGCTCCACCGCATGGGTGAACGGATTGGTCTCACAGACATAATAAAGATAGGGGCTGCCCTCCTGCACCCGCCAGAGCGGGTAGAGCGCAGAGGAGGCGAAGAACATCGGGAAGATCACGAAATTCATCACGCCGGCGAAGTTCTCGAGCTGCTTGATGCCGGAGGAGATCAGCATGCCGAGCGAGCCCAGCATCAATCCGGACAGGATCAGCGCCGGCAGCACGGTGAGATAGCCTGATGGGGGAGGGGTGATGTCCCAGAACCAGGCGATCAGGAGGAACGCATAGACCTGGAGCAGCGACACCGCGGTGCCCGCGAGCAGCTTGCAGAACAGCAAGAACCAGCGCGGCAGCGGGCTCACCAGCAGCGTGCGCATATTGCCCATCTCGCGGTCATAGACCATCGAGAGCGAGGACTGCATGCCGTTGAAGAGCTGGATCATCGCGATCAGCCCTGGCGCGATATAGACCTCGTAGAGGATGTAGGTCTCGTAAGGCGGGATGATCGAGATGCCGAGCACCTGGCGGAAGCCGGCGGCGAAGATGAACAGCCACACCAGGGGGCGCACCAGCGCGGAGATGAAGCGCTCGCGCTGATGCAGGAAACGCAGGCCCTCGCGCCAGACGATGCCGGTGAGGCAGGTCATGTACTCCGAGGCCGAGAAACCGCGCGGCGCGTCGCGCGTCGTGACGCTGCTCATGCGCCGCCTCCCGGCACGACTTGCGCGCCGGTCAGGCGCATGAAGGCGGTGTTGACATCCTGCGCGCCTGCCTCAGTGATAACGCGGCCGACGGGGCCCTTCGCCAGCACCTTGCCCTGGTGTAGCACCACGAGGTCGTCGCTTGCGGTGATCTCGTCGAACAGATGCGTCGCCCAGAGCACGCCGATGCCCTGTTCGGTCACGAGCTGACGGACATGGCTGATGATGTCGGCCCGCGCCTTGACGTCGAGGCCGACGGTCGGCTCGTCCAGCAGCAAGAGGCGCGGCCGGTGCAGCAGTGCCCGCGCGATCTCCAGCCGCCGCATTTGTCCGCCGGAGAGATCGCGCACCTTGTTGCCGGCACGGTCGGCAAGCCCGATGCGGCCGAGCAGGTCTGCGCTGCGAGCGGCCGCCTCGCGCCGGCTGATGCCGTGGAGGGCGGCGTGATAGAGCAGGTTCTGCGTCAGCGAAAGGTCGAGATCGAGCGTGCGCGGCTGGAATACGACGCCGAGCAGCCGCAGCGCCTCGCCAGGCGAGCTGCTGATGTCATGACCGAAAATGGCGACGCGTCCCGATTGGATGCCGAACAGGCGTGTGATGAGCGAAAACAGCGTGCTCTTGCCGGCGCCGTTGAGGCCGAGCAGCGCCGTGAAGCTTGCCGGCGCGACACTGAAGGAGACGTCGATCAGCGCCCGGCGCGGGCCGTAGGAATGGCTGACGCCGTCGATCGACAGCGCCGGCACTGTGGCCGGATCGGGCTTCGGCGCGGCCTCGCGTTGATCGGCGATGGGAGCAGGGCTGGTCATGGCGCGATCGTGATGCCCCAGGGCAGTTCGCCCACCTGAATGGTCTTGATCACCTTCTGCGCGGCGACGTCGATCACGGAGATGTCGTTCGAGACGCCGTTGGTGGTGAGCAGGTATTTTTCGTCCGGCGTGAACGCCATATGCCAGACGCGCTGGCCCACCAGCAGATATTTCGTCACCTTGCGCGTAGCGGTATCGACCACGGCGATGCGGTTGGCGGGGCCCAGCGCGATGAAGGCGGTCTTGTCGTCCTTCGTCATGCCGATACCGACCGGCTGGATCGCCTCGCGCCGCAGGCCCGGAATCTCGAATGTGACCTTGCCGATCACCTCATGCTTCTTGGGATCGATGATCGACACCGTGCCGCCGATCTCCGAGGACACCCACAATTCCGTGCTGTCATGCTTGAACTCGGCAAAGCGCGGCCGCGCATCGACCAGCACGTTGGCGACGATCTGGCGCGAGCCGGTGTCGATGAAATGCGCCATGTTGGTCGTTTCCGACGTGTTGATCAGCGTCTTGCCGTCGGGGCTGATGGTCATGCCCTCCGGCTCGACGCCGACCTGGATATCGCCGAGCCGCGCGCGCTTCTCCAAATCGATCACGGTGACGGTATTGTCGTTCTCGTTGGCGACATAGAGGACCTTGCCGGCGGCGTCCTGGGCGAACAATTCAGGGTCGGGGCCGGATGGCAGGCTGTCCACCACCGCTTGCGTCTTCGCATCGATCACCTGGATGGTGTCGTCGTCGCCGACCGCGACCATCACGAACTTGCCGTCGCGCGAGAACTCGATGCCGCGCGGACGCTGGCCGACCTTGATGGTCTTGGTCACCGTCCAGCTTTCGGTATCGATCACCGAGACGGTGTTGCTCTTCTCGTTCGAGACATAGGCGATGAACGCGTGCGCCGGCGCTGCCGCAAGCGCCAGTCCGAAGAGCAATCCCACACGCCACATGCGCGACATTCCGCTGCGGATTGGCTTCACCTCCCCCGCTTGCAGGGGAGGCCGCATCGCATCGAGAGATGCGATGCGGGTGAGGGTTTTCTCCCCTTGGGGGGGACCGCTTGTGGAAACACCCCCACCCCAGCCCTCCCCCGCAAGCGGGAGAGGAAGCGCAGCTTCGTCGCGTTGGCAGTTCGAACTCATCTCACGAGGCTCATTTCAGCTTGCATTTGCTCTCCGGGCGGTCATAGCCGAGCGTATCGAGCTCCGAGACCTGGTGCAGGAAGCCTTCCTGCGGCGAGACCGAGACGACCATGCGGCCGTCGACCAGGAGGATCGGCTGGCGCAGTTGGAGGTTCCAGTCGCGCAGGGTCAGCCGCGTGCCCTTGAAGGCGGCGACCGAGAAGTCCGGTCCCTTGATGAAATCGGTGACCTTCTTGACGTCGCCGGAATTGGTGCGCGAGGTCGCTTCCCCGATCATGCGCGCCGCGGTCCACGCCTGCATGTCGAGTGCCGTCATCCGCCGCGAATTCAGCTTCATGAAGCGGTTCTGCATCTGGATCGCGCCCCACTGATCCTGCGCCGCGTCCCAGCTGCGCGGCACGAGGCCTGCCGAGCCGGCGACGGGCCGCGGATCCCAGGTGCGATAGGGCAGGTAGGCGCCGAACACCTCGCTCTCGTCGGCGGCGACCAGCACGTCATAGGCCGGCGCCTGCTGCGTAAAGACCGGCATCTGGCGCTGGATCAGCGTCACGCCGGAATCGGTGCGGCGTGCGCCACCGGTGTCTTCGAACGTTCGCTCCTGCACGATCTTGGCGCCGAACCGCGCGGCGGCGCGCCTGAGTGCATCGGCATAGAGCTTGTCCTCGTCATGCGAGCCGACCACGAGCAGCCAGCGCGACCACCGCTTCCACACCAGATACTGGCCGAGCGCGTCCGCCAGCATCGACCGCGTCGGCGCGGTGTGGATGACGTTGGTGCGGCAATCGGCCTCGCGCAGCCGCTCGTCGATCGCGCCGGCGTTGAACAGCAGCGTGCCGCGGTCGCGCAAGGCGTCGGCAACCTTCAGCAGGGCATCGGGGGGAAGATCGGCAATGATGAAGCCGTTATGCTCGGCGAGCGCGGTGGCGGCCTGGACCGGGTCCTCGCCTTCCTTCAGGCGACGCTCCTCCAGCGTGAAACGCTGGTTGAGGAATTTTCCGGTGGTGTTGTTGTCCTCGATCGCCAGGCGCGCGCCGGCGATACCGTCATTCTCGGCGGGCTGCTCGACCAGCGACAGCGTCGACTTCGTGCCGGCAACGCCGAGATAGCCGACGCCGATCTCAATGGGGTCAGCGGCCAGCGCCTGCGTCGCCGCAAGACTGAGGCCAATCAGGCCGACCAACCATCGGATCATGTATCCTCCGTCGCGTTCTCCCCGGCTTGACCGCCGGTGGAGAATTGTTTCTGCTGGAAGCATGACCAATTTGGCATGGCTTGCAACCCCGCATTTCGTCCTCATGCGCGCACGGGCTGGAATCACGATCATGCGAGCGCTGTCGTCGATCGTCGTCCTGCTGCTCTTGGGATCGGTCGCGTTCGCCGATCCGCCGAAACTCGCGGTGTTCGATTTCGAGCTGCTCGACACCAGCCTGCCCGGCGAGTTCTACGGCTCGAAGCCGGAGCAGGAACGGCTCGGTCGCATCAGTGAGCAGCTGCGCAAGGAGTTGGCGGAGTCAGGCAGGTTCCAACTGCTCGACATCGCGCCGGTCCGGGATGCCGCCCATCGCAGCAATTTGCAGGCCTGCGGCGGCTGCGACGTCGAACTCGCCGGCAAATTGGGCGCCGACCTCGAGATCACCGGCCTGGTGCAGAAGGTCTCCAACCTGATCATCAACCTGAACATCTACCTGCGCGACGTGAAGACGGGCAGTCTCATCACCGTTGCCAGCGCGGACATGCGCGGCAACACCGACGAATCCTGGACCCGCGCCATGAGCTATTTGATCCGCAACCGCCTGCTCGCGCCGAACTACGGGAAGCCGGAGTAGGGTCTTTCACCCTCGCCCCTTGCGGGAGAGGGTGGCATAGGCGGCCTACGGCCGCCGTCCTTAAGAACGCCGATGCTTCGCGTCGGCTATGGCGATAGCGGCGAGACGGGTGAGGGGTTCTCTCCGCGAGTCCAACCCTCATTTGAGGTCGCGGAGAGAACCCCTCATCCGGCGCCATAGCCGAAGCTTCGCCTCGGCGTTCTCTTGAGAACGGCGGCCGTAGGCCGCCTATGCCGCCTTTTCCCACAAGGGGAGAGGGAAAAGGATTACGCCGCCAACTTCCCAGCGTGCCAGTGCAGTTGGTCGCTCATGAAGGTGGAGATGAAGTAGTAGCTGTGGTCGTAACCCACCTGACGCCGCAGCGTCAGCGGGATGTTGGCCTTGGTGCAGGCGGCCTCCAGCAGCTCGGGACGGAGCTGCTCTTTCAGGAAATTGTCGGCATCGCCATAGTCGACCATGAAGCCGGAAAACTTCGCGCCGTCCTCGATCAGCGCGACCGTGTCATGGCTGCGCCAGGCGTCCTTGTTGGGGCCGAGATAGCCGGTGAGCGCCTTGATGCCCCACGGTACCTGCGACGGCGCCACGATCGGGGCGAAGGCGCTGGCCGCGCGATAGCGGTGCGGATTGCGCAGCGCCACCGTCAACGCGCCGTGGCCGCCCATCGAATGGCCCATCACCGATTGCCGCTTGGCATCGACCGGGAAATTCTCCGCCACGAGCTTCGGCAGCTCGTCGGTGACGTAGCTCCACATCCGATAGTTGCGCGCGAACGGCTCTTGCGTGGCGTCGACGTAGAAGCCGGCGCCCAGACCGAAATCATAGGCGTTGTTGGGATCGCCGGGCACGTCGGGCCCGCGCGGGCTGGTGTCGGGCGCGACGAAGATCAGGCCGAGCTCGGCGCAGGCGCGGCGGAATTCACCCTTTTCGGTGACGTTGGCATGGGTGCAGGTGAGGCCGGAGAGATACCACACCACCGGCAGCTTCACCCCATCCGGGTGCGGTGGAACATAGACCGAGAACACCATATCGGTGCCGGTGACGGCGCTCGCATGGCGGTACACGCCCTGCACGCCGCCATAGGATTTGTTGGTCGAGACAGTCTGGATCGTCATGCCCTAATACTCCGTGGCGCCTAACCACATGATGATTGCAACGCTTGTGTGACCGATATGTGCCGGCGCTCGCTTCGTCAGGCGACGCCGCTGTCGATCGCCAGCCGCACCAGTTCGACCGAGGTCTTCACCCCGAGCTTCTGGCGCATGATCGAGGAGGTGTTGGCGACCGTCTTGTAGGACGATTGCACCAGCCAGGCGATTTCGGACAGGCTTTTTCCCGCGCTGAGCAGCCGCAGGATCTCCATCTCGCGCGCGTTCAGCTTCGCCAGCGGATTTTGCGCCAGCGCAGGTCCGGCAAAGGCGATGCTGCGCGCGATCGCGCTCGGCAAGTAGGTGCCGCCGTTGCCGACGGCGCGGATCGCCTCGACGAGGTCGTCGGGGTCGCCGGTCTTGGAGACGTAGCCCTTGGCCCCGCACTCGATCGCGCGCGCGGCGAAGGCAGGGTCGTCGTTCATGCTGAACATGATGATGCGGGCCTCGGGCGCACGATCGAGGATGCGGCGCGCGAGCTCGAAGCCGGAGACGGTCGGCAGGTTGATGTCGATCACGCAGATGTCGGGACGCTCGACAATGAAGACGCACTCGCCGCTTTCGGCGTCGGCGGCTTCCAAAATGTCGATCTCGCCTTCGTCGGCCAGCACGGCTCGGCAGCCGGAGGCGACGATAGGATGATCGTCAACGATCAAAATGCGCATAAGCGTTCCTCGCGACAGCGCCGCGACCTGCTTTTGCGCCGCATGGTTCGGACAGAGACGGCGCCTGCTTTCGGCGCGCTCCTCATCTGACCATGCAGCCCGGTCGAGATTGCTGTACGCTTGCGATTAGATATCGGGCGCTTCGGGTCTGTCAACGTCATCGGACAGGCGCGGGCAAACCTTCGCGGGTCACGGACACACCTATGTGGCAAAATCTCTCGTTGCGCGGGCGCATCAACCTCCTGCTGGCGCTGCTGCTTGCGCTGGGGCTCGCCGTCAACATCGCCCGCCAGGTCGCGGAGGCGGGGCCGCGCGTGCAGGCCGAGGACCAGAGCGTGATCCGGCTCGCGCGCGAGTTCATCGAGATGATCGTTGCCGATCTCAACGAAGCGCCCGATCCCGAAGCCAAGCTGAACCAGATCGCCCGCGACCTCAACCGCCTGCGCCACGTCAGCATCGCGCTGCGCGACGCCGACGGAAACCCGCTCACGCCGCCGCGGGCCGAGGCAGAAGACGACGCGCACGGGCCGCCGGCCTGGTTCATCAGCCTGGTTCATCCCGATCAGACCGCCGTCAGCGTGCCCGTTTCGATCCACGGCAAGCCCGGCTCGCTCGTGATCACCTCGCATCCGAATGACGAGATCGCCGAGATCTGGGACGGCATCGTGACGCAACTCGAGGTCGGCTCGGTGATCGCGCTCGCGCTGTTCCTGGTGACCATGACGGTGGTCGGCCGCGCGCTCGAGCCGCTCCAATCGCTGGCGCAGGCCATGTCCGCCCTCGAAAGCGGGCGCTACGACGCCCGCGTCAAGCCGGGCGGCGCGCCCGAGCTCGCCGCGATCTGCGCCAAGCTCAACCATCTCGCGGCGACGCTGGGGCAGGCCGTTGAAGACAAGCGCCGGCTCGCCGAACGCGCCGTATCGCTGCAGGACGTGGAGCGCAAGGAGATCGCGCGCGAGTTGCACGATGAGTTCGGGCCATATCTGTTCTCCCTGCGCGCGCATGCGAGCGCGCTGGCGAAACTGTCGGACGGGCGGGCGCCGAGCCCGGAGGCCGTGCGCAAGCACGGCAGCGCCATGCTGGAGCAGATCAATGCGCTACAGCAGTTCAATCGCCGCGTGCTGGAGCGCCTCCGGCCCGTCGGCCTCGCCGAGCTTGGCCTGCGCAAGGCGCTCGAATCGCTGTCGCGGCTCTGGCGCGAATCGCACCCCGACGTGGCGATCGAGACCACGATCTCGCCGGCGCTTGGGGTCACCGGCGAGACCGCCGACCTCACCATCTACCGCATCGTGCAGGAGGCGCTCACCAACGTGTTCCGCCATGCCGGCGCGACTTCGGTCAATGTCCTCATCGAGCCGGCCGGACAGTCCGACGGTGTCCGCGACGGCCGCGGCTGTGCCCGGGTGCGGGTCAGCGATAATGGCCGCGGCATGGAGCCGGGCCAGAAGCTCGGCTTCGGTCTGGTCGGCATGCGGGAGCGGATTCTGGCGTTGGGCGGCACGCTCGACATTGCGTCCGGAGAGGGGGGCGTCACCGTGGAAGCGCTGGTTCCGACAGCGGCGGCCTGATCGCGCCGCAGGTGATCGGGAAAAATTCCCGGAATCGTCGGGAAGATGGGCGCGGAAATCGCCCGACCTTTTGTGGCTGGCGCGACCGCGACCGGCGATTACACTCGTCTCAACCAAACGGCGAGAGAAAGCAGCCGCAGAAAAAGAATGTGTTTGCGGGTGGGACGGCAGGGGATGGGCGTGCGCAAATTGTTGATTGCCTCGATGTCGACGGGGCTGGTGCTCTGGACTGACGCCGGTATGGCGGCGCAGGACGAGGACACCAACGTCCAGAATCTGCCGGCGGTCGAGGTGGTGGCGCCGCAGCCCGCGCCAAGACGCCACACGACGCGCGCACCGGCACGCGTCGTCGCGGGCTCCGGAAAGCCAAAGACGCGGCTTTACGTCTACCCGACGTCGCCGGGCACCGGCACCGGCAAAGGCCTCGAGGTCGACAAGGTCCCTTCGGCGATCAACGCCGTCGATGCCAACCAGATCAGCCGCACCCGCTCGCCGGATATCGCCGTCGCCTTGCAACAGTATGTGCCTGGTCTCAGCATCAACGAGGTGACCGGCAATCCATTCCAGCCTGATGTGCAGTTTCGCGGCTTCGTCGCTTCACCTCTGGCCGGAACGCCGCAGGGCCTCGCCGTCTACCAGAACGGCGTGCGCATCAACGAGGCGTTTTCCGACACCGTCAATTGGGATCTGATCCCGACGGCTGCGATCCGATCGGCGCTGGTCGTGACCAATAATCCTGCATACGGCCTCAACGCGCTCGGCGGCGCCATCGATCTGCAGATGAAGAACGGCTTCAACTATCACGGCGCCGAGATCGACATCATGGGCGGCTCATTCGGCCGCATCCAGGGCTCCGCACAATGGGGCAAGCAGGTCGACAACAATTGGGCGGTCTACGGCGCGCTCGAAGGCGTACACGACAATGGCTTCCGCAACTTCTCGTCATCGGACGTCCGGCGCTTCTATGGCGATGTCGGGTATCGCTTCGAAGGCAACGAATTCCACCTCAACATGGGCGTCGCCAACAATTCCCTGGCGGGACCCAGCACTGTTCCGGCCGAATTGCTCCAGCAATATTGGGGCGCGACGTACACAACGCCGCAAACCACTTCCAACAAGGTCGGCTATCTCAACCTGACCGGCAAGGTGGAGGCGACGCCGACCTGGACCTTCGAGGGCACGGCGCATCTGCGGGGCTTCAGACAAAATACCGTGGACGGAAACCCGACCGATACGCAGCCCTGCGACGCCGATGCGACGCTGCTTTGCTTTGGCGACGTCAACCCTTTGACCGGCCTCCAAGCGCCGGCGAACGGCCTCAATGGCGCTCAGCTCGTCAATCCCTTTGCGCCGGGTGCCATACTCGGCGAGATCGATCGCACCACCACGAGATCGACCACGTTTGGCGTATCCGGGCAGGCGACCAACAGCGACCAGCTTTTCGGTCACGAGAACCGCTTCGTGATCGGCGCGACCTATGACGTCAGCAGCACGCGCTTCACCGGTAGCGCCGAATTGGGCACCATAGGCACGAACTATGTCGTCACGGGCAGCGGCATATTCCTGGGCCAGTCCGGCGACCCGACATCGATTGGCCCGGTGTCGCTCCGCACCGTCAACCAATATCAGGGGCTCTATGCGCTCGACACGTTCAACGTCGATGATCGCTTCGCGGTGACCGCAGGCGGGCGCTTCAATGCGGCCCGTGTCACCCTGATGGACCAGCTCGGCACCGCGCTCAATGGCGATCATACCTATGATCGATTCAATCCGGTCATCGGCGGTACCTACAAGATCACGTCTGAAGTGACCGCCTATGCGGGCTATTCCGAAGCCAACCGGGTGCCGACCCCGCTCGAACTGGGCTGCGCCGATCCGACGAGGCCGTGCATCATTGGGCAGTTCCTGATCGCCGATCCGTCACTGCAGCAGGTCGTATCCAAAACTGTGGAAGCGGGCTTCCGCGGCACCAGGGAATTGAACATCGGCTCGCTCGGCTGGAAGATCGGCGCCTACCGCGCCACCAACAACAACGACATCCTTGCGGTCGCGAGTCCGGGTTTAACGGGATTCGGCTTCTTCCAGAACGTCGGCTCGACGCGCCGGCAGGGGATTGAAGCCGAGGTGAGCATCAAGTCGAGTGTCCTCCAGTTCCAGGCGAGCTACGCGTTCCTGGATGCGCGCTTCCTCGACGCGTTCCAGATCGGCTCTGAGAGCCCCTTCGCCGTCGGCGGCATCATCCAGGTCCTGCCGGGCAACCACATTCCGCGCCTGCCGAGCCACCTCGTCAAGGCCAGTGTCGAATACGCTGTTACCGACGTCTGGAAGGTCGGAGGCGACGCGCTCTTTGTCTCGAGCCAGTATTTCGTCGGCGACGACTCCAACCAGTTTCCGAAGTTGCCGTCCTATGCCGTGTTCAATCTCCACACCTCCTACCAGGTCACCAAGAATCTCCAGATCTACGGTCGTGTCGACAACCTCTTCGACAACCGCTACTCGACTCTCGGCACCTTCTTCGACAGGGAGAAGCTGCCCAACTTTGCCAATGGCGGCGCAGAATTCACCGATCCGCGTTCGCTCAGCCCAGCTAGGCCGCGCGCGTTCTACGCGGGGATGCGGGTCACGTTCTGAGCTCGCATTGCGCTGCGATCGCGGCGAACGACGCAGGGTGCGCGGCAATCAGGCCGCGACACACAGAGCCCTGTCCCCATGATAGGATAAGTCACGGCGCATCAAGGCTGTCGAGGCGCAAGTCAAGCCCGCCGCCGTTGAGCAGACAGCGCGAGATTGTCTCTGTCTTTTGATCTTATCAGGGGAGGACACTCGATGCCGAGAAAAGAAATTCTCGACCAGATCCAGAAGTACACCCACCCGTTCCGCATTGCGAGCGGCAAAGGCTTTCAGCTCAGGGATTTCGACCCCGGCGACACGCGCGGTCTGAACATGGAAAAGGGCGAAGCCGCCGAACTTCTCCAACGCGGCACGCGCTGGCTCGCAGAAGAGCAGGACATGCTTTATGCCCAGGACCGCTGGTCGCTGCTGCTCGTGTTCCAGGCCATGGATGCCGCTGGCAAGGATAGCACGATCAAACACGTCATGTCGGGGGTGAATCCGCAGGGCTGCCAGGTCTTTTCATTCAAGCAACCCTCACAAGAGGAGCTCGCGCACGACTTCATGTGGCGCTATGTCACGCGCCTGCCGGTGCGTGGGCAGATCGGAATCTTCAATCGTTCCTATTACGAGGAGGTCCTCGTTGTGCGCGTTCACGAGGAGATCCTGAAACGGCAGAGGCTGCCGCCGGCGTTCATGGGCGCGCGGATCTGGGACGAACGGCTTGCGGACATCGCGCACTTCGAGGAGTACCTGACCCGACAGGGCGTAGTCATCCTCAAGTTCTTCCTGAATTTGTCGCGCGACGAGCAAAAGAAGCGTTTCATGAAGCGCCTCGACAATCCCGAGAAGAACTGGAAATTCTCTGTGTCGGACGTGCAGGAGCGCAGGTATTGGGACGACTATATGGGCTCGTACGCGGCGGCGATCGCCGCCACTGCATCGGAGCACGCGCCGTGGTACGTGGTGCCGGCCGACAACAAGTGGTTCACCCGCCTTGTCGTCGCCGCGGCAATCGTGGAGGCCGTGGAGAAGCTCGACCTTGCATATCCCAAGGTGAGCCCGGAGCAGAAGAAGGAGTTGGCTGCGGCCCGTGCGGAACTTGCGCGCGAAGCCTGACTCCCGTGGCCCGATCCGCTCACGCGCCTGCTTCCGCGGCGACAACAACCTTTCGCAAGGTGCTTGACGAGCGAATGACAAGCTTTTCTGCCTCCACCACGAGGAAGAACAGCAGGCCGCCCGCAAACAGCCAGGGCCACACCCAAAGCGGGATGGATTCGTTGCCAAACAACGCCTGGACCGGCGGCGCGTAGGTGAAGATCAGTTGCAGGATCACGACGGCAATGATGCCGAGCGGCAAGTACGCGTTGCCCAGGTGCGCCTTCAGGGAGAGCGACGAATCGAGCAGGTAGCGGCTGTTCAGCAAATAGAAGACCTGGCCGATCGTGATGGCATTGACGGCGACCGTTCGGGCAAGCCCATCCGATGCGCCTTGTGCCGTCATCCAGAAGAATGCCAGCAAGGTATAGGCAAGCAGCGCCAAGCCGACGAAGATGATCCGCCAAATTCCGAAGCCGGTCACGATCGGGCGGTCTACCGCGCGCGGGGGCCGGTGCATCACATCGATCTCGTGCGGCTCGAAGGAGATGACCAGGCCGAGCGCGACCGAGGTGACCATATTGACCCAGAGCACCTGCGGGGCGGTGATCGGCATGGTGAACCCGACAAAGATTGCAACCGCAATGACCAGCGCCTGCGCGACGTTGGTCGGCAGCATGAATAGCATGGCCTTCTCGATGTTGTTGTAGACAGTGCGCCCTTCCTTCACCGCCGCCGAGATCGAGGCGAAATTGTCGTCGGCCAGGATCATTTCGGCAGCTTCCTTCGTGACCTCGGTGCCTTTGATACCCATCGCGACCCCGATGTCGGCCTTCTTGAGAGAGGGCGCGTCGTTCACACCATCGCCTGTCATCGCCACGATCTGATTGTTGGCCTGGATCGCTTTCACCAGACGCAGCTTGTGTTCGGGGCTGGCGCGCGCGAAGACGTCAACGGCGCGAACGCGTTCCTGCAGCGTCGCGGTGTCCATGTTCTCGATTTCGGCGCCGGTGATCGCGGTCTTTCCGTCGCCAAGCCCGAGCATCTTGGCGATGGCTGCGGCGGTGATCTTGTGATCGCCGGTGATCATGGTGACGCGGATGCCACCACCTTGGCACTCCTTCACGGCTTCGATGGCCTCTTTGCGCGGCGGATCCAGGAGGCCGATCAGGCCCAGCAGGACGAGCGTCCTTGGCAGATCGGCCGCTGTGAGACCGCCGGCCTTCACATTCGGATTTTGTAGCCACGCGAACGCCAGCACACGTTCGCCTTGGGCCGCAAGTCTGTCCGATTGTTTCAGGAAGTGATCGCGGTCGAGCGGGCTCGACTGGCCGTCGGCGGTCTGCTGGCGATCGCAGTGCTCGAGGATGACTTCCGGGGCGCCCTTGACGAGCAGGACCTGCTCGCCGCTCGCTCCCCTCTGGAGCGTCGCCATGAACTTGTGCTCGGATTCGAACGGAATGGCATCGATGCGCGGAGATGCTGCCTGCTCGAGCTGCCGATCCATGCCGAGCTTGGCCGCGAACGGATAGAGCGCGCCCTCGGTCGGATCGCCCTCCACCTTCCAGGTGCCTTCCTCCTGGAACAGCTCCGCGTCGTTGCAGAGCAGGGACACTCGCCCCATCAGCGTGAGCACCGGGTCCTTAGCCGCGGGCTGTCCGTCCTTCTTGATTTGCCCCTCGGGAGAATAGCCGTCGCCGGTGACCTGATACGTCGCCTCGGCCGTGACGGCGGACACCACCATCATCTCCATGAGCGTGAGCGTGCCCGTCTTGTCCGAGCAGATCCGCGACACCGAGCCGAGCGTTTCGACGGCCGGCAACCGCCGGATAATGGCGTTGCGCTGGGCCATGCGCTGCACGCCGATGGCCAGGGTGATCGTGATGAGCGCAGGCAGTCCTTCCGGAATGAGCGATACGGCGATGCCGACGACCGCCTGGAAGAGCTCCACAAAGTCGATGTGCTTCACCCACTTGCCGTAGGCGAAGATGAGGACGCTGATCACCCCGATTGCCCCGGTGATGGCGTAGCCGAATTTCTTGATCTGGCGCAGCAACGGAGTCTCGATCGGACTGACGCTGGCGAGGAGCTGATTGATGCGGCCGAGCTCGGTCTGATTGCCGGTCGAGACGACGATCCCGGTTGCGCGGCCGGACACGACCATTGTGCCGGAAAATGCCATGCTTTCGCGATCCCCGACGGTCGCGTTCGCGGGCACGGCATCGACGGTCTTTTCCGCCGGCACCGACTCACCGGTGAGCGCCGCCTCTTCGGTCCGCAGGTTCTTCGCTTCGATGAGTCGCAGATCCGCAGGAATCTTGTCGCCTGACTCCAGGAGCACGACGTCCCCCGGGACGAGTTGCTCCGCAGGAATCATGCGGGTCTCGCCGCCGCGCACCGTCCGTGCTTCCGCGGACAGCATGTTGCGAATGGAATCCAGGGCTTTTTCCGCCTTGCCCTCCTGAATGAAGCCAAGCAAGGCGTTGAGAACGACCACGCCAAAGATGATTGCCGCGTCGACCCACAGGTTCAACATCAGCTTGGTGAACCCTGCGGCGAGCAGCACGTAGACCAGGATGTTGTTGAACTGTGCGAGGAGCCGCGAAAACCAGCCGCGCTTCCTGCCTTCGGGCAGGCGGTTCTGACCAAATTTCTGAAGTCGGACCGCGGCCTCAGCCGGAGCAAGCCCCTTCTCGGAGCTGGTAGCAAGTCGCTCCACGACCTCGTGTTGAGGTATCGCGTGCCAGGGCGTCACCTCATTGGTCGTGGTCGCATTCGCTGCTGCGCTCATGCTATTTCGCCTACCGGCCGACGTCCAAAACCAGTCAAGTCCGCTTACGGCGTTGGCATCTGACATTTCTGTCGAAGTCGCAATGACATGGGTTGTGATCCGCACGGCCCTTGATCTGAATCAAGAGAATGAGACGCGTTGGAGGGCCTGTTTCAATCGGGAAAATCCCTCACTCAACTTGGAGTTTCGTCGTAGGGTTTGACGAGATCGACCGTGGCGACGGGTTCCGTATCTGATTTCGTTTAGCGAGCAGCTTTCGGTCATGGGCTCGGAGCCGACGCAAGGCCGGCCGCGGCTAAAGTCGGTTTCCGACCCATTGCGGGACACGGCCTGTCCTATGCCGGGTAGCTCAAGGTCTCCGTGGAATTGCCAAATAATCGGGATTTGCTTGGAAATCGGGGGCCTCGAGGTCTGCAGTGAATTCGTTCCACCAAGTTCCGTTAGTCGCTTACGGCGAACGTCCGAAGAACGAAGTTTCGTGCCGGACGGTCGTCGACTGCGCGAGCCGGCAGGATCTGACCCCTCGATCCAGGCAGGTGAGTTCGTCGGCTCGACCCGCCTTGTTATGCCTCGTGTCGCTGGCCATGCTTGCGTTTTGTCTCAATGCCCTTCACGCCCAGGAGAGGGCGCCCCCCGACAGGGAATTGGTGGTGGCGACCAAGGCGGCACCCCCGTTTGCGATCAGGCAATCGGACGGGAGTTGGAGCGGCATCAGCATTGCGCTCTGGAAGAGGATCGCTGATCGGGAGCACCTGCGTTTTCGCCTGGTCGAAACCCAGAGCGTCCCGGATCTCTTGGATGGCGTCGCAAACGGCACCTTCGACGCCGGTGTTGCCGCCGTGACAGTGACCGCGGCGCGTGCACGCAGCATCGATTTTACTCAACCTTTTTACAGTACCGGGCTCGGAATAGCGGTGCCGATCAATGAAAATCCGTGGGTCTCGATCGGGCGGGCGCTGCTTTCCTTCGGCTTCTTCCAGGCTGTCGGGGTGCTGCTCTCTTTCGCGCTCGCGGTCGGCTTCGTGATTTGGATGCTGGAGCGGCGCAAAACGGAACACTTCGGCGGTGGCGCCAAGGGGCTAGGCTCGAGCTTCTGGTGGTCGACGATGGCCATGACCCAGGCGGGCGCTGCCCACAATGCTCCGGCAACCCTCCCAGGCCGGATCGTCGCAATGGGTTGGATGATCGCTTCCGTCATCGCGATCGCCGTATTCACCGCTGGTATCACCTCCACACTGACGCGCAGAGGGCTCGAAGGTGCCGTTCACGGCTTCAACGACCTGCGCTCCGTGCGTGTCGGCGCGGTCGCGAACTCCGCGACGTCCGATTACCTCGGCCGTCACCGGCTTTCCTTTCGAACATTTCCCGACATTCAATCCGGCCTCTCTGCACTCGGAGCCGGCAAGATAGATGCCTTTGTCCATGACAAGCCACTCCTGACCTGGATGGTTCGGAATGACTTTTCCGGTTCGGTCCGTGTCGTCGAGACCAGCTTCAGCAGCGAGAGCTATGCGATCGTTCTGCCCAGAAACAGCGCACTGCGGCCGATGCTCGATCTCGCCGTTCTCGATCAGGTTGAAAGCGATTGGTGGCAGCAAACGCTGTTCGAGACCCTTGGAACCGCTCGATCCCCTTGATGCCCCCTGCCAGGCATCGTCAGGCGCAACCCGTCTTCGGCTCCCCGGCCGCGCTGAGCGCCTGGCAGGTTGACCGCCGACGAAGATGCGCCAATCGACCGGGGACAATCCGCCTGATCGGGTGGACGAGGCGAGCTAGGACCTCACACGCCTAGGCAGCCTTTGCCTGAGCCGCAGCAGCGAGGGTATCACGCAAATGCTGCTCCTTCTTTTCGTCCAGCGAGGTCTTGAGAACATGCCCTCCTGCATCCTTGATCTCATTGAGAACCTTGTCTGTAGTCATGTTCTGGATCAGCAGGAATAGAACAGCATCTCCCGATTTCACCTTCGACGCGAGATCCTTCATGAATTGATCTCTGATCCCGAAGTCGGTCAGCGCGCCGCCCAACGCGCCTGCGCCGGCACCGAGAGCCACGCCGATAAGTGGATTCAAGAACACCAATCCAAACAGCAGTCCCCAGAAGCTTCCGCTTGCGGCGCCCGTCATCGTGGTGTTCACAAGCTGATTGAGCTTGACAGAGTCTCCCGTCTTGACGGCGATCACGGCATCATTGATCGTGATCAGATACTCTTTTTGCAGCTTGAGTATTTTCTGCCGAACTTCCTCTGCTTTGGCTTCGGATGGATATACAATCGCAACGAGGTCGGACATTGAACGCTCCCGTGCTGACCTGAAGTGCTGCCCCTGATCACACGCGCTTGTTTGCGCGGCTATCGTTTAACACGGCGCAAAAAGTCTCCTGTCGGCTAATCGGACTCGCGTGTTCACAAATCGGAGACTCGTGGTCTCGGCGCGATTGAGTAAGCGGGATTGCCGTATGTGGCGCCGCGCCATGCGACTTCGCAGGCTTGCCGAACGAGCAACAGGCTTTGGCAGTCCTGAGTGAAGAGATATACACGTGAGCAAGCGCGCTCGGCTCATGGATGATCGCGCGATGTTTGGAACCGAGCTCGCGACGGGGGCGAAACCTCATAGGAGGAATTTATGTCGGGTTCTAAGCTATGGCTGATCTCCGCGATGATGCTTCTCTCGCTCGGCTTCGCTCTCTGTGCTCAGGGCCCCGCCAATGCTGCCAGCTTCTGTGCGCAGTTGAGAGGAGCGAAGGCCACAGGACAACCTGACTGCTCATTTTCGACGCTGGAAGCCTGTCGTCTGCGAGTGAAGCACAGGGGCGGCGGCCACTGCTATAAATTGACTCATTAGCCTGATGGGCCAAATCCGCCACGACACTTGCAATCATATGCGGGTCGTGGCGTTCGGTTCGTCGAGCAACTCGGATTGACGAAATCAGCGAAACCTCATCGTTGGCTGAGCGGCCGCGGCGAGGCTGAGCATCGGCAACGATACGCGCTTCAATGGGCGTTCGTTGCCGCCTGTGCGGGCACGCAAGGCCGCATGGCGAACATGGCCGTTGCGCCTGGAGACGGCTGGGGAAGCTATAACGTCCTCGTATTCGTTCATCGTATCAAACGTCACGCACCGCGAAATCGATTGGGGCGAGGGCGGCGACGCGCACTTGGGACGCGCCAAGCGTACGCATCTGCGGCGCGGCCAGCGTTGAGAGGAAGCGTGATGGATCTTACTCAAATCATCGGCTTCGCGGCGGGGCTCGGGACAACCTTCGCGGCTCTGCCCGATCTCATTGCGATGCTGAAACAGCGCTCCAGCGTCGGCATGAATCCCAGAATGGCAGCCATCACGGGCACCTTCCAAATTCTCTGGGTGATCTACGGCATGTTGATTGGCTCAAGCAACATCATCATGTGGAATGTGATTGCAGTCGTGATCAATTATCTGACCGTCGCGGCATACGTGCACTTTCGCCGCCAGGAAGCGCGATCGTGATCAAACGCAACGCCGCGTGCGTTCTATGCAGGGATGCGGGTGGCGTTCTGAGTGGAGCTCGTGCTGCAGCGGGTGACAGCGATACGCCACCATCAAAGCGGCGACCTTTCCGCTTTCGAACGTCGAGCAGTCCTCGAACAGGCCGACGTCGCAGGTGTACGGTTGACCCTAAATGGATATGTTACCCAGACTGGAAGGTCCCGCCGATATTGTTGATCTAAGTCAAGACGAGTTTTATGCTTGGGCAAAGCATTGCGCCGCCTGCTTCGTAGACGCTACGGAGATCGATATGGGCATGCGATTATCGGCGGTGTCGATCACCGCAGCTTTTTTTACGACGACCATTTCGGGTTTTGCTCAGGACCCCTTTTCGTTTGAGAAAAGAGCTGCGGCAAAGGGCAGCCATCGATATGGCGACGTGCCGTTGGGGGCGGTCATCCGTACCGACGAACGGTACAACCAGAATGGCTTATTCCAGGGCCCGCGTGGATGGGCCTACTGGAATTTTTTGCCAGAGCCCTATCAGAACCCCAACCTTTGGCCCGATCAGCGGCCGACCTGGAAGTTCCGAACCCAAGACCTTGGCGAGGATCTGGTGTTGGACCTCAAGTCGGATCAAACCATCTACGCTATCGGTGACGAATACCATCAGTATTGGACGCGAATTCCAGACAGCAAGGCGACCGACGCCACGACTGCGAACTGACCACGGTCTCGGGGCCTACGCCCCTTGGGGCAATTGCGCGCTGCAACCTGCCAATGCCCCGAACAGCAGGAGGGTGTGTCATGCGTATAGCTATTCCTCTCGTCCTCTCGATCGCGATCTCGTCGCAGGCTGCGATCGCCGACATCAAACGGCACGCGTCGATCCCGGAGGCGCTGCAGGGATCATGGGCAACGAGCGCGGATGCCTGCAAAATCGCGAACAAATCGGCCGTCGCACTCGCAGCCAAGACTTACGCCGGGCCTGCGGGGAACTGTACCGTGATGTGGGTGAGCGAAACCCCCAGCCCGCACGGGGCACTCTATTCCGCCCGTTTGCGTTGCCCGAACGAGGACGCGCAGCAGCAGTGGTCGGAAACCAACCTGGTCATCCGTTCTGACGACACGAACCAGATTTCGGTCGGCCCCGATTTCGGCAGTCTCAAGACATATCAGCGCTGCCCATAATCTCGCTGCTGCGTTTGACCATGCCAGTCAAGAATCGTTCGACCTTTGGTCAACCCGTCGCAATCGTCGCACCGGCTGGCTCGGGGCCGGCGCCAATGTCGAGCCATCTCGATCACTCATCGTGCACTTGAAAGATCACCCGATGCTGGACGCGCTGCTGCCAATGGAGCCACCTTCGATCGACCAACTCAGCCGCATCATCGCAACGGTCGCCGCACCGGCATTTCTGCTGGGGGCTGTTGCCTCCTTCATTGCGGTGCTGATCTCCAGGATCAACCGTGTTGTCGATCGATCCCAAGTCCTGCACGCCATCGTCGATGACGATAGCTCCAAGGCTTACCTGAAGGCCGATATACCGCGTCTAAAGCGTCGAGCTGCTCTGCTTAATCGGTCATTGTTGTGCTCGATCATCTCCGCAATTCTGACGGCCCTCATCATCATCGTTGCCTTCATCAGCTCGATGTTCAGCATGGCTCATGAGTACGGGGTTGCGATATTGTTCGTCGCCGCGCTCGTGCTATTTTGCCTGTCACTGATCGATCTGGCGCGAGAGGCTCGGATTGCACTTCACGAGAATGACTTTCGCGCCTAGACCACAGCGAGTTCGCGGGGCGGGGACGCTACGCTGCCGCGGTTCATTGCGTTCGATATTCCTGTCTGTTGTTGCCACGGAGAAGTCGGCTTCGGGCCTTCTCAAATCGACCGGGACTGGTCATTGTGCCGGTCCGAAGCCATGGAAGGGAGCAGCATCAATGTCGGACGAGGTCTCGCGTCGCCGGTTCGCGAAGCTCGCGGGATTGTCCGCAGCGGGAATGACGAGTCCGCTGGAGATGGCGGCGGCGAAGCCGGCATCGTCGCCGCGCAGCGCCGGTGGGTTTCCAACCGGTTTCCTCTGGGGCACGGCGACCTCGTCCTATCAGGTCGAGGGCGCGGTCACTGAGGATGGGCGAGGGGCCTCGATCTGGGACACGTTTGTTCGCGTCCCCGGCAAGATCGAGGATGGCAGCAATGGCGACCGCGCCAACGAGCACTATCATCGCTACAAGGACGATATCGCTCTCATCAAGGAGCTCGGCTGCAGGGCCTATCGCTTTTCGGTCGCCTGGCCGCGGGTGTTTCCGGATGGCGACGGCAAGCCGAACCCCAGGGGGCTCGACTTCTACAACCGGCTGATCGACGAGCTCTTGAAGAACGGCATCGAGCCGTGGCTGACGCTTTATCACTGGGACCTGCCGCAATCGCTGCAGGATCGCTTTGGCGGCTGGCGCTCGACCGAGACCTGCAGGGCGTTCGGCGATTATGCAGCTTACGTCGCCGAACGCCTGACCGATCGCGTCAGGAACGTGTTCACTCTGAACGAGAGCGGCCGCTTCGTCTACTTCGGTTACGGCAACGGCATCGACGCGCCCGGCTTGATGCTGCCACAGGCCGAGATCAACCAGGTCAGGCACAACAGCGCGCTCGCGCACGGGCTCGCCGTGCAGGCGGTACGCGCCCACGGCAGCCGCGGCACGCGCGTCGGTCCGGCCGAGAACATCGATGCCTGCATTCCCGCGATCGACACGCCCGAGCACGTCCGCGCCGCCGAGATCGCGCTGCGCGAGATGAATGCCAGCTATCTCAACGTCATCATCGAGGGCCGCTATACCGACGCCTTCCTGAAGTTCGCCGGCAGCGACGCGCCGAAATACACCGATGCGGAGTTGAAGATCATCTCCTCGCCGGTCGATTTCCTCGGCCTCAACATCTACGCGCCGCAGCACTATGTCGTGCCGTCCGACCAGGGTGCGGGCTTTGCGCCGCTGCCGATCCCGAAATCCTTTCCGCACATGAACTCGGACTGGCTGCGCGTCGGCCCCGAGACGATCTACTGGGTGCCGAAGCTGGCTGCGAAGATATGGAAAACCAGCGCGATCTATATCAGCGAGAACGGCACCTCCGGGGACGACAGGGTGACACTGGATGGCAAGATCTACGACACCGACCGCATCATGTATTTGCGCAACTATCTGGCGCAGCTCCAGCGCGCGACGGAAGAGGGCGTGCCGGTGCGCGGCTATTTCCTCTGGAGCCTGATGGACAATTTCGAATGGGTGTTCGGGCTGAACAAGCGCTTCGGCCTCTACCATGTCAATTTCGACACGCAGGTGCGGACGCCGAAGCTCAGTGCAAGCTTCTATCGCAACGTGATCGCGAAGAATGCGGCGGGGGTGTAGCGATACTTCTCCCTCTCCCCGTTCTTACGGGGAGAGGGGCTCGATCCACGAGTCCATCTACCACCGTCCTCGCGGAAGCTCCCCCTCACCCGGATTTTCCGCTGCGCGTAAAATCCGACCTCTCCCCGCAAGCGGGGCGAGGTGAAAAGGAGCTCTCGTACGGATTGCGCGATCATACATTGTTGCCGGTGTTTTGCCCGACGTGTCAATTGGTTCGCGAATGCGCCAGGCGTCATCCCGCTACCGCATTTCTACTTTGCATGGGGTTGTTTTCGAGTTTTTTGCAAAGAGGGGCGCGCCAGCGCGCATTGACTCAACTCTCCCCCTGATTCAAAACGCCCTCAACATCCATAAGAAGAGGGCAACGCCCATGGTTGACGCGCTGATCATCGATGCCTGCAGGACGCCGCGGGGCGTCGGCAAGGCCGGAAAGGGAGCACTGTCCGGTATCCATCCGCAGCAGCTGGGTGCAACCGTCCTGCGTGCGCTCGCCGATCGCACCGGGATCAACACGGCCGATGTCGACGACATCGTCTGGGGCTGCAGCGCGCAGGTCGCAACGCAAAGCGGCGATCTCGGGCGGATGTCGGCGCTCGATGCCGGCTACGACGTGCGCGCCAGCGCCGTGACGCTCGACCGCTTCTGCGGTTCCGGCATTACCAGCGTCAACATGGCGGCAGCCTCGATCATGGCGGGCGCCGAAGACCTCGTCGTCGCCGGTGGCTGCGAGATGATGTCGATGGAGGGACGGCGCGGGTCTAACCCCATGATGATGGACTCCGGCAACCTGCGGCTTCGCGCCAGGCATCCGCAGTCGCATCAGGGCGTCTGCGCCGATGCGATCGCGACGCTCGAGGGCATCACCCGGCAGGACGTCGACGCGCTCGGCCTCGAGAGCCAGAAGCGCGCTACGCATGCGATGGCGAGCGGCCACTTCAAGAAGAGCCTCGTGCCGGTCCATCGCGAGGACGGCAGCCTCGCGCTCGATCATGAAGAGTATCCGCGGCCGCAGACCACGATGGAAGGTCTTGGCTCGCTGAAGCCTGCATTCCCGGCGATCGCCGACTATGCACTCGACGACAAGGGCACGACCTATCGCGGCCTGATCCTGCAAAAATATCCGGACTTGAAGATCGACTTCGTGCACCACGCCGGCAACTCCTCCGGCGTCGTGGATGGTGCCGCCGCGATCCTGCTGGCCTCGCCCGCCTACGCCAAGGCGCATGGCCTGAAGCCCCGCGCCCGTGTCGTGGCGATGGCCAATATGGGGGACTCGCCGACGTTGATGCTGAACGCGCCGGTGCCGGCGACCCGCAAGGTGCTGGCGAAGGCCGGCCTCACCATCGACGACATCGATTTGTTCGAGATCAACGAGGCCTTTGCGGTGGTTGCGGAGAAATATATCCGCGACCTCAAGCTCGACCGCGCCAGGGTCAACGTCAATGGCGGCTCGATCGCGCTCGGCCATCCCATCGGCGCCACCGGCTCGATCCTGATCGGCACCGTGCTGGACGAGCTCGAACGGCGCGACCTCAAGCGCGGCCTCGTCACCATGTGCGCCGCCGGCGGCATGGCCCCCGCCATCATCATCGAGCGCGTCTAGCCTTATTTTCCCGGGTGAATCGCGACCGGCCTCCCATAAAGAGGCCGGTCGTCGCTTGTCGAAAGCATGGAATCAGCTTTAGCAAGGCGGCGTGCGGGCCTTTGAAACAAGGCAAAAACCCGCTGCCGAGGCCTCCTCCGCTCCGGAAGTGGCTAAAAAGCAGGGTTTTTTGCCACAGGGGGGCAAAAAAGCCCGTATTTTCGCGATAAAACTGTGCAGAAGGCTATAGGCCTTCAACGGTTGGTCTAATATGCAACCGGCAACGAATCAGAGGAGACACGATGCCAACCCAACTTTCCAAATCGCAGCTGATCGAAAAGATTGCGACCGCCACCGAGCTTTCCAAGCGCGACGTCAAGAACGTCATGGAGACGCTGACCGACGTCGGCCACAAGGAGCTCAAGAAGAACGGCCTTTTCCTGGTGCCGGGTTTCGCCAAGTTCGTGGTCATCAAGAAGCCCGCGACCAAGGCGCGCAAGGGCACCAACCCGTTCACGGGTGAAGAGATGATGTTCAAGGCCAAGCCGGCCCGGAAGATCGTCCGCGCCCGCCCGGTCAAGGCCGCCAAGGACGCCGTGGCCTAAGAACGCAAAGGCCCCCTCAAACGAGGGGGCCTTTTATTTAGGGGCGGCCGCGAGGGCTGAAGCAGAGGGATCAGCCCTTGCGGCGCTTCACCCGCACCGGAACCGGCTGAAGCCGCGGCTGCGGTACACCGGGCAGCGCGTCCCGAAGCCGATCGATGGCGCGATCGAGCAACTGGCGCAGGCGCTGCGCCGTCCGGGACCTTTTCGCTCTTCCCACCCGTTCGTTCATCTCATCTCACTCCGCCGCCTCGACCTTGGCTCCGGCCGGCTCGAGCGCCGCGGCGATGGCCTCGTCCACGCGCTCCAGCCAGATGAATTCGAGGTTGTCCCGCGCGCTCTTCGGGATGTCGTCGTAGTCCCGCTTGTTGCGCGCCGGCAGCATCACCCGCTTCAGCCCGGCGGCCGCGGCCGCGACCACCTTCTCCTTGATGCCGCCGACCGGGAGCACCAGGCCGCGCAGCGAGATCTCGCCGGTCATCGCGGTGTCGCTGCGCACCGTGCGGCTCGTGAGCAGCGAGGTCAGCGCCGTGAACATCGCGACCCCCGCGCTCGGTCCGTCCTTCGGGGTTGCGCCCGCCGGGACGTGAACGTGAATGTCGCTCTTCTCGAACAGCGCCGGGTCGATGCCGAGCTGGGTCGCGCGGCTCTTCACCAGCGTGAGCGCCGCCTGCACGCTTTCGCGCATGACGTCGCCGAGCTGACCGGTCAGGATCAGCCCGCCCCGGCCGGGGACGCGCGTTGCCTCGATGAACAGGATGTCGCCGCCGACCGGCGTCCAGGCAAGGCCAGTGGCCACGCCCGGAATGCTGGTGCGCAGTGCGATCTCGCCCTCGAAGCGCGGCTGACCGAGCACGGTGCTGATGTCCTTCGGGCTGATGACGACTTTCGTGGCCGTACCCTCCGCAACCTGCACCGCGGCGTAGCGGAACACCTTGCCGATCTCCCGCTCCAGATTGCGCACGCCGGCCTCGCGGGTATAGCCCTTGACGATCAGCTTCAGTGCCTCCGGCTCGATCTCGGCCTGCTCCGCCGTCAGCCCGTTGGCCTCGAGCTGCCGCCGCACCAGATAGCGGCGCGCGATCTCGAGCTTCTCCTCCTCGGTGTAGCCGGCGAGGCTGATCAGCTCCATGCGATCCAGCAGCGGACCCGGGATCTGGTCCAGCATGTTGGCGGTCGCGATGAAGACCACGCGCGACAGGTCGAAGGGCACGCCGAGATAGTTGTCCCGGAACGTCCCGTTCTGCTCGGGGTCGAGCACCTCCAGCATCGCGGCAGAGGGATCGCCCTGCACACCGCGGCCCATCTTGTCGATCTCGTCCAGCATCATCACGCAGTTCCGGCTTCCTGCCTTCTTGATGCCCTGGATGATGTTGCCGGGCAGCGCGCCGATATAGGTGCGCCGGTGACCGCGGATCTCGGCCTCGTCATGCACGCCGCCCAAGCTGACGCGTACGAAGGGGCGATCCATCGCGCGGGCGATGGACTGGCCGAGCGAGGTCTTGCCGACGCCGGGCGGGCCGACGAAGCACAGGATCGGCGCCTTGCCCTGCGGCGCGAGCTTGCGCACGGCGAGATATTCGATGATCCGGCTCTTGATCTTCTCGAGGCCAAAGTGATCGGCATCGAGGATGCGCCGCGCCTCCTTGATGTCGATCGGCTTCTCCTCGGGCAGCGCCCAGGGCAGTTCGATCAGCCAGTCGAGATAGGTGCGGACCATGCCGGATTCGCCGGCGGCCTCCGGCATGCGCTCGTAGCGGCGCAGCTCCTTCTTGGCGTGCGCCTCCGCCTCCGGCGGCATGCCGGCCTTGGCGATCGCAGCCGTCAGCTCGGCGACCTCGGCCGCCTTGCCGTCGCCTTCGCCGAGCTGGCGCTGGATGGTCGCCATCTGCTCGCGCAGAATCGCCTCGCGCTGCCGCTCGTCGAAAGCGGCGCGGGTCTTCTGCCCGATCTCGTTGGAGATGCGCAGCACCTCCAGCCGCTCGGCGAGCTGCTTCGACACCTTCTCCACACGCAGGGCGAGGTCGATGGTCTCCAGCACCTCCTGCTTGTCCTGCGGCTTGATGTCCATGAAGGAGGTCGCCAGATCGGCCAGCGCGCCGGGCGCGGTAGTGGTCTGGAACATCGTGACCAGCTCCTGCGGCGCCTGCGGCAACAGCTCGATCGCCTCGATCGCCTGGCGCTGCAGGTTCAGCGAACGGGCCTCGATCTCGGCCGAGGTCGTCGCCGGCTCTGGAATCTGCTGAAACCGTGCAGCCAGAAATGGCTTGTCCGGCAGGAAGTCGAGAATGCGGACGCGCTGCACGCCCTGGCAGACGACATGATGCGTCCCGTCAGGCGCGGTGATGTAGCGCACGATGTTGGCGATGGTCGCGACCCGGTAGAGATCGTCCGGGCCGGGATCGTCGATCTCGGGATTGCGTTGCAGGAGGATACCGATCGGCCGCTGCTCGCGCAGCGCCTGCTGCGCGGCCGCGATCGACTTCGGACGGCCGACCGCGATCGGCGCGATCGCGCCGGGAAACAGCACCATCTCGCGGACGGGGATGATGATCAGCGCATCGTCCGGGATGCTGACGGATTCAGTGTTCGGCGTATTGTTCATCTGTTCGGGGGCCATAATCGACCTCAGGATTTGGCGAGGCGCAGTGCGACGCAGCCGTCCATCACGAAGCGGCTGATGGCATAGCGGCCGAGGGGAAGCGCGATGCGGCGCTCGAAACGTCCCTGCGGCAGTTCGAGCCGGTGGATGCGGGCGTTGCGCAGTTCGGCCGGCAACGTGCGCTGGCCGGAGATGACGAGCACGCCGTCATGGATCACCGTCTCCACATTGTCGGGATTGACGCCGGGGAGCGCGACCAGGATCAAGAGCTCATGCTCGGTCTCGAGCACGTCGATCGGCGGCTCCCAGCAGGCTTCCTGACGGCCGAACTGCTGACGCAGCCGCTCGGCGCGGGTCAGCGAGTCCAGGGCTTCGGAAAGCATCCAGTCGAGGGGATTTTTCGGTTGCATGGGCAAGGCTCTGAGGAAGGCGCTGCGATTGGAAGAACCGCATATGGGGATGGTTCCCGGGAAGTCCAGCATTGCGCGTTCAGAGTATGCCCGGTCTGCGTGATCTGAACCAGACCGCAAGTCCCCTTCAGTCAGACTGACGGCGCCGCGGATATGGTCCGCAGCGCCGTCGGCAGCAATTGGGCCGGCGCGGTATCAAGCCGCAGCGCGGTAGTGGCCTTCCGCTTCGAGGTTGATCACAGAAGTGGCGAGCTCGGTCAACGCGCGATCGGTCGATTCTTCCTCGTCCAGCGTCGCCTGGAGCAACGTTGCGGCGTCCTGCATGCCGAGTTCCTCGGCCCAGGTGCGCAGCGTGCCGTAGCGGGAGATCTCGTAGTGCTCGACCGCCTGGGCCGCAGCGAGCAGGCCGGCATCGAGGGCAGGGGCGTTCTTGAACTCCCTCATGATCTCGGCGCCCTCGTCCGTGATGCCGTTGATCGCCTCGCAAGGCTTGCCGCGCGCCGGCTTGCCAAGCATCTTGAAGATCTGGTCGAGCCGTTTGACCTGGCCCTGGGTCTCGCGCAGATGCTTGTTGAAGGCGGCCGCAAGGTCCTTCGAGTGCGCGGCCTTGGACATCTTGGGCAGGGTCTTGATGATCTTGTTCTCGGCGAAATAGATGTCCCTCAGCGTCTCCAGGAACAGATCGTTCAGCGTCTTCGGCGCCCGGCGCGTGCGCCGCGCCGCAGTCTTCCTGGTTGCGCGTTTCTTGGTTGTGCGCTTCGTGGTTCGTCTGGCCATATGTCCTCCTCTTGAGGCGACACGGGAAGGCATGCCCTTCCTCAATCCTCAGCGATCAAGAGTCTGCGAGAGCAAATGTTCCTCGCAGAGGTCGCGGCGAGCCGTTATGGATTGCAGCTCAAGCCACCGCTTGCGTGAGACGCATTCTCCCATGCTCGACTTTGCCCTGTCCGCCTTCGTGACGTTGCTGCTGGTGGTCGACCCCGTCGGCCTTGCACCGGCCTTCCTCGCTGCGACCGGGGGCATGCCCGACAAAATCAAGCGGACGATCGCGCTGCGTGCACCGTTGATCGCGGCATCAATCCTGGTTGTGATCGCGCTGGTCGGAAATTGGCTGTTGCGCCAGCTCGGGATCGGCATCCCGGCGTTCCAGATCGCAGGCGGGCTGCTCTTGTTTGGCGTCTCCTATCAGATGATCTTCGGCGACCGGCCGCATCGCGAGGCGCGCGAGGCCGACAAGGCGCTGTCCGAGCATGCCTCCGATGTCGCTGTATTTCCGCTCGCCATCCCCATGATGGCCGGCCCAGGGGCGATCGCCACCACTCTGCTGCTGGCGGGCAATGCCGGCTATGGCGTCAAGCTCGCGCTCATCATCGCGGTTGTGATCTCGGTCTGCCTGCTCTGCATGCTGTGCTTTGCCTCCGCGTCGCTGATCGCGCGGACGCTCGGGCGCACCGGCAATGCGGTGCTGTCGCGCGTGCTCGGCATGCTGCTTGCCGCCTATTCGGTGCAGTTCGTCATCAACGGCATCGCCGCCGTCCGCACGGGGCTGCCCTGATCCTAAGCCGATTCAATAATCTATTGATTTTACTGTCTATTTTAAGCTGCGGCAGGGCCGCAAGCATGACAATGCGCGGCGAGGTCCGCTTTCTCTTGCACTGTCTTATTGCTTTGACGTACTTCCCCTCTAGCAAGCTTCCATCGCCGGAAATTCGAGATGTCGATGACAGGAAACGAGCTCGACAAGAGACAGGCCATCATCGACGCCTGCCGCCGCATGAATGCGCTCGGCATCAACCAGGGCACCTCGGGCAATATCAGCCTGCGGCACAATGACGGCCTCCTGATCACGCCGACCAGCGTGCCCTACGATGCCATGACACCGGACCAGATCGTCTTCATGGCCATGGACGGCTCGCATGCCGCCAGCCAGAAGCCGTCGAGCGAATGGCGCTTCCATCGCGACATCCTGAAGTCGCGCGACGACGTCAACGCCGTCGTCCACGCCCATCCGACCTATTCGACCATTTTGGCGATCATGGGCATGGACATTCCGCCCGTGCACTACATGATCGCGGCCGCAGGCGGCGACAGCATCCGCTGCGCGCCTTATGCCACCTTCGGCACGGCGGAACTGTCCGAGCATGCGGTCCGAGCGCTGGAGGGCCGGCTCGCCTGCCTGCTCGACCATCACGGCATGATCGCGATCGGCAAGACCCTGGACAAGGCGATGTGGCTCGCAGTCGAGGTCGAGACGCTGGCGCGGCAGTATCATGGCTGCCTCCAGATAGGGAAACCGCCGCTGCTCACCAGCGCCGAGATCGAACGGGTCCGCCAGCGTATGGCCGGCTACGGCATGTCCGAAGGCTAGGGCGGGGCAGGCGGTGTTCGCGCGGATCAGGCATATCGTCGATCGCAAGGGTTCGAACCGGGTCATGGTTCGCCTGCGCGCGCTGCTGCGCAGCAACGAGTTCTACCTGATCCCGCTCGCGCTCGTGATCGGCACGCTTGCCGGCGCGGTGGTGACGCTGATGGCCGAGATCGCGCAGATCGCCCATGTCCTGATCTATGGCATTCCCGTCGACGTCCGCCTGTCCGCCCATGCGCGCGTCAGCCCCTGGGCGGCGCTGCTCGCGCCCGCGCTCGGCGGGCTCGCGCTCGGTATCATGGAATGGTCGCGGCGGCGGATGAAGATATCGAACGCGGTCGACCCGATCGAGGCCAATGCGCTGCGCGGCGGTAATCTCTCGATGCGCGACAGCGTGGTGGTGTCGAGCCAGACGCTGATCTCCAACGGCTGCGGCGCATCCGTCGGTCTCGAGGCCGGCTATACCCAGATCGGCTCGGGCATCGCCTCGCTGCTCGGCAAGTTCTTCAATCTCCGCCGCAACGATTTGCGTCTGATCGTCGGCTGCGGCGCCGCAGCGGCGATTGCGGCGGCGTTCGGCGCGCCGATCACTGGCGCCTTCTACGCCTGCGAGCTGATCGTCGGCGTCTATTCGGTCGGCAGCGCCGCGCCGATCCTGGCGGCCTCACTCGCCGGTGCACTGACCGCACAGTGGCTCGGCGGCGCCCCGTACTCGATCGAGATACCGAAGGTCTCTTCGGTCGGCATCGAGCAATATCTGGCGCTGATCGGGCTCGCGCTCGTCACCAGCGGCGTCGGCATCGCCGTGATGCGCTCGTCCTCGACGTTCGAGCGCCTGTTCGCCTGGCTGCCGGTCTGGTTGCGCCCGGTGATCGGCGGCCTCATCGTCGGCTCTTTTGCGATCGTCACTCCGCAGGTGCTCGCTGCCGGCCACGGCGCCATGGTGCTCGATCTCTTTCACGACATGACGATCGGCCTGATCGCGATCATCATTGCCTTGAAGCTGACGGCCTGTCTGATCTCGCTCGCCTCCGGCTTCCGCGGCGGCCTGTTTTTCGCCTCGCTGTTCGTCGGCAGCCTGATCGGAAAGTTCTTCGCCGCGCTGCTGCTGCTCATCAGCCCGGACTTCGCGATCGACCCGCTGGTGGCGATGCTGACGGGCATGGCGACGCTTGGCGTCGCCATCGTCGGCGGCCCGCTGACGATGTCGTTTCTCGTGCTCGAGATGACGCGCAATGTTGACGTCACCGCCGTCGTGCTGGCGGGCTGCATCGTCACCTCGATCTGCGTCCGCTTCATGTTCGGCCATTCCTTCTCGACCTGGCGCCTGCACCTGCGCGGCGAGACTATCCGCAGCGCCAACGATGTCGGCTGGCTGCGCAACCTCACCGTCGAGCGGCTGATGCGCTCCGACGTCGGCAAGGTGCCGGCGACCACGACGATTGCCGCGACGCGGCGCGAGTTCGCGCTGGGGTCGCGCCCCGGCATCGTCGTCGTCAACAATGCTGACGAATATGTCGGCCTCGTCATGCTGCCCGACCTGTTTTCCAGCGATCTCGATACCATCGCCGACGACATCCAGGTGGTCGAGCTCGCCCGTTACATCGACATCGTGCTGATCCCGGAAATGAACGTGAAGTCGGCGATGGCGGTGTTCGACGAAGCCGAGGCCGAGATGCTGGCGGTGGTCGATTCCACCGACAGCCGCAAGGTGGTGGGCTTCCTGTCCGAGACCTTCGCCCGCCGCCGCTATGTCGAGGAGATCGACAAAGCCACGCGCGGCGTGCTGGGGGCGCTGTCGTAAGCCTCTGCGGCCTCGAGGGTCGAGATAGGTATCGGAGGAGGGGGCTGCGGAACTCGTCGTCGCCCTGCCTCCTAATTTCCATGATGGGGTCTTGCTTTGGACAAATCGCGTGAGCGATCATCAGCCAGGGCAAATGCGACGGACGCCTTCGGGCGACATTGGGCTGGGGGGAGGGAAGCGCCAATGAACTCCGTAACAACACCGATCGAGCCGCGTTATGCGCTGTCCGCACGCATGGACGAAGAGCTCTCGCACACCTTCGAGAAAATCAAGAGCGTCGATGAACAGATCGCGCGCGCCAGCGAGCAGCTTTCCAGGCTCGAGCGCGATGACGCACGCAGCCGGTCGCCGCGTGGCCGGCCGGCGCTGCGCGGCATCGTCGGCCTGGTGCTGGCAGCGGGGATTGGCACCGCTGCCTTGGTCTCGCAATCATCCTACGGTGATACGGCCAGGCAGATGATCGCCGGTTGGGCACCGCTGCGTGCTGCGACGTCGTCCCAGTTGCAAGAGCCAGCCCCCGTCGCTCAGCCGAGCCCGACTGTTCAGCTCGCCGAGGCGCCGCCGGCATCGCCGCAACCTGCAGCGGCCGCTGAAGCCATACCGGAAGCGGTCGCGTCAACCGTGAGCGCGCTGCCCCCGGAGCTGACGGAATTGCTGCAGAAGCTGGCGAGCGATGTCGCAAACGTGCAGCAAGGCATCGACGAGCTCAAGGCGAGCCAGGCGCAATTGAAAGCGAACCAGGAGCAGATGTCGCTCGACAGCGTCAGGCTTGCCGATGAGTTGAAGGCAGGCCAGGAACAAATGGCACGGCTTGTCGCCAAGACGCCGGACAACAAGACGCCCGAGGTCGCCGGGAAAACGCCCGACCGGGCGAATGCGGGGCAGAAGACGAGCGCAGCGCCCGTGCCTGCGCCACGCCCGCCTGCAGCCACGACGCGCAAGCCGGCGCCGGCAACGCCGTCACCGCATGCCACGGTGCGGCAGCCGGCTCCGCTGCAGCTGCGATCCGCACAACAATAGGCGCGATCGATAGCGGCGCGCTGTTGTAGCGACGTCCGGCCGGACATCCATCGCGATGGCGATAGGCCGCACGCGCGGCGGACTTGCCAGATTCTCTGCAACCTCTAGGCTAGTGGCTCCGCCGGGCCATGTCCCTGGCCGGCCCCGCTGACGAGGGATGCGCGATGTCCGAGACGCTGCGCCTGTTGATCGCTTTGCTCGACCTCGGGCCCGGGTTGAAGGATCTGCTTGGCGACAAATGGCCGGCCTACAGCGAAGAGTTGCTGGAGCTCGCCGGACGAGCCGGCCGCGGCGACGACCTGGTCGAGCTTCGTCGCACGCTCGATGCGCTGGTCCAACGGCTGCTCGCGGAGGCGCCGGCTGCAGAGCTCGTCGAGCGCGCGGTGCGGCCACCGGCACCCACATTCGGTCCCGAAATCATAATCCGCCGCGGCCGCGTCCCGCCGACCGGTCCCACGCAGATCGTCCGGCCGAGCACCGACGACGTCACCGGCATCGTCAAGATTCCCGTCTTCTATGGCACCGATCGCGCGCGCGGCGACGACACGCCGGCGAACTACTATACGGGCCGCCGCGCAGGGCCGGCCTTCGGGATCGCAGAGGTCAGCGTGCCGACGCGCGGCCGCAACGTCGGTGAGCTGACCGGGCCGAGCTGGTGGCGTCTCGAATTCTCGCAAGATCCCGAGAAGCATGTGATCCTGATGGCGGTCGAAATGCTCGGCCGGGATGTGTTCACCGCCAGCTTGGCGGGCTCGCTCGCTGCGGCCGACCAGCGCGACGTTCTCATCTTCGTGCACGGCTACAACGTGTCGTTCGAGGATGCGGCGCGGCGTGCCGCGCAGATTTCCGTCGATCTGAAATTCGCCGGCAGGACCCTTCTGTATAGCTGGGCGTCGGCGGCGGACCCGAAGCAGTACACGGTGGATGAAGACACGATCGAATGGTCGCGCGAGCATTTCGAGGCGTTTTTCCGGCTTGCGCTGACCGAGATCGGCGCCCGCGAGGTTCACGTCATCGCCCACAGCATGGGCAACCGCGCGCTCATCAACACGCTCGAGCGCGTCAGGTCCTGGCAATTGCCGCCCGGCGCCGCGACGCTGTGCCAGGTCATCTTTGCTGCGCCCGACATCGGCCGCGACCGCTTCGTCCAGCTCGCCGAGAAGTTCAAGGGCTGCGCGCGCCGCTGCACGCTCTATGCGTCGTCAAGCGACGTCGCGCTGATGGCCTCGAGACTGGTGCACGGCTATCCGCGGGCGGGCGAAGCCGGCCCGGCGCTGCTGGTCGTCGACGGCGTCGATACGATCGACGCCTCGCTGGTCGATACCAGCCTCGT
Source organism: Bradyrhizobium sp. Cp5.3 (assembly GCF_000426265.1). NCBI lineage: Bacteria > Pseudomonadati > Pseudomonadota > Alphaproteobacteria > Hyphomicrobiales > Nitrobacteraceae > Bradyrhizobium > Bradyrhizobium sp. Cp5.3. The sequence continues at coordinate 133,090 of NZ_AUFA01000004.1, read as the reverse complement.
CGGGCTGCGCCATTCCTATTTCGGCAGCAAGCGCTCGATCCTCAACGACATGTTCGGCCTGATCGTGCAGCAGCTCACGCCGGATCAGCGCTTCGATCTTCAGGCCACGGGCGACGCGCTCCGAAAATACTGGAACTACCGGGCCTAGACGTTGCCCCCTCATTCCAGAGGTCGCGGACGGTGTCGCGACGGCGCGAAGTGTCGAGCAATCATGGAAGCAGGACGGCGGCTTTGCGCCGCCGTCCGTGCCGGCTATTGGCCTGCTTGAGGTGAAGGCACGACGAGGCATGCCACGATCCGGCGGACCATTGGCAGGACCACGAGCAACGTCGGAAAGGCGACGAGCCACGACAGCGCCCAGGCGCCTGGCCAGGTGGCCAGGAAGGCAGGCGTCGGCCCGAGGCTCCTCAGTGTCGAAATGATCGACACCACGGCCGTCATAAGGATGGAAAGCACAAATGGCATGACGATCGGCGCGTAGCGCGCCGGCAGTTTGCGAACCGCAATCATCTGTTTCTCTTGAGGAAAAGGACGCGTCGGTCACGTTGAACCCTTAGAATTGCATCGATCCCGACGGCGTCGGTTGATGCGTTGGTTCACGTGAAACGCTTACGGCGACCGAAAAACGGCGCGGCTGTTCATTATCCACTCAGGTTGAATCGATCAAGCTGGACTTGGTTGTTCGGTTTACAATCGTTCAAAGCGTGGCAGATTGCCGCGATCAAGAAACCATCTCAATGGTTTGCGCGTTACGTGTCGTTTTCCTATCTCTGCTTTGGGCGAGAACAGAGGACCCTCAGATGCGCGATGGACCCATGAATTTCAGAGTTGGCCACAACACCGTCCTAGCCGCGTTCGCAAGCCTCGCCCTGGTTGCGGCCTCCGCATCGCCCTCGACGGCGACCTCGCCACGTAAAGCGGTTGCTGCGAGCTCGAATGCATCCGCGGCGACCGACTTCAGCGCCGCCCGCCGCCACCGCTATTATCGTCGGGGTCCAAGTGCGGCGGGTCTCGCTTTCATGGGCGCGGCGACCGGCATTATCGCGGGGGCGATCGCGGAGAGCCAGCGCCGCGAATACTACGAAGACAATTATTACTACGGCGGCCCGCGGCACTACTATGGTCCCGGCTACGGCTACTATGGCGGTCCGGGCTACTATGGCGGTCCGGGCTATTATCAGCCCTACTGACCGTTGCGCCATCAAACAGGGCAGTGCCTGCGTAGCCGATGCCGGCTCGCAATGGCAACGTTGGGGCAGTTGCGGTTCATGTGCAGCCAATGTCGTCCCGGCTTTCGCCAGGGCGACATCCGAGAGTCCGGCGGGATGCCTCACTACGGCCAAAGCATCGCGCCTCTCGCATCACCGCCCCGCGGGCGCCGACATTGCGCCGTTGGCGTAGCGCGACCAGTCGGGCTCGGTCGGCTGTGACGGCCACAGCGCGGCGTTGGAGTCACGTATCGACTGGGTGATGGGGGCGGGTTTCGCCTTGCGGGTGTGATGGCGGCCGCTTGCCGCGGCCGCGTGGATTGTGATTGCGGCGATCAGCGTGGCGCCGAGGATGGTCAAGGTCATTCGCATTGTCGTTTCTCCCGTGATGACACGTTGGTTGCGAGCGGACTGTCTCGCGTGCGTCCTCGCGGCTGAGATGGCGATGTGTGCTGCGGACTATGACGGCAGGCGCCATCACGATGGAGCGAGCAAATCTTTTGGTCGCGGCTAAATATTCGGCAATTGCGCCCGCGCCGCCGATGGACTTGACCCGCGCAATCCGGTTGAATGGGACGATCCGAGGTTTCGAGCGACAATGATATCGAGATATCTGCTGGTCCTGTTGTTGATGGCGTCGCCGGCCGTGGCGCAAGTCAAGTTGACGCCGAAGAATACGGCGGCGCGACCCGACCCCTGCGCCCCGATCGGACGTACCGCAGACGGCAAGCTGGTCTACGCCATGACATGCGAGCACCTTCCGGCGCCGCCTCCACAGGCGGAGCTGAAAGAGGCGCCGCCGCCGGTTGCCGAGCCGGAGCCGGAAGTGCGGCGAAGCGGGATTTTCGGCTGGTCCTACGACCGCAGGTGACGGGGCCGCGGCACTTGCGCGCGCCGGTCCGGAATGCTCTTTGCTTGAAAGTTCCCTTGGAGGGCCAAAGCCCTCCGACCCAGAGAGATGAGATGAGCAAACTCGTTATCCGCGCCGGCGATTTCACCTTCGATGCCCGCTTCGAGGAGCAGCTTGCGCCCAAGACCGTCGCCGCGTTCCGCAAGGCCATGCCGTTCGAGAGCCACATCATCCATGTGCGCTGGAGCGGCGAGGGCGTGTGGATGCCGCTCGGCGATCTCGACTTCGGCGTCGGCTACGAGAACCACACCAGCTATCCCGCGCCCGGCCACATCATTCTCTATCCCGGCGGCATCAGCGAGACCGAGATCCTGCTCGCCTATGGCGGCGTGCACTTCGCGAGCAAGATGGGCCAGCTCGCCGGCAACCATTTCATCACCCTGACCTCGGGCCTGGAAAATCTCGCCACTCTCGGCAAGAGCGTGCTGTGGAAGGGCGCCCTTCCGATCCGCTTCGAGGAAGTCTGAGTTGCAGGAGCCACGCTACCCGCGCGATCTTCGCGGCTACGGCCGCAACCCGCCGCATCCGCAATGGCCGGGCAATGCGCGGGTCGCGGTGCAGTTCGTCGTCAATTTCGAGGAAGGCGGCGAGAACAACATCCTGCACGGCGACCGCGCCTCGGAAGCGTTCCTGTCCGACGTGCTCGGCGCGCAGCCCTGGCCGGGCCAGCGCCACGCCAACATCGAATCGATGTTCGAATATGGCTCGCGCGCCGGCTTCTGGCGGCTGTGGCGGATGTTCGACGAACGGAAATGGCCGACGACCGTGTTCGGCGTCGCCACCGCGCTGAAGCGCAATCCGGAAATCGTCGCGGCGATGAAAGAGGCGGGCTGGGACATTGCGAGCCACAGCCTCAAATGGATCGAGCACAAGGACATGACCGAGGCGCAGGAGCGCGCCGAGATCGCGGAGGCGATCCGTGTTCACACCGAAGCCACCGGCTCGCGGCCGCTCGGCTGGTACACCGGGCGCTCCTCGATCAACACCAACCGCCTGTTGATGGAGGAGGGCGGCTTCCTCTATCTCTGCGACTCCTATGCCGACGATCTGCCCTACTGGGTCAGGGGGACGAACGGCAGGCAGCTCGTCATTCCCTACACGCTCGATGCCAACGATATGCGCTTCATCAACCCGCAAGGCTTTGCGGAAGGTGAGCAGTTCTTCACTTACCTGAAGGACGCCTTCGACGTGCTCTATGTCGAAGGCGAGACCGCGCCGAAGATGATGTCGGTGGGGCTGCACTGCCGGCTCGCCGGCCGTCCCGGCCGCGCCGCGGGCCTGATCCGTTTCCTCGACTATATCGGCAAGCACGATCGCGTCTGGGTGCCGACGCGATTGCAGATCGCGCAGCATTGGCACGACAAGCACGCGCATCTCGCCGAAGGCGCGTTCGAGATCGGCTGAGGAAGCAATGTCGCAGGTCGCCCTGTCCGATCTCAATGCCGCGAGCGAGGCCGAGTTCGTGGCCGCGCTCGCCAATGTCGTCGAATATTCGCCGTGGATTGCCGAGCAATTGGCCGCGCGTCGTCCATTCGCCGGCATCAATCAATTGTTCGATGCGATCAAGGCGGCGATCCAGAGTGCTGAACCCGACGCGCAATTGGCGCTGATCCGCGCGCATCCCGACCTCGCGGACAAGACACAGCGTGCGGCGGGGCTCACCGCCGAGTCGAACGCCGAGCAGAACAGCGCCGGTCTTGACCGGCTGTCAGAGGCGGAATACGCGGCGTTCGAGCGCGTCAACAAAGCCTATCGCGTCAAATTCGGCTTCCCCTATATCGTCTGCGTGCGCCGTCACAGCAAGGATTCCATCCTGCGCGATTTCGAGACGCGGCTTTCCAACATTGCCAAGACCGAGACGCGGCGTGCGATCGAGGAGATCTGCCGCATCGCCGCGCTGCGGCTCGATCAGCTCGTCGCCGCCGATGACAAGCTCAAAGTGCACGGCCGGCTCTCGACTCATGTGCTCGACAATCACAGCGGCAAGCCCGCATCTGGCATCGCGGTCGAGCTGGTCGAGCTCGCGAGCCTCGGCGAAAGCCGCGTGATCACGCGTGCCGTCACCAACCATGACGGGCGTACCGATGCTCCCCTGATCAGCGGCCGCCCCCTGCCGATCGGTCGCTACGAGCTGCGCTTCAGCGTCGGCAAATATTACGCCGAGCGCAACGTGCCGATGTCCGATCCGCCGTTCCTCGACGAGATCCCGCTGCGCTTTGCGATCAGCGAGCCCGAAGGCCACTATCACGTGCCGCTGCTGGTCACGCCCTGGAGCTACGCAACCTATCGCGGAAGCTAGGATCCGAACTTCTCGTGCAGCGCCGGGAACAGCCGGTCAGGCTTGAACGGCGTCGACGTGAAGCGGATGCCCGTCGCATCGGCGATCGCGTTGCCGAGCGCTGCGGCGACGGGGTTGTATGGGCTCTCGCTCATCGACTTCGCTCCCATCGGACCGACCGTGTCGGACGTGTCGGCGAAGAACACCTCGGTGCGCGGGACGTCGGCGAAGGAGGGCAGGTGGTAGTCGCGGAACCTTGGGTTGGCGACGCGGCCGTCCGCATCGATCACCATCTCCTCAAAGAGTGCCGCGCCGAGCGCCTGCGCCACGCCGCCCTCGACCTGGCCGCGGCACTGCATGGGATTGGCGACGCGGCCGGCATCTGCCGCCTGGACGCTGCGTAGAATCCTGAGCTCGCCGGTGCCCTTGTTCACGGCCACGCGAAAGCCCTGCACGTTGAAGGCAACCGAGCGCGGCGTGCCCCCGGAATTGCCGCTGGCCGCGAGCGGCCGGCCACGCTCGCGCGCAATCGCTGCCAGCTCGGTGAATGGCATCCGCCGGACGCCGCTGACGACGGCCTCGTCCTCGAGTACGCAAGCCCCGGCGTCGCATAACCAGGCCTCGGCAGCGGCTGCCGTCAACTCGGTCGCAAGCTGCATGGCCGCGGCGTGCGTTGCCTTGCCGGCGACGAAGACGCCGGCGCTGCCATAGGCGCCGGTATCGTGTCCGCCATGAGCGGTGTCGGACTGGCGCAAGCGGATTCTGTCGACCGTGGTCGCGAGCACCGTGGCTGCGATCTGACGGTGCACGGTGCTGGTGCCGTTGCCGAACTCGGCGGTGCCGACGGTGAGATCGAAGCTGCCGTCGTCGTTGAGCGCGATCGCGGCGTCCGCGACGTGGCCGGCCGGCGGCACCGTGTCGATCATGGTCAGCGCGATGCCTTCCCCGATCAGCCACTCCGGCGAGAGGTCGGGCTTTGGCGTATCCGCCCTCATCGCGCGCTCGACGAGGTCGAGGCACTGGTCGAGCCCGTAGGAGCCATAGAGCACGTCGTGATAGTCGGACGGCGGCGGCGACAGCATGGGATCGCCGGGCTTGACGATATTGCGACGGCGCATCTCGTAGGGGCTGATGCCGAGCTGTCGTGCGAGCTCGTCGATCGCGGCTTCCATGGCAATCAGCGACTGCGGCAGGCCGTAGCCGCGAAACGCGCCCGCCGGTACCGTATTGGTGTAGACCGCGACCGCATCGACCTTCTTGTTCGGGCAATTGTAGACGCCAAAACTTTCCGCCACCGCGTGGAACAGCACGGGGCCGGCGTGATTGCCGTAGGCGCCGGTGTTGGAGAGCACGTTGAGCTGCAACGCGGTCAGCTTGCCATTTGCGTCGGCGCCGGCCTTGACGTGAATCCGCATCGGGTGCCGCGTCGACGTGGCGATGAACTGCTCCTCGCGGGTGAACTCGAGCTTCACCGGGCGCCCGGTCTTCAGCGCGGCGAGCGCCAGAATGTCCTCGACGAACATCTCCTGTTTGCCGCCAAAGCCACCGCCGACGCGTTCGCAGAATACGCGGACCTTGTCGGCGGGAAGACCGAAAATATCCGCCAGCGTGCGCCGGGTCAGGAACGGCACCTGCGTCGAGGAGCGAATGTTGAGCACGCCGGTTTCGTCTAGCCAGGCGAGGCCGCCATGGGTCTCCAGCGCCGCATGCTGCACGCGTTGTGTCGTGAATGTGCCTTCATAGATGACGGCGGAGGCTGCCAGCGCGGCAGCAACATCGCCGAACTCGGCGTGCCGTTCGGCAACGATGTTGCGCTGTGCGTCGGCGACGCGATTTGCGGTGGTCCGGTCGGGATGGATGATCGGCGCCCCGGGGGCGGTCGCCTGCTCCGGATCGATCACAGCGGGCAGGATGTCGTAGGTGACCTTCAGCCGGCGGCAGGCCTCTTCGGCGGCGGCATCGCTTTCGGCGATAACGGCAGCGACCTTCTGCCCGATGAAGCGGACGGTGTCGTCGAGGACGCGCGTGTCATCCGGATCCATCCAGTCCTTCTCATGCCGCGCGGTCGAGAACAGTGCGGGCGGGGCATCCTCATGCGTCAGCACCGCATGCACGCCGGGAACAGCCAGCGCGGCCGATGCGTCGATCGCGACGATTTTGGCGTGCGCGTGTGGCGAGCGGAGCAGCTTGATGTGCAAGAGGCCTTCGGTGGCGATGTCGAAGGTGTAGCGCGCCTTGCCGCGTACGACGTCCGGGCCGGCGGGCGCCGGCAGGCTGCGGCCGAATGCGACGCCGGCCTCGACCATGTCATCGACGTTGCTCGTGCCGTCAAGCGCGTCCTCGATCGAGCGATAGCCGGTACAGCGGCAGATGTTGCCCTTCAGCGCAGCGCCGAGATCGGTGCGCTGGGCCTGATTCAGTGTGGCGCAGGTGAGAATCATGCCGGCGGTGCAGAAGCCGCATTGGAAGCCCTGCGCATCGAGGAACGCCCGCTGCATCGGATGCGCGCCACGGTCGCCGCCAAGTCCTTCGATCGTGGTGATCGCGCGGCCCCCGGCGCGGAAGGCCGGGATCAGGCAGCTATGCACCGGCTCGCCGTCGAGCAGCACGGTGCACGCGCCACAATCGCCGGCGTCGCAGCCCTTCTTCACGCCGAACTGGCCGAGCTCGCGCAGGAAGGTGCGCAGGCACTGGCCGGCGCGCGGCGTCTGCGAAAACGACTTGCCGTTGACCTCGTAACTCATGGCCGCGCCATATCGAGCAGTTCACCGCGGATCTCCTCGGCGAGTCGCAGCGTCATGTGCTTGCGCCAGAACGGATTGCCGTGGACGTCGGTGTGGTAGAGGTCATCAGCGATGTGCTCTGCAATCGCGTCGCGAAGCGCGCTTGCATCGGGCAGCTTCGGAAAGGAGATCCGGATCGGGCGCACCGTCGATGCGGTCACCGTCAGCGCCAGCGCGCCGGCGGGATCGAGGCTGCCGATCAGAAGCGCCGCCGAACGGCCGACCGGCGTCAGCGAGATCTGGCGAAAGGCCGAGCGTCGCGTCAGCGCGGGAAGCGGGATATCGATCTGGCGCAAGAGATCGCCCGCTGTCAGGCGGTTGCGCTGGTTGCCGGTGACGAACTCGACGACGGGAATCTTCTGCTCGCCGCCGCCGGCTTTCCAGATGGTGCAGACGCCGCCGAACGCAGAGGTGAGGGAGATCATCGGCCCCGCCGGCAGCGACATGCAGAGATTGCCGCCGACAGTCGCCGTCTTCCAGATCTTGAAGGAGGCGAGGAAGGCGCGGCAGCACTGGTTGATCAGCGGCGCCGCGATCCAATCGGGCGGACACACGAGCGCATCGAGCTGGGCGATGGTGCAGGTGGCGGCGATCGAAAGATGCGTGTCGGTGATCGTCAGCGCCGGCCATCTCAAATCGGTGAGATCGATCAAGCGCGAGAGGTGGGTCTGCGGTTCCGAGAACAGCCACGTGCCGCCCGCAAGCCAAGCATCACCTGCCGTCCAAACGGGCAGTTGGGCGCGACTCCCGGGATGGGCGACAGTCGTGATGGTGTTCAAGTCCATGGCCAGGCCAGCCTCGACCGGATGCGTTACTTGCGGGAAAGTCTTGCAAGACCGGCGCCAACTGGCAACAACAAGTAGCAAGACCTCCGCGAACCTGCTGGCCCTCGCCTTGCAGGCCCGTCATACGCGGATGTGAGGAGAAATGGATCATGAGCGACGCCAAGCCGATCTGGATCAGGGATCCTCTGGCCATCCTCGCCGACGGTGCGGAGCGCGGGATCGTGGTCAGGGATGGCCGGATCGTCGAGCTCGTGCCGGCGGGCGCTCAGCCCGCCACCGCCGATGTCGCGGTGTTCGACGCAGGCGAGCACGTCGTGCTGCCCGGCCTCATCAACACGCATCACCATTTCTACCAGACGCTGACGCGAGCGTTGCCGGCGGCGATGGACCGGGAGCTGTTTCCCTGGCTCCAGGCTCTCTATCCGGTGTGGGCGAAGCTCACGCCGGAATCGCTGGAACTCGGCGTCACCGTGGCGATGTCCGAGCTCCTGCTCTCCGGTTGCACCGCCACGACGGATCATCATTACGTGTTTCCGGCCGGGCTCGAAGACGCCGTCGACATCGAGGTTGCGGTGGCCAGACGGCTCGGCGTGCGGGTGCTGCTCACGCGCGGCTCGATGAACCTGTCCCAGCGCGACGGCGGCCTGCCGCCGGACAGCGTCGTGCAGGACGAGGACACGATTCTGGCAGATAGCGCCCGCGTTGTCGCCCAACATCACCAGCGCGGCGAAGATGCGATGGTGCAGATCGCGCTCGCGCCGTGCTCGCCCTTTTCGGTGACGACGTCTCTCATGCGCGCCACCGCCGAGCTCGCGGACAAGCTCGACGTGCGCCTGCACACCCATCTCGCCGAGACCGAGGACGAGAACCGGTTCTGCCTGCAAATGCATGGCTGCCGTCCGCTCGATTATCTCGAGCAGTGCGGCTGGCTCAATGCGCGGACCTGGCTCGCGCACGGCATCTTCTTCAACGCCGACGAGATGAAGCGGCTCGGCAGGGCAGGGACAGCGATTAGCCACTGTGCTTGCAGCAACCAGCTTCTCGCATCCGGCTGCTGCCCGGTCTGCGAGATGGAGGAGGCCGGCGTCGGGATCGGGCTCGGCGTCGACGGCCCCGCCTCCAACGATGCGTCGAACCTGATGCAGGAGGTGCGCGCGGCGTTCCTGCTGCAGCGGGCACGTTACGGCGTGACCAAGGTCAGCCACAAGGACGCGCTGCGCTGGGCCACCAAGGGTTCGGCGGCCTGCGTCGGCCGTCCCGAGCTCGGCGAGATCGCCGTCGGCAAGGCGGCTGATCTGGCGCTGTTCAAGCTCGACGAATTGCGCTTCTCCGGCCATGGCGATCCCTTGGCCGCGCTCGTGCTGTGTGGCGCGCACCGGGCCGACCGGGTGATGGTCGCGGGCAAATGGGCCGTGGTCGATGGCGCGATACCGGGACTGGACGTCGCCGGTCTCATCCGCCGCCACAGTGCGGCGGCACGCGCGATGCTGGCAGGATAGAAGAGGGGGCAACCACAAGTGCCGGGTGCTTGTGGCTACCCCCTCGAACCTCCTCTGGGAGGAGCAGGTGAATTCCCCAAGCAAGAAGCGTGCTACTTGCCGGGAAGCTTGTCGTCGATGCCCTTGACGTAGAAATTCATGCCGAGGATCTGGCCGTCGTCGAGATGATCGCCGCCCTTGCACTCGATCGGCTTGTCGTCCTGCCCAACGATCGGGCACTTGAACGGATGCAGCTTGCCGGCCGTGATCGCCGCCTGGGCGTCTTCGGCCATCTTCTTCACGTCGTCGGGCATGTTGGTGTACGGCGCCATCGCGAACATGTGGCTGTCGAGGCCGCCCCAACTATCCTCCGACTTCCAGGTGCCGTCGAGCTCGGCCTTGACGCGGGCGATGTAATAGGGGCCCCAGGTGTCTAGGATCGAGGTCAGCTGCGTCTTCGGCCCGAACTTGATCATCTCGGAGTCCTGGCCGAAGGCGAGCTTGCCGCGCTCGCTGGCGATCTGCATCGCCGCCGGCGAATCCGTGTGCTGCATGATGATGTCAGCGCCCTGGTCGATCAGCGCCTTGGCAGCATCGGCCTCCTTGCCCGGATCGAACCAGGTGTTGGCCCAGATGATCTTGACCTTGATGTTCGGGTTGATGGTCTGCGCCGCGAGGATCGTCGCGTTGATGCCGGAGACGACCTCGGGAATCGGGAACGAGCCGATATAGCCGAGCACGCCTGACTTCGACATCTTGGCCGCGATCAGGCCCTGGATGTAGCGACCCTGGTACCATCTCGCCGAATAGGTCGACATGTTCGGGTTGCGCTTGTAGCCGGTGGCGTGCTCGAAATGCACGTTCGGAAATCTCTTGGCGACCTTCAGCGTCGGATCCATGTAGCCGAACGAGGTGGTGAAGATCAGCTTGTTGCCGGCGCGGGCGAGCTGCTCAATCGCGCGTTCCGCGTCGGGACCTTCGGGGACGTTCTCGAGATAGGTCGTCTCGATCTTGTCGCCGAGCTCCTTCACCAGCGCCTGGCGGGCGAGCTCATGCTGATAGGTCCAGCCGAGATCGCCGATCGGACCGAGATAAATGAAACCGACCTTCAGTTTGTCGGCGGCAGAGGCTGCACCGACGCTCCCGGCAAGCAGAAGCCCGGCAGCCAGCGCAAGAAGTGTTTTCCTCATCATCAATCTCCAAACAGTCGGGGAAAGCCACGATCCGCACCATGCGCGCCCCCTTCGCGCACGCTACGGAAAAAATCAGCGGTCGGGCACGAATACGGTGCCGAGTGCGGCCGGCGCGGTCGAGCCACCGGTGCGCGCGCGGGACAGCAGGACCAGAACGATGATGGTCGCGAGATACGGCAGCGCCGACATGAACTGCGAGGGAATGCCGACGCCCCAGCCCTGCGCGTGCAGTTGCAGGATCGTCACCGCGCCGAACAAATAGGCGCCGACGACAAGCCGCCCCGGCTGCCAGGATGAGAACACGACCAGCGCCAGGGCGATCCAGCCGCGACCGGCGGTCATGCCGGGAATGAAGAACGGCGTGTAGGCGAGCGGCAGATAAGCGCCGGCAAGCCCGGCGCAGGCGCCGCCGAACATCACGGCCAGGGTGCGGATGCGCAGCACGGGATAGCCGAGCGCATGCGCGGAGAGGTGGTTGTCGCCGCAGGCGCGCAGGATCAGGCCCGGCCGGGTGCGGTACAGGAACCACCACACGCCGACGATCAACGCCAGCGAGAGATAGACGAAGGCGTCCTGGCCGAACAGCACGTGGCCGATGAAGGGGATATCCGTGAGGCCGGGAATGTCGAGATGCGCAGCCGGAGTGATGCGCTCGCCGACAAAACCGGCGCCGATCAGGCCGGAGAGGCCGACGCCGAGGATGGTCAGCGCGAGGCCGGTCGCAACCTGGTTGACGGCGAGCCCGAGCGCCATCAGCGCGAAGATCAGTGACATCAGGGTCCCCGCGACGATGCCGCAGAGCGCGCCGACCAGGATCGAGCCGCTCAGCCAGGCGCCGGCAAAGCCGCAGGCCGCGCCCATGATCATCATGCCCTCGACGCCGAGATTGAGCACGCCGGAGCGCTCGGTCAGGAGCTCGCCGGTCGCCGCAATCAGCAGCGGCGTCGAAGCGGCGAGCACCGACAGGATGATGGCCTCAACCAGCTCCACGGGTCACCTGACGGTTCGAGAAGACCAGCCGGAAACGGTAGAGAATGAGGGAATCGCAGGCGAGCACGTAGAACAGCAGAATGCCCTGGAAAACCTTGGTGACGTCCAACGGGATCTTCATTGCGATCTGGGCCTGCTCGCCGCCGATAAAGGTCAATGCGAGGAACAGACCTGCAATTAGTATTCCAACCGGGTTCAGCCGGCCGAGAAAGGCGACGATGATCGCGGTAAAGCCATAGCCGGGCGAGATGCCGGGCTGGAGATGTCCGACGGGACCAGCGACCTCGATGATGCCGGCGAGGCCCGCCAGTGCGCCGGAGACCGCGAAGGTCAGGATGACCAGCTGGTTGGCGTTGAAGCCGCCGAACCGCGCCGCGCGTGGCGCCGCGCCCACCACACGGATCTCGAATCCCTTGATGGTACGCCCGAGCAGGATCGCCGCCGCAGCAGCCACCAACAGCGCGATGATGGAACCGAGATGCAGCCGGCCACCCTCGAACAGCAGGGGAACGGTTGCCACCGGATCGAATTCCGCCGTGGTCGGGAAGTTGAAGCCGTGCGGATCGCGCCAGGGCCCGCGCACGAGGTAGTCGAGGAGGAGGTCGGCGACATAGACCAGCATCAGGCTGGTCAGGATTTCGCTGGCGCCGAACTTCACCTTGCAGATTGCCGGAATGAGCGCGTAGAGCGCGCCCGCGACGGCTGCGAGCAGCAGCATGGCCGGCAGCACCCAGGCCCCGGCATCGGTGCCTTGTGTCTTCACCGCGATCCAGCTTCCGGCCACCGCACCGATGAGGAATTGCCCCTCGGCGCCGATGTTCCAGGCGTTGGCGAGATAGCACAGCGACAGCCCGATCGCGATCATCACCAGCGGCGTCGCCTTCACTGCGATCTCCTGCAGCGAATAGCCGTCGGTCAGCGGCGCGATGAAATACGCATCGAGCGCGAGCAGCGGATTCTTACCGAGGATCGCGAACAGGATCACCATGGTCAGAAGCGTCAATCCGATCGCGATCAGGGGAGAGACCAGCGCGATCCTGCCAGAGCGCTCGGCACGCTTCTCAAGCACCAGCTGCATGCACGGCCTCCTTCGGCTCCAGACTGCTGCCGCCCATCAACAGGCCGAGTTTTTCGCGCGTGGCTTCGCGGGTCGGCAGCGGCACCGACAGCCGTCCGTGGAACATCACGGCGATGCGGTCGGTGATTTCGACGAGCTCGTCGAGGTCCTGACTCGTGACCAGCACCGCTGCGCCCTCCGTCGCCAGATCAAGCAGTGCCTGGCGGATCACGGCGGCCGCGCCGGCGTCGACGCCCCAAGTGGGCTGGCTCACCACCAGCACCGCCGGGTTGCGCAGGATCTCGCGACCGACGATGAATTTCTGCAGATTGCCGCCGGAGAGACTTGCCGCTTCCGGATCGCGCTTGGCCTTGCGCACGTCGAACGTCTCGGTCGCCTTGTCGACGGTCTTCAGTGTCGCTGCGGTGTCGATGAAGCCGTGACGAACCATGCGGCTCGCGGCGTGGCCGGTGAGCAACGCATTCTCCGACAGCTTCATGCGCGGCGCGGTGCCGTGGCCGAGCCGCTCCTCCGGCACGAACGCCGCGCCCAGCTTGCGCCGCCCGGTGATCGAGAGATGGCCGGCGGCGATGCCTTCGATCACCACGGTGCCCGGGTCTTTCGACAGTCGCTCGCCGGAGAGCGCGGCGAACAGCTCGTCCTGCCCGTTGCCGGCCACGCCGGCGATGCCGAGGATCTCACCGCCCTTCAATTCGAACGAGACGTGTTCGAGCCGCACGCCATGCGCCTCGGCTGGCGCCAGCCAGAGATCGTTGACGACCAGCCGCGGCACCGTGGTCTGCCGGCCGGCCGCGGCCCTCACTTCCTTGATCTCGCTACCCACCATCATGCGCGCCAGCGAGGCCGCGGTCTCGAGCCGTGGGTTGCAGGTCGCGACCTTCCTCCCGGCGCGCAGGATGGTGGCGGTGTCGCAGAGCCGCTTCACCTCGTCGAGCTTGTGACTGATGTAGAGGATGGCGCGGCCCTCAGCCTTGAGCCGTTCCAGCACGATGAAGAGCTGATCGGCCTCCTGCGGCGTCAGCACCGCGGTGGGCTCGTCCAGGATCAGGAATTTCGGATCCTGCATCAGCGCGCGGACGATCTCGATGCGCTGGCGTTCGCCGACTGACAATTGCCAGACCTCGCGTTTGGGATCGAGCGGGAGGCCGTAGGTCTTCGACACCTGCGCGAGCCGCGCCGACATGTCCTTGAAGGACTCACTCCCGTCGAGGCCGAGCGCGACATTCTCGGCGACGGTGAGATTGTCGAACAGCGAGAAGTGCTGGAACACCATGCCGATGCCGCGGCGGCGTGCGTCCGAGGGACCGGACAGGACGATCGGCCGACCCTGGCAGCTAATCTCGCCGGCGCTGGGCTGGATCAGCCCGTAGATCGCCTTGACCAGCGTCGACTTGCCGGCGCCGTTCTCGCCGAGCAGCGCATGGATCTCCCCGGGCCGGATCTCGATGTCGATAGAGTCGTTGGCGACGAAATCACCATAGCGCTTGGTGAGCCCGCGCGTCTGAAGCAGCGGCGGTTCGCCGGAATGCAGGCCGTTGGGCGTCGGGTCTAACATGCGCTGGTACACTTGCAGGGGGTGAGTTGCCTCAATTGTGGGCTAGTTTGAACTGCCGCGTAAGATGTGAAAAAGCGCCATCCCTTGCTCAACGCTTTGGCAGGCGCCGGCGTTCGCGAGGCGTGTCCATGTCAGGGAGCGGGAAAGGCGGCCAGTTGTGGTCTGGAAGGCTGCCGCGATCGCCGAGACGGGCCGCGCCTGTTGCAATTTTGTGACGGTTCAAACCAAATCGGAACCCGCTGTGCAGGCTTGACGAGAAGTTGAGCAGCAGCGTCGCCATCCCTGCATGCATCGCCACGACGCGAAAGCGACCGCCGTACTGCGCGATCGATGCTTCGCGCGACGCCTAGAAAAGACCGAAAAAACCAAACGGGAATGTTCGGCAACGAGCATGCGTCAAGCGCACGCAAGCAGCGCGCGTGACGCCTGCAAATCCGCGATGAGACGCTGCGTGCTGCCGAAACATACGGCACGCCCTGGAAAAAGATGAGGCTTCTCACTCCGGGATATCGGCGCAAGTGTCGCACCCAAGGGCGGTCATTTCTAATTGTCAAACTTGGGGGTCTTCAGAATGTCGTTTCGTTACATGGCAATGGCAGCAACGATGCTGTCACTTGCTACGCTGGCCAATGGTGGCCCAGCTCTCGCGGCGGATTTACCGGTCAAGGCCGCCAAGAAGCCGGCCGATCTTCCGTTCTTCCTCGTGATCGATAACCGCGTGACGTTCTCCTGGATGCCCAAGGGCACTGATCCCGGCATGTGGAGCGTCAATCCGAATGGCAGCATCAACGGCACCACCGCCAAGCAGGTCTATTCCTTCACCCACTTCGACCTGTGGTCCTACGGCACCAACTTCTTCACCATCTCGATGTTCAAGTCGGGTCACAACGACCCGGCCTCGCCCTGCACCGCGCCGGGTGTGACCATCAGCGGCGCCGCCGGCAACTGCGCGGGCGCCACCGAAATCTACGGCCTGTTCCGCTCGACCTTCGGCTGGAACGAGCTGTTCAACACCAAGGCCTTCACCATGGGGCCGCTGCACAACGTCTCGTTCGAAGTCGGTATGGACGGCAACAGCGAGAACACCTTCCTCGCGCCGGCCAAGCGCGACGTCGTCGCCGGTCTGCAGTTCGCCTTCGACCTTCCCTACAAGGGCTACATCAACGTCGCGCCGTTGATGTACTGGGAGTTCTCGAACCACAATGCCTTCACCCAGTGCGGACTGTTCGTCGCCGGGCCCGCGGGCGTCGCCTGCAACTCGGATGGCAATGTCAGCTACAACCCGACCTGGGCGGTCGAAATCAACTACTACATGGACCTCGGCTTCCTGCCGCCGAGCATGCAGTTCTGGTCGATCAGCGGCCGCGCCGGCTGGTACGGGCCGAAGGGTGACTCGAATGGCCTCCCTGCGCTCTCGGGCATCGGCCGCTTCTCCACGGCGTCCAAGACTGAGCTGAACAGCGAGCCGATACGCCTGACCTTCGATGCCGCGAAGGCGGTGTGGGGCGACAAGTACTCGCACTTCGTCGACCTCTGGGTCGCCTATCGCTACTGGCAGAACAAGTTCGGCCTCGACCACAACGCCATGCCCGGCGTCTGCACAGTCGCCGCGACCGGCCAGAGCACCAAGAGCTGCACCGAGTCCACGGTTTATGGTGGCATCACCATGAAGTTCTGATCGGCGGACGGACCTGAGGATGGCGTCGCGCGAGAATGCGCGGCGCCATTTGCACGTCTGCCGTAGGGTGGGCAAAGGCGCGTTGCGGCGTGCCCACCATCTCTCCGGAATCACGGTTCGCAATAGGTGGGCACGCTGCGCTTTGCCCACCCTACGACACAGCTTACCTCGTCCACACGCCGTCATGCAGCGCTTCGGCCTCATCCTCGAGCAGCGGGCCGACCACCTCCGTGGGGCGCTGGCCGCTGGCGAAAACCGTGCGGCAAGGCAGGTCGAGCGTGGGATTTTCCGGGTGGTTGCCGGTGACACCGCGCAGGCGGTGCTCGCTGAGGCCATAGACGACGCGGCCGATGCCGGCCCAGTAGATCGCGCCGGCACACATCGCGCAGGGTTCGGCCGAGGAATAGAGCGTCGCCTTCGCCAGCACCTCGGGGCTGAGCGTGCGGCAAGCTTGCGTGGCTGCTAGGCGCTCGGCATGCGCGGTGCCGTCGTGGTCCGGCATGTAGCCGTTTTCGGCCTCGATCAGCACCTTGCCGCCCGCATCGACCACAACGCAGCCGAAGGGATGGTTGCCATGGGTGAGCGCGCGGCGCGCGACCGCGAAGGACAGGCGCAAGAACTGTTGGTCGCGTTCCGATGCGGCGCTCATCGCTGCTCCGCGGTCAATGTCCCGCCATGTGACGGCCGACCACGGTCAGGTCGGCCTCGCTGGTTCGTGCTTCATACACGAATTCGCCGTGGAACATTACCACCAACCGATCCGACAGTTCGAGCAGCTCGTCGAGGTCCTCGCTGACCAGCAGCACCGCGGCGCCGCGATTGCGGGCGGCCATGATCTCGGCGTGGATCTGCGCCACAGCCGCGAAGTCGAGCCCGAAGCAGGGATTGGCCGCGATCAGCACCTCGACGTCTCCGGCGAGCTCGCGGGCGAGCACGGCGCGCTGCACATTGCCGCCCGACAGCGCCGAGATCGGCGTCTCCGGCGTGCGGGTCTTGATCTTGTACTGTGCGATCTTCTTCCTGGCGTCGTCGCGGAAGGCGCCGCGGTTGAGCCACCAGCCGCCGCTTGCGAAGGGCGCGCGGTCGAATTCGCGGAAGGCGATGTTATCGGCGACGCTCATGCCGCCGACGCAGGCGTTCTTGAGCGGCTCTTCGGGCAGCAGCGACATTCTGTGCCGGCGCATCTCCTCGCGGCTGGCGTGATAGGGATCGCCCGCGACGCGGATCTCGCCGCTCTCGGCCTCGCGCTGGCCGGCCAAGACCTCGACGAGCTGGCGCTGTCCGTTGCCGGAGACGCCGGCGATGCCGACGATCTCGCCGGCGCGCACTGTCAGCGAGACGTCGTGCACGGCAATGGCGCCGGCATCGTCGAGCGCGCGAAGCTTTGCCAGCTCCAGCCGCGCCTTACCGGCTTCGCCGGTGCGCGGCGGCTGCACCGTCAGCTCCTCCGCGCCGATCATGGTGCGGGCCATCGCATCCGGCGTGAGCTCGGCGACCTTGCCGTGTCCGGCGAGCTTGCCACGGCGCAGGATCGTGACCTCGTCGGCGAAGGCCATGACCTCGCGGAACTTGTGAGTGATCATCAGGATCGTCAGCTCGCCCTTCACGACCATGTCGCGGAGCATGCCGAGCACCTCGTCGGCCTCCGCAGGCGTCAGCACCGAGGTCGGCTCGTCCAGGATCAGGAAGCGGCGCTTCAAATAGAGCTGCTTGAGGATCTCGCATTTCTGCCGCTCGCCGGCGGAGATGTCGGAAACCTTTGCGCCGAGCGGCACCTTGAAGGGCATTCGGGCCAGGAAGGCCTCGAGCTCCTTCATCTCCTTCGGCCAATTCACGACGGCCGGTACGTCGTCACGCGCCAGCACGAGATTTTCCGCAACCGTCATGGCCGGCACCAGCGTGAAGTGCTGGTAGACCATGCCGAGCCCGAGCGCGTGGGCATCCTTGGGATTGCCGATCGCCTGCTCGCGGCCACCGACGAGGATGTCGCCTTCGGTCGCGTGGTAGTAGCCCATGATGCATTTGACGAGCGTCGACTTGCCGGCGCCGTTCTCGCCGAGCAGCGCATGGAAGGAGCCGGGGCGCACCTTCAGCTCGACGTTGTCCAGCGCCAGGAAGTCGCCGAAGCGCATGGTCATGGCGATGGCGTCGACGCCGAAGGCGCCTGACGGCGGGGGCGTCTCGCCGATGATCACGAGATCGTTCCGATAAAGGCATCGGATGTCGAGACCGCACCGAACACGCCGCCCTGCATCTTGATCATCTTCAGGGCATGGTCGTGGTTGCTCTTGTCGGTCGCGCCGCAGCAATCGTGTAGCAGCACGCATTCGAATCCGCGGTCGTTGGCCTCGCGCATCGTGGTGTGGACGCAGACGTCGGTGGTGATACCGGTGAGCACGATGTTCTCGATGCCGCGTACGCGCAGGATCAGCTCCAGATCGGTGGCGCAGAACGAGCCCTTGCCGGGCTTGTCGATGACGGGCTCGCCCGGCAGCGGCGCGAGCTCGGGGATGATTTCCCAGCCGGGCTCGCCGCGCACCAGGATGCGGCCGCACGGGCCGGGATCGCCGATCCCGGCACCGATCTGGCGCGAGCGCCAGCGCTTGTTGGCGGGCAGGTCGGACAGATCGGGGCGGTGGCCTTCGCGGGTATGGATGATGTGGAACCCCTGCTTGCGCATCACTGCGAGCAGCTTCTTGATCGGCTCGATCGGCGCCCGCGTCAGCGAGAGATCATAGCCCATCTTGTCGACATAGCCGCCGACGCCGCAGAAATCGGTCTGCATGTCGATGATGACGAGTGCCGTGTTCGCAGGCCGGAGATCGCCGTTGTAGGGCCAGGCGTAGGGCTCGGACTTGATATAGCGCTCGGGCATGGACGACCTCGTGGATGCGCGGGGATTACCGTGTGATCGAGAGTTCAGCGGGGGCGCCGGTCAGCGTCCGCTTCGGCGAGCAGGTGATGATCATGATCGCCAGCGTCAGAATGTAGGGCGCGGCGTTGAAGAGGTGATAGCCGGAGGTGACGCCGACCGATTGCAGCGCCGGGCCCAGTGCCGCGGCGCCGCCGAAGGCGAGCGAGGCCCACAGGCAGAGCAGGGGATCCCAGCGCGCGAAGATCACGAGTGCCACGGCCGTGATGCCCTGGCCGGAGGACAGGCCCTCGTTCCAGCTTCCGGGATAGAACAGCGACAGGAAGGACCCGCCGATACCGGCGAGGAAGCCGCCGATCATGGTCGCGCGCAGGCGGATCAGCAGCACCGAGTGGCCCATCGCGCGCGCGGCGTCCGAGCTCTCGCCGGCGGTGCGGATCAGGAGGCCCCACCGCGTGGTGCGGAAGGCCCAATAGAGGATCGGTGCGAGCGCGACGCCGATCAGGAAGAGGACGTTGACGCGCAGCGCCGCGCGCAGCTGCGGGATGTCGCTCCACCAGCCGAAATCGATTGCTGGCAGGCGCGGCGCGGTGGGCTCGATCAGCGGCTTGCCGAGATAGAAGGCGAGCCCGGTGCCGAACAGCATCAAGGCGATGCCGACCGCGACGTCATTGACGCGCGGCAGCGAGCAGATGCCGGCATGCAGTGCACCGAGCATGGCTCCGGTAATGCCGGCGGCGAGCACGCCGAGCCATGGCGAGCCCGAGAGGTAGGAGATGCCGTAGGCGCTCATTGCGCCCATCACCAGCGTGCCTTCGAGGCCGAGATTGATGCGCCCGGAGCGCTCGGTGATGCATTCCCCCAAGCTCACGAACAGGAACGGCGTGGAGACGCGAATGGCGCCGCCGAGCACGGCGAGCGGCACGGTCCAGAGTCCGATCGATCCGTCCGCCATGTCAGGACTTGCCTTTCAAGAAGCCGATGCGGCCGTAGAGCGCATCGCTTGCCAGCACGAAGACGAAGATGATGCCTTGGAGCACCAGCACGGACGCATCGGGCAGCCCAAGGCGGCGCTGCAACAGGCCGCCGCTGGCGCTGATGCCGCCGAGCAGGATCGCGACCGGGATGATCGCGAGCGGATTTTGCCGCGCCAGGAAGGCGACGAGGATGCCGGTGAAGCCGTAGCCTGCGGCAAGGTTCGCATTGGTGCGCCCCTGCACCGCCGCGACCTCGACCATGCCGGCAAGGCCCGCGGCGCCGCCGGCGAGAAAGCAGATGGTGAGAATGAGCTTGCCGACGCCGAGGCCGACGATCTTCGCGGCGCGGATGTTGCCGCCGGCAACCCGCGCGGCGAAGCCGAACACGGTGTGATAGATCAGGATATAGGCGGCGACCGCGGCGACCAGGCCGAAGACGAGACCCCAATGCACGTCCGTGCCCGGGATGGTGCCGATCATGTTGACGGCACCGATCTCGCGGGTCGACGGCTTGTTGAGGCTCGCGGGATCCCGCATCACGCCTTCGACGAGATGGTTGAGGATCGCCAGCGCGATGTAGACGAGCAGCAGGCTCGAGATGGTCTCGTTGACGCCGCGATACTGACGCAGCGCGCCTGACAGCATGATCCACAGGCCGCCCCCGATCACGCCGGCGCAGACCATGGCGATCTGAATGACGAGCGGCGGCATGCTCTGAAGCGCCAACGCGGCGCTGGTCGCCGACAGCGCGCCGATCAGAAGCGCGCCTTCGCCGCCGATGATGACCATGCCGAGCTGCGCCGGCAGTGCGGTGCAGAGCGCGGTGAGGATCAGGGGCGCCGCGCGCGTCAGCGTGTTCTGCCAAGAGAACCAGGTGCCGAAGGCGCCCTGGTACATGTAGAAATAGAGATCGAGCGGGTTCTTGCCGAACAGCGCGACGAAGACACCGAACAATGCGAGCGCGCCGACGAGCGCCGCGCCCGGGATCAGAACATACTCGATGGTCGCGCCGTGACGCTGGAGAAATCCCGCATCGGCGGCCGGAGCGACGGCTCCGACCGCACTGACCGGATCCGCCGCTTCCGTCGTCACGAAGTCGCCCCGAGCACGCCTTCGACGAGATAGTCCATCTTCTCGAGCTCGGGATCCTGCTGGCTGCGTTCGGTGCCGGCCGTGATCACCGTGTTGCCCTTGTTGTCGGTGATCGGGCCCTTGAAGATGACGTAGTTGCCGGCCGCGAGCTTCGCCTTGATGTCATCGGCGTGCTTGCGCGCCTCGGCCGAGACCGCCTCGCCATAGGGCGAGACCTTGACGACCTCTTCCTTCAGGCCACCGCGATAGAAGTTCGGGATGACCTCGCCCGCGGCGATCATCTTGACGAACTTCGGATAGAGCACTTCCCAATTCCATTCGGCGCCGGTGAGATAGGCTTTCGGCGCCAGCGCCGACTGGTTGGTGTGATAGCCGCAGACCATGGCGCCGCGGCGCGCCGCGTTCTCGACCATGGTCTTCGGGCCGTCGACATGGCAGGTCAGCACATCGACGCCCTGGTCGATCAGGCTGTTGGTGGCTTCGGCTTCCTTGACCGGCATCGACCAGTCGCCTGTGAAGATCACCTGCGTCGTGGCCTTCGGATTGGCGAGCCTTGCGCCGAGCGTGAAGGCGTTGATGTTGCGCAGCACCTGCGGGATCGGCTTTGCAGCGACGAAGCCGAGCTTGCCGCTCTTCGACGTGTAGCCGGCGACGATGCCGGAGATGTACTGGGCCTCGTCGATATAGCCGAAATAGCTGCCGGCGTTCTTCGGGTCCTTGTCGGACCAGAGGCCGCCGCAGTGCTCGAAGCGCAGCTTCGGGTACTTGTTGGCCATCTTGACCATGTGTGGATTGTAATAGCCGAACGAGGTCGGGAAGAGCAGGGTGGCGCCGTCGAGATTGATCATGGACTCGATCGTCTTCTCGACCGCGTCGGTCTCCGGCACCTTCTCTTCCTCGATGACCTTCAGGCCCGGGATCTTCTTCAGCGCCGCTGCCCCCTGCGCATGCGCCTGGTTGTAGCCGTAGTCGTCGCGCGAACCGACATAGATGAAGCCGATGGTCGTCTCGGCCGCGAAGGCCGGACGGGCGCTGACTGCGGCGCCGAGGGTGAGGGCCGCGCCGCCCTGCAGCAATTGCCGTCGTGAAATCCTGCCAAAATCCATTGGTTGCTCCCTTGGCGGATGAACCGCTTAAATCTCTGGCGGCTGCGCCGGTCTGGCGGAGCCCAAGCCAAGGTGTCGCAAGCTTCGTGCCAGAGGCTAGCGCGGGGGCAT
Source organism: Bradyrhizobium sp. Cp5.3 (assembly GCF_000426265.1). NCBI lineage: Bacteria > Pseudomonadati > Pseudomonadota > Alphaproteobacteria > Hyphomicrobiales > Nitrobacteraceae > Bradyrhizobium > Bradyrhizobium sp. Cp5.3. The sequence goes on along the minus strand of NZ_AUFA01000004.1, from coordinate 110,996 downwards.
TCAGGATTAAGATATTGATTTTACGATAAAAGGAGGTTCGTCTGAATCTTGGGCAGACGAGGTTTTGCTTATTTTTTAGGCTGTATTTTTTAATTGTATGCAAGGGAGTTAAGCAACCTTAACCGGCTGGTGCGTGTGCAGTGTTGGCTGGAAGATCTGCCGGCCGTGGCAACCGTGCTAACCAGTCGCTGACTTGCTCGGGCGCCGGTCGCCGATTTCGCTGGCACCGAATTTGTATCGATTGTCACCGGGACTGCTCCTTGGCGGGTCCTTAGGATGGAAGCTTTGATCGCGATGGCTGCTGGTAGCGCCGTTCAAGATGCATCGCTCGGCGAACAGATCGTGCGCCGGATCGACGAGCTTGCTGGGATCTCGGAAGAGGCGGGCAGGCTCACCCGCATCTATCTCAGCAAGGAGCTGCGCGCGGCCTCGGAGCTCATCCTCGGCTGGATGCGCGAGGCCGGCATGAGCGCACATCTCGATGCGATCGGAAATGTCTGCGGCCGCTACGAGGGCGAGCGTGTGGGTGCGCCTTGCCTGATGCTGGGCTCGCACTACGACACCGTGCGCGACGCCGGCAAATGGGATGGGCCGCTCGGCGTGATCACGGCGATCGCCTGCGTCGCCGACCTCAACCGCCGCGGCAAGCGCCTGCCGTTCGCGATCGAGGTAATCGGCTTTGCCGACGAAGAGGGTGTGCGCTTTGCCTCGACGCTGCTCGGCAGCCGCGCGGTCGCCGGCACTTTCGATGAGAGTGTTCTGAATGTGCGCGACCGTGACGGCGTCTCGATCCGCGATGCGCTCGTGCAGTTCGGCCTCGATCCCGACCGTCTCGGCGCCGCGGCGCGCACCCGGGGCGAACTGCTCGCCTATCTCGAGTTGCACATCGAGCAAGGGCCGGTGCTGGAAGCGCAGAACCTGCCTGTCGGCGTCGTCACCGCCATTGCCGGCGCGACGCGGCTCGCGGCGCGCCTGACCGGCATGGCCGGTCACGCCGGAACGGTCCCCATGGCGCTGCGGCGGGACGCCCTGACCGGCGCCGCCGAGTGCATCGGCGCGATCGAGCAGTTCTGCCGCACCGATGAAAGCGGGCTGGTCGGCACCGTCGGCTATATCCGCGCCATGCCCGGTGCGACCAATGTCATCCCGGGCGAAGTGTCCTTCACCATCGATATGCGCGCGCCGACCGACTTGCATCGCAAGCGCGCGGTGGCCGAAATCGTCCGCCAGATCGAGGCGATCGCGAAGCGCCGGCAACTCGCGCTCCAGCTCGACGTTACCCATGAGAACCGCACGGCACCCTGTGCGCCCTGGCTCAAGGAGCAGATCGCGCAGGCGGTCGCCGCGGAAGGTTTTGGCGTGTTCGAACTGCCGAGCGGCGCCGGCCACGACGGCATGGCCATGATCGTTATCGCCGACGTCGCCATGATCTTCGTCCGGTGCCGCGGCGGCATCAGCCATCATCCCGACGAGCATGTCGATCTGGCGGACACGGACGCCGGTGCGCGCGTGCTATTGCGGGCGATCGAGAATTTTAGGCCGTGGGAGGGCCGCGCCGGCGCGAATTGACCGTCAGGAGCCCGCAAGTCACCGGGTAGAGACACGAATCAGACATGTTTAGAATGGTGACGGCCATCACCGGGATCACGAGACACCAGCCGACTTACGCAGATGAACAGCGACATCTCTTTTCCACCACATCGCGAGAACCGATTTTATCAGGGCATGGCCGCGACCTTCGTCGCCAACGCCATTCAGGCGGTCAACTTTCTCGGTGATCGATTCCTGAGAAAGTCGCATCTATTGTCGACGGCGATCGAGGACCTTTACCGGCACTCGATGGACAGCGCCTTTTCGGTGACCGAGGCTTTCCTCGTCACGGGCGCACCGCACGCATCGGCCTATTACCCACGCGATTTCGCCTGGTTCTATCCCGACGTTCTCGATCCCGAAACAATCATGGATTCGCAGGACGCGATCCGGCGTGTCCGATTGCTTGAAAAAAGCGTCCGTCTGTTGCTGGAGGCAGTTCGTGCCGACGTCGTCACGACGACCATCGTGCCGGCGGGACGCGGCCGGTATCTCGGCGTAAACTATTTCTCGCGGCCCTCGGACACGCTGCTCGGCATTCTGGCGGGTCTCCAGCAGATGATCTCTGCCGAGGAGAGGGCGTCGTCCTATCTGGCGATGTCACAATGTGCACATGCCGGCCGTCTGTTGCTGGCGGAATACGGCGTCGACCTGAAGCGCGCGATCTTGCAGCTCGCAAGCGAGCTGGATTCGTTCGATCACAACGGAGCCAGGTATTTGCTTTGCGATGTCACCACCCCGCGTTCCGCGGCAACGGACACTCGCGCCGAACGCCAGCGTTTCGTGACGAATGCGTGCGTCTACACGACGTTTGTGTGGGGCGTACAGCTCGGAGTGGTCGACGAGAACGAGCTGAAGATGCTGCTCGGGCGTGACCTCGCGCAGTACAAGAGGGACCTGCTCCGTCTGTTCGGCAAGGACGGCTATATCAGGCATTCCCTGGACGGCCCGGCGGACTCGCCGGTGTCCTCGGTTGCGCTGGATTTCGTCAGCGTGCATCGCGGATTTTGGAATCTGAACGATGCCAGCGAGCGCGCGCTGTTCGCGGCCACGACGGATCTGATCATCGCCGAACCGCGGTTTCGCATACCCGGGACGTTCCACTTCCTGGTGTCGGCGGATAATCCACGAAACAAGGTGATCCACAAGATTGCGGCGCCGGCCTACCAGGGGCGTTCCTCCTGGCCGACATTCAACGTCGAATTTGCCGATCGCATGCTGGACTATGATGCAGTTTCAGGGACCGATACCTACCGGTCCTACGCCCAGGGGATATTGAAGGACATTCGTACCGCGACCGAGGTTCACGGCGGATATCAGGAGCTGCTGTCGGAAGAAGGCCTGAAATATCGCACCTGGGCCTATAAGGGCGCGGTTGCTCATTCCTGGTTTCCCCGCTTCCTGTCCGTGTGGAGCAGGGCCTTCGGGACGCCGCTGCTCCATTGGAATGACTGACCCGCCGGGTCGATCTCGCTACCCCGCCGTAACATCCACCATCTCGCCGCCATCAAGCACCTGAGTCGCCTTGGCGCGGTCGAGGTCGCCTTCCCAGGCAGCCACCACGACGGTCGCCACGCAATTGCCGACGAGATTGCCGAGCGCGCGCGCCATGCCGATGAACCAATCGACCGAGAGCACCAGCACGAGGCCGATCGCAGGGATGCTCGGCACCGCGTTCAGCGTCGCCGCCAGAATCACGATCGCCGAGCCCGGCACTCCGTGCGCGCCTTTCGAGGTGATCAGCGATACGCCGAGCACGAGGAGGAGATCGCCGAAGGACAGCGGCGTGTTGGTCGCCTGCGCAATGAAGACGACGGCGAGCGTGAGGTAGATCGAGAACGCATCGAGGTTGAAGGAATAGCCGGTCGGGATGACCAGGCCGACCACGGAATCCTTCACGCCCATCCGCTCCAGCTTCTTCATGATCTGCGGCAGCACCGCGTCGGAGGAAGCGGTCGCCAGCACAATGGTCAGCTCCTCGCGCAGGTAGGCGAGGAATTTGAGGATGTTGATTCCGGCGAGCGCCATCACGCCGCCGAGCACGCCGAGCACGAAGATGCCGACCGAGATGTAGAACAGCATCACCAGCGAGACGAGCTGCTTCAGCGAGCCGACGCCGTACTTGCCGACGGTGTAGGCGACCGCGCCCAGCACGCCGAGCGGAGCCACCCGCACAATCAGGCCCATCACGCGGAACAGCACGGTGGAGGCCGCGTCAATGATGGAGGTGACGAGCTTGCCCTTCTCGCCGCCGACGAGCGCAAGGCCGACGCCGAATAGGACGGCAAAGAACAGCACCTGGAGCACGTCGTTGCGCGACAGTGCATCGAACGAGGTGCTCGGGATCACGTTGAGCAGGAATGCCCCGATGCCGCCGCCTTGCAGCTTGTGGGCGTTATCGGCATAGCTGTTGAGCGCCTTGGCGTCGAGCGCCGACGGATCGATGTTCATGCCGTGGCCGGGGCCGAAGATGTAGGCGAGCAGGAGGCCGACCACGAGCGCGACCGTGGTCATCACCTCGAAATAGACCAGCGCCTTGACGCCGACCCGGCCGACCTTCTTGAGGTCGCCTGCGCCGGCAATGCCGTGCACCACGACGCAGAACACGATCGGTGCCACGATCATCGAGATCAGCTTGAGGAACGCATCGCTGAGGATCTTGAGGCCGATAGCGAAGTCCGGGACGGTCACGCCGAGGATGATGCCCAGGATCAGGGCCGCCAGGACCTGAACGAACAGCGAGGTATAAAGCGGCTTCGGCTCGGTGGCCGGCGCAGCGACGATCGTAGACATGGTGGGCTCCCCCGGTTTGACGCGTCTTGGACGTCAAAAAAGGAGCAACAACCGTGCCAGATTGTCGTTGCCTAAGGCAGGGCAGTCCGATTTCGGAGAGGAGAAAAAGAGACTACCTTGCTGTTGGGGTCTTCGTCCGGCCCGCGCCAGAGGCAACCTTCGTCATGCCACAAGATCCAGCAGCCGGCACGATCCCCGCACCAGCACCTTGCGCCCGGTCGGCGTTATTGCGGGCACGCCATCGTTGATAACGATGAGGCCGAGCTTGACCAGGCCTTCGACGACATAGGCCTTCGAGAGGCGGCCGGTCGACGCCGGATTGCGAAGTCCCTTCAGCACTTCCCATTGGTCCGATGAAAGATCGAAGTCGACGTCGTTGCTCATGCTGCCTCAAGCGATAGTACGGTTCGCACGCACCACTTAGCCGCGGTGCATGAAAACCATGCGACGACATTGAGTCCGGAATTCGGTGAGGTGTTTGGAACCTCTCTTCACAAATTGCCGCACTTCATTGCACCACAAGAGCTTCATTGCGCCACAAGGGTTAAGATCGTTCGCGTATGAAGATCGTCCCAGTTCTTCGATCACTAATTGCTGATCCGCACTTGATGTTGCGCCGCGAACTACCGCAGTGCACGGGAAGCACGCCTGTCCCATTCTGGTCGCGATGTGCACAGAAATCTGAAACGAGCCCTTCAAGACTCTGTTACGGTGATTCCCGAGGAATGGCTTCACACGGCAGGAGTGGAGTGCATGAACAGGCTGGTGGAAATCCGCAGTCAGGAGTCCCTCTGTCGCGAACGTGCGGCGTTCGATTCAGAGCGCCGGGGTTTCTGGCTCGCGCAGGCCGAGGAATGGAAACAGCGCGGGCTGGACGAAATCGCCTATCACTTCCGGGAATGCAATCATGCCCACACGGAGCTGGCGCGAGGCTGACCGCCGGCTCGTATTTTCCGCTAATGTGATCGCCGTTTACTGGTAGGTCGCCACGATATCGGACACCGCGCGCTCGAGCTGCTGTGCGGTGGCGCACTGACGCACCACGCTGCAGAAGGTCGCATAGCGCGGCATCTCGGAATCGCCAAATCCCCAGGCGAGCCGTCCTTCCGGATTGAGCCAGACCAGCCGCTTCGAGCGCTCGGAGATGCGTCGCAGGATGTCAGCGCGCGGATCGAGATTGTTGCTGCGCGCGTCGCCGAGCACGATGACCGTGGTCTGCGGTGTCAGCGTGCTCATGAACTCCTTCTCGAAATCGACCAGCGCAGATCCATAGTCGGATGAGCCGAAGCCGACCTTGGACATGATCTCCTGCATGGCGTCCTCGGGCGACTTCGTCTCAAGGATGTCGCTGACCTCGATCAGGTGCGAGGAGAAGGCAAAGGAGCGGACGTCGTCGACCACCTCATGCAGCGAGTGGATCAGGAGCAGGAAGAAGTCCGATACCTGCGCCACCGAGCCCGAGACGTCGCACAGCGCAACGATCTTCGGCCGGTCGCGGTGCTTGCGCTTCCAGGCGGTGAGGAAGGGCACGCCGCCCCAGGCGGCATTGCGGCGCAGCGTGCGGCGAACGTCGAGATGGCCGCGGCGCTGGCGCTTGCGGGGCTTCGAGAAGCGCTCGCGCAGGCGCCGCGCGATCTTGCGGATGAGCGCGCGCATCTCCTCGACCTGCCGCCGCTCGATGCGCGCGAGCGGCGCGTTGCGCAAGATGTCGTTGCGAAGGTTTTCGGCCTCCTCGCGGGCGTAGAGCGCGAGCCCCTGCGAGACCGTATCACGGACCGCTTCGCGCAATGCGTCGAGCCCGGCGCGCAGGCGCTCGGCGAGCGACGGGTTGGTCGCGGTCAACTCGTCGAGATCATCGCGCAGGCGCTGGAGGCCCATGGCGTCGAGAATGCGGCTCGAGAAGATCCCGCGCTGGGTGGAGTAGCGGATGTCGGACAGCGAGGCCGCGCCCGCGGCGCTGGCGATCGCGGCGGCGATCGCATTGCGGTCCTGCGACAGCAGCATTTGCGCCAGCGAGCCCAATCCCTCGGGCGGCTCACCGCCGGCTGCCTCGCTGGCCGCGCCGGACGAGGGGGATTGATCGGTCTCTTGCGCAGTGTCGTCGCTATCGGCTTCGGCCTGCTCCTGCCGAGGTTCCGGCTGGCTGAAGAACAGATCGAAGCAGTCGCCGAGGGCGAGTTTCTCGTCCTGCGACTTGGCGAGCGTCAACAGCAGGGCATCGCGCAGGACGGCGCGGTCGGATACGCCGACCTGCGCGACGGCGCGCATCGCATCAATGCTTTCTGCGGGCGAAACACGGACACCGGCGCCCCGCGCCGCCCGAAAGAAACGATGGAGGTTCTCGCGCATCGGCGTCAACCGAAGACGTTGGACCGCGCCGCCTTGGCAATGAAGGTCGTGACTTGAGGCGCCGCCGCCTCGATGTCGGCCTCGTACTTCAGAAGCACGTTGAGCGTGTCCTTGACGATCTCGGTGTCGAGCTCGGAAGCCTGGAGCAGCACCAGCACGCGGGCCCAGTCGATGGTCTCGCTGACCGAGGGCAGCTTCTTCAGGTCGAGCGAGCGGATCTCGTGGATGAAGCCGACCATCTGCCGGCGCAGCGTCTGGGAGATGCCGGGCACACGGCTCTCGACGATGCGCTCTTCGAGCCGCTGCTCGGGGAAGCCGATATGCAGATGCAGGCAGCGCCGCTTCAAGGCGTCGCCGAGATCGCGCTCGCTGTTGGAGGTGAGGATCACGGTCGGCGGTGTGATCGCGGAGACGGTGCCGAGCTCGGGGATCGTGACCTGGAAGTCGGAGAGGATTTCCAGCAGCAGCGATTCGAACTCGGCGTCCGACTTGTCGATCTCGTCAACCAGCAGCACGCAGCCGCCGGGCTGCTCCAGGGCCTGGAGCAGCGGCCGCGGTTCGACGAATTCCTTGGAGAAGAACACGTCGCCGAAATCGTGGAGCTGGTCGAGCGCGGCGTGCAGGGTCTGCGCGCCGCCGAGAACTTCGCCGAGCTTGTCCTTGAGGATCTGGGTGTAGAGAAGCTGCTTGGCGTACTTCCACTCGTAGAGCGCCTTGGCCTCGTCGAGGCCTTCGTAGCATTGCAGGCGGATCATCTTCATGCCGCGCCAAGCGGCGATCGCCTTGGCAAGCTCGGTCTTGCCGACGCCCGCAGGACCTTCGACCAGGATCGGCTTTTCGATCTGTTGCGACAAATAGACGGCGGTCGCGATCTGCCGGCTCGCGATATAGCCCTGCGCGGCGAGGCCGCTCTCCACTGCCTCGATCGAGGTCGAGGCCTTCTGATCAGCCACGAATGGGCGCTCCCAAAGGTCTTGCTTGCGGCTTGTTCTGCCTGCGTCCCCGGCAAAGAACAAGCCTCGTTTGGGAGGAACCAGATCCGCGTGAGCGGCGGATTTTCCGTTTAGCGCAAATAGATAACCGGACGAAACGCGTTCCGGTCAGTGCCGCAGCAGCTCCGGTTTGCGGAGTGTCTGCCTGAGCTCGGCGCCGCAATCGGCGCACTCATAGACGAAGTCGATCGTGGCAAGGCTCCAGTGCGGCTCGACCTCGCGCACATACATTGGCAGGAAGCCCATGCAGGTCGGACAATTCACGGGCGCGATATCGATATCCTGATGATGCTGTACATAGGCTGGCATCTCGGGTCTCCTTCGCAGACAACCACCGAACCCCGCGCAGAAGGTACTGCCGAGCTTTCTGATACCGTCATCAACTCTTTCGAACAGAGGTGGAACGACGGGCGTTTGTCGTTCGCTGTGACATTCTTGTTACGTCTCTGTACTGTAACGGGCGGATTAAATGCCTATTTCACAGCCCGAACCGATTGTCCGGTCTCAACTCCAACAACAAGGGAGCAACGTCCATGACGCATGCCATTCGCTTTCATAAGACCGGCGGTCCGGAAGTCCTGGTCTGGGAGGAGGTCAATGTCGGCAAGCCCGGGCCGGGCGAGGCGCGCATCCGCCACACCGCCGTCGGTCTCAACTTCGTCGACATCTACAACCGCTCGGGCCTGTATCCGGCGCAACTGCCAAGCGGGCTCGGCAGCGAGGCGGCTGGCGTCGTCGAAGAGGTCGGAGCCGGCGTTACGGATCTGAAACCCGGCGATCGCGTCGCCTATGGCGCCTCGCCGCTCGGCGCCTATTCCGAGGCGCGGCTGATCCCCGCCGATCGCCTGCTGAAGCTGCCTGACGGGGTCGACGACAAGACCGCGGCTGCGATGATGCTCAAGGGGCTCACCACGCAATATCTGATCCGGCAGACCTATCGTGTGAAAGCCGGCGATACCATCCTGCTCCATGCCGCGGCCGGCGGCGTCGGGACGATCCTGAGCCAGTGGGCGAAGCATCTCGGCGCGACGGTGATCGGCACGGTCAGCAACGACGAGAAGGCCAAGCTCGCCAAGGCTCATGGCTGCGACCATGTCATCATCTACACGCGCGAGGATTTCGTGAAGCGGGTCGACGAGATCACCGGCGGCAAGAAAGTGCCGGTGGTCTATGATTCCGTCGGCAAGGACACGTTCCTGAAGTCACTGGACTGCCTCGCGCCGCTCGGCGTCGCAGCGCTGTTCGGCCAGTCCTCGGGCGCCGTCGAGCCGCTCAATCTCGGCCTGCTGGCACAGAAGGGGTCGCTCTACGTCACCCGTCCGACTCTGTTCACCTACGCCGCCAAGCGCGAGAATCTCGTGGCGATGGCCAATGAGCTGTTCGATGTCGTCAAGTCCGGCGCGGTCAAGATCGAGGTACACCAGACCTATCCGCTGAAGGACGCCGCCAAGGCGCATGCCGATCTCGCCGCGCGCAAGACGACGGGATCGACCGTGCTCTTGGTGTGAGGTGCTATCGGACGGTGACGCGGGCGTTCCACGCCTGCGTCACGTCCGTTCGTGCTTGCACAGGTCGCGGGCGTGATCCAGGCGGACCGCCTGGAGGTCGACCTCGTCAGGCGGGACCTGGGGCAGGGCGGCCTCGGTCAGGATGGCCTCGGTCACGTCCTCGACTGAACTGTCCACGATCTCGTGAATGAACGAGACGTTGCTGTATTCACCCGAGGCGACGCGGGAGATGACCTCGCGCCGCGTGATCTCGGGATCGACGATCGCCTCGCGGCCGCGCCGCCCATAGTCGATCATCACGACGAAATACTGCATCTAGGGTTGACCCTGCCGCGGCCCGCATGTCGCAGGCTCTGCGGCAGAGTATTTCCGAAAAACGGAATTAGGTCAAGTGCGATTTCTAAAAATCGGAAATCGGCCGGGCTTGCCTTACCTGCCCTTCTTGCGCGGCCGCGCGGACTTCGCGCGCAGCCGCTCGAGCTGCCCCTTGGGCATCGAGAGGCAGATCTCGCCGACCCACTCCAGCTTGACGCCGACGATCGGCTTGGCGTTGAAGCTGGTGAGGTTGACGACGGACGGACTTTTGCCGCGCTCGATGGTCTTCAGGTAGCGTTCGCCGGTCTTGAGGCGGACTACGGCCTCCTCGCCGTAGAAGCTCGACAGCGGGTAGCGCTGATCCTTGTAGACCACGATCACGTCGCCGCTCTCGTATTTGGGCAGCATCGAATCGCCGACGATCTCGAAGGCGACGGTCTCTTCCATGATCGGGAAGGGCAGCACGACCTCGCCGAGCCCTTCCGGCGGAACCTGCTCGAAATCCGGCTCGATCACGGCGCCGGCGCCGACGCGGCCCATGACCGGCGCGAGATTGAGCTCAAGATATTCCATGATCGGCAGAATTTCGGACGCTTTCACCAGGCGTTCGCCGCCGAGGATCTCCGACACCGCGCCCGGGCGCACGCCCATGGCCGCCGCCAGCCCGCCCTTGCTCTTGCCCGTCTTCTCCAGGCCCCGCTCGATCATCGCAACGTCCAACATGGTGATTCCCTCGATTACCCATGGTCCTGCCTCTTCTAATCCGAAATTCGGAATTGATGCAATTATGAATATCAGAAGTCACGCTTGACTTGTGTTTCGGAATACCGGAATATGTGTTTCGCCATCCCGGCCGTGACGGTTTGTGAATGGCGTATCACAGGACAGCAGCATGGAACCGGGCAGTTGGCCGTCGGAGCACTCCGACGCGCTTCGCGACTATTTTCTCAAAGGGATGTCTTACGCGGAGATCGGACGGGAGATTAACGCAAGATTCGGAACGGTTTATACGCGCAGCGCGGTGGTCGGCCGGGCCAAGCGGCTCGGGCTCGCCGCGCCCGCACGGATGAAGAGTCCCTCGATCGTGCCGCGCTTGCCGGGCGCAATCTCCCCGCTCGCGCCGCGCGCGCCGGTGTTGCCGAACCCGAGCCAACCGCCAGAATCGGTGCTGAAGCCCGCTCGGCCGGTGAAGTTGCGCTGCGTCGGCATCAAGCCGCGCCTGATCTCGCTGATCGAACTCGCACCTGGCGATTGCCGCTATCCCTATGGCGGCGACAAGGACGGGGAGGAGATCGCCTTCTGCGGTCATCCCCGACAGCCCGGCACGAGCTATTGCACGCCGCACTTCCATCTGACCCGCGGGCCGGGATCGGCATCGACGCGCTGCGCGGGCCCCCTCGTGCTGAGACTGGTCTCCGCCGCCTGACGGGCGGACGTCCTCTCAATTGTCAATTTTACATGGAGCATCCGAGTGGTACGCGCCAGACGCAACAAGTCCTATAGGTTGGCAAGGCTCAACGACTGGCCCTCGCACGATCTGCCATTCAATGCCGAAGTGGCCGAGGTCGCGGTCGACAATCCCCTCGCGCTCGAGCCGGGCGAGAAGATCGTCGCCATGCGCTCGATCCGCAGCGATCCGCTCGGTCGGCTGCATTCTCATCGCCAGATCGACGAGGCCCAATACCGCGGCGGTCGCGCCTTCCAGAACGACTGGGAGAGGGCGGAGCGCGGTCCCCAGGCGGTGGATCCGACCCGCGAATATGTCGACGGCACGCGCACGCGCGAGGCGGTCACCGAGAGCCAGCGCCAGGCGGTGCTGCGGCTGAACCGCGTCGAGCGCGAACTCGGCGCCGACGGTGCCGCGCTGGTGCACGACGTGCTGGTCCTGGGACTGACGATGGATCAGATCGGGCAGCGCCGCGCCGTGCGCAGCCAGCGCTGGAACGACTACTTCGCGCGACGATTCCGCGAATGCCTCGACCGGCTCGCGCTGGTCTACGGCTTTGCGACGGAAATTGGACCGCAGCGCACGGAGCGGCGCCGATGAGAGCGGCGCGCCGGCAACGCCGCCGGCGCGCCCGTTCGCCGCTTACGGATGGGGCACGATCTGGTAGGGCGTCGTGTAGGGCTCGACGCGGAGCGAGGCGTTGGCGAGGAGCCCGATCTTGGCGGTCGGCGCCTGCTGCAATTCGCCGTTCTGGCCGCGATGCACATTGTACTGCCAGACGGTGAGGTCGCCCTTCTGCGCCAGCGCATGCGCAACCGCGCTCGCATCGTTGCCGCCGATCGCCTGGAGTTCCTCGGCTGACAATCCGATGATGATTTCGTCCTTGGTGGTGACGATCTTGAAGAGGTTCATCTTGGTCTCCTGCGCCCATGCGCCCTGTATCGAGAGAGTGAAAAGCGCAACCGCGGCGCCCTTGATGACATCGCAGCGAGAAAGCATGCCGTCGTCCTTTGGTGCTGACGCGCGCCCGAATCGAAGAGGTCCAGCCATGGCGCCCGTGATCTGCGTGGCCGTTTCGCAACGGCTTGGTCGTTCGATCTTGAATCACGGTTCACGCATCGGAAAATATCGGGGATTGGTGAACCGTGACGCGGAGAACCGAGTCCAAACCTAGAGCTTGAGGGGGCACACCGGATGAAATTGATTGTCACGCTTTGCATTGTTGCGTCACTCGGCGTGCCCGGCACCGCCATGGCGGCCGATCCCTTCTATCTCGGGAACTGGACGGTCACGACGGCTGTGGTTGCGCCATGGGCCGATCCGCATCGTAAGCCCGACGGCAGCGAGCAGGCGCGGCTGATGGGCAAGGCGCTGGCCATCAAGGTGAAGGAGATCTCCGGGCCGCGTCCCTTGGCCTGCGCCAAGCCGCAGTACAAGGTGACGGACTACGGTCCCGACATGATCTTCCAGGGCGCTTTCGACGAGATGCAGCGCGCCAACAAGAAGGCCGATCCCAAGGCGCTCGCCGCATCGCTCGGCTTTGTCGGTGGCAAAATCAAGACGCTGGAGACCGGGTGCGAGATCGAGTTTCACTTCGTCGACGATGCAACCGCCGAAATCGGGCTCAACGATTACGTGTATACGCTGAAGAAGCAATAATTCGCTCGGACGGTATCCGGCGAAGGGCTCCGACGCCCCCGGATCGGCCGCCATCGCTCAAATCGAGACAATATGTCCGCATTGCGATGCGTGGCTCCGTTCACATTCAGACACAAAACAAAGGGCAAGCCCGCGGCATCGAGCTCGATCAAGGCAGTGTGTGCACCGATGTCGCTTCTTGACGCAGGTGGGTGACGTCGGTGCATATTCCTGTTATCCGGAATTGCCGTGGTGCGATGCCGACCAAGCATCGCTGCCTCGATAGATTGGCTTGCCGGAAGGGTTGTTCCTTGGCATAGTTGCAACCTCTCGGGTTGAGCCGATCCGTTCGGATGTGCAGTTCAGCGTACCAACCCCCTGGGATGCCCTGGCCGAGAATTCTTCGCCGCCACGGCGTCCAACTCTCGAGCGGGAGCTCGACGTCAGACCGCCAAGGCCGATCCTTGTCATAGGTGCGAGATGAAAAACCTCAATTTCGCGGCTGAACTGCACCTGAAGCTCGGCGCGCCCGCGAGTAGCACCGTCGAAAGCCTGCGCCTGCTGCGCGCATTTCTGAAGCTTGCGCCGCGGCAGCGTTTTGAGGTCATCAAGCTCGTCGAAGATCTCGCCACAGACGACTCTCTCCCTGAGCATCCCCTGTCGTAAGCCGGGCTACGCGCCCACGTCATGCCTCGACCACCGTCCGTCCCGCCCACGCCGGGCGTCCGGCTGCGCCTGCAGCCTGGTCTGGCCGCTGGAAGCCGACGCTGCAAATGTGATAATCAGTAAGAAAAAAGGGAGGAGTGCGACATGATTGAACCGAAGCTCGAAGTTCCGGCCGAATTGCGCGACCTGGCCGAGAAGACGATCGACCAGGCGGAAAAGGCATTCGGCCTGTTTTTCGATGCCGCCACCAAATCGATGGCGACGGTGCCGGGAGCGGGCACGGAGGTGTCGAAGCAGGCGCTCGCTTTCACCGAGCAGAACATGAAGTCGGCGTTCGAGCATGCGCGCAAGCTCGTTCACGCCACCGATCTTCAGGAAGCCATGCAGATCCAGTCCGAGTTCCTGCGCAGCCAGTTCACCAGCGCCGGGGACCACATGCGCCAGATGACCGGCAGCATCATGCAGTCCGGCAAGGGCAAGTCCTGATTGACTGGACAACTCTCGCTTGCCGCCAAATTGGTCTTGTCCACCCCTGTCGGGCTCGACCGGCAGGGGTTTGACTTTGGTAAAATGTGACGGCGTGCCCGGATTTTATCGGCGCAAGGATGCGATATAGGCCGCGATGTCGGCAGCTTCGGCCCGGCTCAGGGGAAAGTTGGGCATCTTCGGGTGCGGGTCGAGCAGGAAGAAGGCGAGCTTCTCCACGCTGAAATCGGGCCTGCGCGCGATGGAGGCGAAGGAGGGCACATCGGCGCTGGCTTGCGTCTGGGCGCTCCTCACCACGTGGCAGCTGGCACACCAGCGCTCCGCAAGGTCGGCGCCATGGTCGGCATCGGCCGCAAGCGCTGGTGTCGTGCCCAAGATCGACGCCGCGGTGAGCAAAATCCAACTCCGTCTCATGCGCGCGTGCATTGGGCGTCCCTCAAGCCATGCTCAACCGCAGCACGATCCTGGAAATTGCGAGAGATCGATGCGGGCGATGATCGATCGGAAAAGTTTGCGGGCCGAACGATAGAGATGGCGAATGAATCCTGACGTCCTTGCCGTGGGCAGGCCAAGGCTTTCAATGTGATAGGACAAAAGGTTTCTCCGATGCTCTAACACCCATTATCGCGCCTTCGCCCCGGAACTGCGTTGATCTGGCGCAAGGCTGGCGGGCTAGTAATCGGCGGGGTTCATGATCATCGGGCTCGTCGTATCGGCCGGCGCGAGCGCGTTGCTGGCGCTGTCGCGCAGGAAGCGGTCGAGTGTCGCCTGGATCTTCTCCTTGACCGCGTCGGGTCCGCGGTCGCTCATCTCCGTGTGCTGCGCGCCGGTATGGACGATGTCGATGCCGCGCGCCTTGGCCTCTTCGGGCGTCGGCAGGACGCCGGGGTCGGTCACGAAGTGCGGATCCTTCGAGCGGAACGACAGGATCTTCAGGTGGTCGTTGACCACGAAAGGCACCCGCAGATTGTCCAGCGTGATCACCTTGGACACCAGCTCCGGATGCTGATGAGCGACATACATCGAGACGTCGCCGCCGTTGGAATGGCCGACCAGCGTGATGTGATCGTATTCGACGTGCTCCTGCCTCTTCTTCAATTCGCCGAGCACGAAAAGGATGTTGGCTTCGCAGCGCATATAAACCTGGCGCCGGCCGACATACTGCTCGCCGACATGGGTCATCAGCGGTGGATCGCTCGGCAGGTCCTGCTGGATGCTCGCGACGAGATAGCCGCGCGCGGCGAGCACATTGGCGAGGAACGAATACTCGGTGGCCTTGACGGTATTGCCGTTGCTGATGATGGCGAGCGGGAGCTTCCAGAGGCCGAGATTGGCCTTGGTCTCGTAGTCACGGCGCACTGCGACGTCGACAGAGATCGGCCGCTGGCGCGTGGCGTCGAACAAGGTCACCGTCTCGTGACGAATGGCGAACTTGCTGACGACGAAATACTGGCCCACGCCAAGCACGCCGAGAAAGGCCAGAATTGCCAACACCCTCTTCATGGTTGCTTCCCAATCACTTTTGACTGAACGTGGTCATTGGGAACTCCCGGATCGAGCGATCGTGAGCAGGCTACGGGATTAAATTTAGGCAAGTCTGTGAGAAAGGTCCCAGAAGGAGCGCGTGCAGCGCAAAAAGCGGAGGGCTTAAGGACAGCCAGCCCTGCCGCGTTCCGGGCAAACCCGCAGCGCGCTGGAAAGCGTGAACAGAAAGCGCGGGGTGCGGCGCGTATTGTCCGGTGCCCGGTAGCTCAAGGGGACGGCGACGCCGAGATCGGCCTGGAAATCGTCCAAGAGGAAGAACCGCGCGCCGGCGCCGGCGGAGGTCAGTGACAGGCCGTCGCTCAGGCGGTAGCCATCGTTCCAGACTGCGCCGGCGTCGCCGAAGGCGTAGATCTGATAGCCGCTCCAGTAGCGGAAATTGACCTTCTGGTCGAAGCGCAGCTCGAACGAGCCGGCGAGGCCGTTGTCGCCGCTGATCTCGGCTGCGCCATAGCCCCGGCCGAACGCCGCGCCGCCGAGGTAGAATTGCTGCGAGGTGAACAGCGGCCGCGATGCGGTCTGGCTCGCCGCGGAGAGCTTGATCGACCAGGTGTCGTTGAGCGCCTGGTAGCGCGTGAACCAGAGGTTCAGCACCGAGAAATTCGACGAAGCGCCGTCGCGCGACAACAGATCATCGTCGAAATGCGAGGCACCAAAGATGTCGAGACCCTGGCGATAGGTGAAGGTCGCAAAGTTGGTGCCGCCGAAGCGATCCTGGAGTCGGTAGTCGGCGGTCAGGCTCGCCGTCCTGATGTGGTCGCTGTAGTACGGGCCGAACAGATCGTGTTCCGACACGTTGCTGAAGGTCCCGGCCATCGTGAGCGTGAGGGCCGACCATTGCGACATGAAGGGTACGGTGCTGGCCCGCACCTCGAAAGCTTCGGTCGTGGTGATGTCGCTGGCAAGGCGCCGGACGTCGCCCGGCCGCACCGCGCTGTACAGAACGGAGGCGCCGAGGCGCACGCCGTCGACGCCGACCGGCGCATCATAGGACAGCCGCGCGAAGCCGAGCTGGCGCGGATCGTTGGCGATGGTCGACAGGTTGACCGCGAGGGTGTCGCCCGGCGTGAGGTAGGAGTTAAAGGCGCCCGTCGCATAGGTCTGCCAGGGACCGACCGACGATGATCCGAGATTGTCCAGTCCGAACGACGTGAAGACGTGCCAGGTCTTCAAGGAGATGGTGAGACGAAAGCGGCCGGTGGGGCCGCCGATCTCCTCAAGCGCGGTATCCGTGATCCGGACGCCGGGTCTGCCGTTGATGAGGAATAGCTGGCGTTCGAGCGTTGCGAAACGCGACGGCTGCTCGGCCAGAACCGGTCCAAGCATCGGCCTGACGCCGAACCGTTCGGCATCGTCGCCCTTCAGCTCGGCCTGGACGATTGCCCCTTCGATCACGCGGATCTGGACACGGCCGTCGGTGATGTCCTGCGGCGGCACGATCGCCCGGCTCAGATGGAAGCCTTCGGCGCGGTAGAGCTCGCTGATCGCGCCGGCGATTGCGGCAAGGTCGGCCTGCGTGACCCTCTTGCCGAGATAGGGCTGATAAGTCCCGGTGATGCGCTCGCGGGAGATCGCATGGGCACCGCTGACGTTGATGCCGCGCAGCACGAATTGCGGCCCGGCATCGGCCGCGACATTCGGCTGACCGATCGTCGGCAACTTGACCGGGGGCCGGCTGAGCGATTCCTGATCGGATTGGTTATCGAAATACTTCTCGGGCTGGCGCGGATCAAACCCCGGCTGGCTCGCCTGCTGCGCGAGCGCGTGCGGCATTCCCGTAAAGATCGGTGCCAGCAACGCCAAGGTGGCAAGGAGATGCGATCTCTCACCGCGCCCACCGAACTTCTCCCCGTAGTTCAACGGAGAGGTTCGCAAGAACCGGTAAGCATTCGTTAGCCGCATGATTTTTCTTAGTTTTTTATGGTCAATGAAAGGTTAATGCGACGGTTCCGCTTGCCGGTTCCGGCTAATTCTCTCTTGAGCTATTTGGCCTATGCCTCAGGTCCGACTGGACCACGGACTGAGGATCCTCATGCTCGGCAGAGTTGGAATGCGGCGCGCTTTGATGGCGGTGCTGATACTGGGAACTGCGTCCGGCGCATCCGCCGCAGAGGATGGCGTCTGGTCGATCAGCAAGGCGTCGGGCGAAGTCTGGCGCGCAACCGACGGCGCACGGCAGGTCTCGTTGAACCAGGAAGAGACGCTGAAGCCTGGCGATACCATTCGCACCGGGCGGAACGGGCGCGTGCTGCTCGTCCGCGGCGAAGAAACGATTCTGATCTCTCCCAATTCGGTGGTCGGCTTGCCGGCCGAGAAGAAGGAGGGCCTCTCGACCACGATCATTCAGCAGGCCGGTTCGATCCTGCTCGAAGTCGAGAAGCGCAACGTCAAGCATTTCGAGGTCGAGACGCCCTACCTCGCCGCGGTGGTCAAGGGAACGCAGTTCAGCGTCACGGTGAGCGCCGGCAGCACCAAGGTCGGCGTAGTCCGGGGCCAGGTTGAAGTCTCCGACTTCAAGACGGGGCAGATCGCCCAGGTCATGCCGGGCCAGGCGGCCACCGCCTTCGAGCATGGCAAGCCGGGCCTCAGCCTGAGCGGCGCCGGTACCTTCAATCCCATCGAGCAGGGCAAGCCGCGCGCCTCGACGGTCGAGCGGATTCCCGTGCCGAAATCAGGACTGTCCGCGCCGCGCAATGCGGCCACCGGACATGCGATTCATGCGCTCGGCCAGATCGACAAGGGGACCAGGGCGGCCGGCGTGCCGACGCAATCCCATCAGGGAGCCGGTGGCGCCGGGTCGTCCAAAGCGGGCACGGTGCACATCTCAAGCTCGCTCGGCGAGGTCAAGCTCAACTTCCACAAGGTTACGCATGGGCTAGCCCATGGTGCCGCCGCAACAGGCCACGTGCACAATGCCGCCAATAGCACCGACACGGTCTGGAGCGACACGAAGCCAAGCACGACGACCGCATCCAGCAACAGCTCGACCATGACGGCGGCGACCGTGAGTAACGGCGCCGCCAGCAGTACCACAACGACGTCGTCAAGCGGGACGACCACGGTGGCCACGACTGCCGGTTCGACCAGCGACGTGTCCGGCGGAAGCTCCGGCAACGGAAACAGCGGGAATGGCGCAACCGGCAACGGGAGCGGCGGCAACGGTAATAACGGTAACAACGGCAACAATGGTCACCACTACGGGTGGTCTTGGGGCAGCGGCCATCACTAGCATCACGCGGTCAACATGAGGGGGCACATCACGGCATTGGCCGGATGTGTGGGGGAGCAAGGTGAAACGCTACAGGCCGCACATTCTGGTCGTGATTGCGCTGGCGGTCGTTCTGTCCACGGGATGGCACGCTGCGCTCCGCAACGCGCTCACCGATCTGCGCTTCACCTGGCAATCGCGTGCGGCCAGCGGCA
Source organism: Bradyrhizobium sp. Cp5.3 (assembly GCF_000426265.1). Taxonomy (NCBI): domain Bacteria; kingdom Pseudomonadati; phylum Pseudomonadota; class Alphaproteobacteria; order Hyphomicrobiales; family Nitrobacteraceae; genus Bradyrhizobium; species Bradyrhizobium sp. Cp5.3. The sequence continues at coordinate 92,247 of NZ_AUFA01000004.1, read as the reverse complement.
ACGTTGTCATCGTCGCGATCGATGCGCCCTCGATCGACCAGATCGGTGTGTGGCCGTGGCCGCGCCGGCTGCATGCCGAGCTGCTGCAGAAGTTCGAAAGTGCCGGCGTCCAGGACGTGGCCTTCGACGTCGATTTCAGCACGCCATCCGATCCCGCCTCCGACGAGGCCTTCGTCAAAGCACTGAGGGATGTCGGCGGCGCGACGATCCTGCCCTCTTTCAAGCAACCGGTGCCAAATGGGGGCGCGGCACATATCAATCGCCCGCTGAAGCCGTTCAGCAACCAGTCCTGGCCCGCCGTCGTCAACGTCACGGTCGAGCCTGACGGCCTCGTACGCCGCTATCCATTCGGAGAGAAGCTCGGTGACAGTTTCGTGCCGTCGATGGCTGTCGTACTGGCTGGGCAGAATGCAAGCCGCACCTCTCCGTTCCTGATCGATTTCGGTATCCGCGCGGCGTCTATTCCGCTCATGTCCTTTGCCGACGTGCTGCGCGGGGACCCCGCGACCCTGGCGAGCCTCAAGGACAAGAGGATCATCGTCGGTGCCACTGCGCTCGAGCTCGGCGATCGCTTCAGCGTTCCGAACGGCGGCATCGTTTCAGGCCCCGTCCTTCAGGCGCTCGCGGCGGAATCGATCATTCAGCAGCGCATGCTGCGCCGGACCTCGGACCTGGGCACGGTGCTCGGCCTGTCCGTGATCTGCCTCCTGATGATATTCTCATGGCGCCGCGTTGCTCCCGGCGTCCGCGTCGTGATGCTGGTCGCGGCGGGAGCTGCGATCGAGCTGATCGCAGCCCTGGTCCAGTCGAAATGGCCGTTCGTCATCGATACGTCACTGCTTCACATCGCCATCTTCGCTTATCTGACGGCGATCGCGCTCGACGAGATCGACTTCCGCAGCCTGCTCGGGCGAATCGCCGAAAGCCGCTTCCACCGCATTGCGATGTCGCTCGGCGACGGGCTCGTCTGCACCGACGAGGATCATCGGATCACGGTGTGGAATCCCGGCGCCAGCGCGATCTTCGGTTACATGCCGGCCGAAATGATCGGCCAGCCCTTCGAGGCGCTCTGTGCAAAGCCGGCCGAGGGCAGCGCAAAGCCCTTCTCCATGCGTGACGCCGCGCGGCAGGCGCTGCTCGTCCCGGGCGGTGCGGTCGTGGTCGAGTTCGAAGGCCGGCGCAAGAACGGCGAGACGTTCCCGGTCGAAGCGAGCTTCTCGGGCTGGCAGGGCACGGATGGCTTCCAATACGGCGCGATCCTGCGCGACATCTCGGTGCGCAAGCGCGAGGCCGAGCGCGTCAGATATCTTGCCGAGTATGATGCACTGACCGGTCTTGCCAATCGCAACACGCTGCATGCCGGGCTGGTCGGCCTGATCGCGGATGCCGATCCGCAGTCCTGCGAGGTCGCGCTGCTCGTGATCGGGCTCGACGGCTTCCAGCGCATCAATGACACGCTGGGACACGCGGCCGGAGATCTCGTGCTGCGGGCGGTCGCCGCGCGTCTGAAATCAGAGGCGGGGGACGAGACGGTCATTGCGCGGCTCAGCGGCGACGAATTCGCCATTGCGCGCCAATGCACGGAGGACGGCGAGCCGGTTGCGGAATTCGCCGAGCGCATTGCCCGCGCATTCGAGCTGCCGCTCGCCGCGGGCACGCGCCAGCACCGCGTCAGGGTCAGCGTCGGCGTTGCCGTCTATCCGGACGGCGGTCACAGCGCGGAGGATCTCCTGAGCAACGGCCATCTCGCGCTCTCCAGGGCAAAAGCGACCCGGCGCGGCAGCCATGTGATCTTCGAGAGCACAATCAGGCAGGAATTGGAGAACAGGCTGACGCTCGAAAGCGAGCTCGCGCTCGCCGCGGACCGCGGCGAGTTCGAACTGTTCTACCAGCCGCAGGTTCGCCTGGTCGACGGCGGTCTGGTCGGAGCCGAGGCGCTCATCCGCTGGCGGCATCCCGTGCGGGGCTACGTCTCGCCCGGCGAGTTCATGCCGGTGGTCAACACCTCGGCACTGTCCGAGCGGATTGCGAGCTGGGTGATGGAAACCGCCTGCTGGCAGGCGCGGGCCTGGGAGCTGTCCGGCCAAAGTGTGCGCGTCGCGATCAACCTGTCGCCGTCGCAGCTTCACTCCGGCGATCTCGCGCATTCGGTCGCGACGCTGCTCGATGCCACTGGGCTTACGCCCTCGCTGCTCGAGCTCGAGGTCACCGAGGATATCCTGCTGCTCGACGAGGACCGCGTGCTAGACATGTTCAAGCGGATCCAGGAACTCGGCGTCCGTATCCTGTTCGACGATTTCGGCACGGGTTACGCGAGTCTGAGCTATCTCAAGAAGTTTCCGCTCGATGGACTCAAGATCGACCGGTCCTTCGTGCTCGACCTGCTCGCCGATTCCGACGATGCCGCGATCGTCAGCTCGACCATTGGCCTCAGCAAGCAGCTCGGTCTCACCGTCGTTGCGGAGGGGATCGAGAACCGCGCTACGGCAGACTTCCTCGTCAGCATGGGATGTGCGGAAGGGCAGGGCTATTTCTTCGGCCGTCCGATGCCGGCCGATGCGTTGGAACGTCAGTTTCTGGTCGTCGAGCGCGAATCCGTCAGTGCGGCCTGAGCGGGCATCAGTGACGGATTCCGATCGCTAGCGCCGGCGCGCAATCGCAACGCCGAAGAGGAAGGCGACGAAGAGGCTGGCTAGAGGCGCTTCGCGCGTAATTGCCGCGACGGTCGCGAGCGGCCGGCCGGGCTTTCGTGCCTGCTCGATCGCAAGGGTGAGGCGATCGACGGCGGCATGCAGACCTCCCGCGACTTCGCCGATCGTCCGCGACACGTCAGTTGCCGCGTCGATGGCGCGCTCGGCCATGCCGGGCTGCGAAGTGGGTTGCGGTATGTCCGTGCTCAAACTCGCGACCTCCACGCTCGACAATGGAAGCCGGCACCTTTGGCTATCCGCGCGAGCGCTTATTCTTGAACAGCGGGTCGGAACGACCTTTGGCTATCCGCGACAGGCGCCGTGGTGAACGGCGGGTGCCGGCCTCGGACTGGCAATTCGGCGCACGGGATTTTGTTCCGGTGCGGAGGCTTGCTCCCCGTGAAACGACGGATACGAATCTCTGTTAGGCTGGCGCCAAGGAATACCTTGAGGCACGATCTCGAAGCTCGACCTTGCTGACCCAGGAGGCTGCCGTGAACGATCGAACCATGACGGATCGAGCCCGGCGCATCGCATTGCTCGGCGCGCCCATCGACATGGGCGCCTCGCAGCGCGGCACCCTGATGGGACCCGCGGCGCTGCGCACTGCCGGCCTTGCGACATTGCTGGAGAACCTCGATTTCGACGTTGTCGAGTACGGCGATCTCTCCGTTGCCGAGATCGAGGATCTCGCCGACCGGCCGCCCGCCAAGGCCAATCACTACCGTGAAATCCAGCGCTGGACGCGCGTGCTGAGCCGCCGCGGCTACGAGATCGCAAAGACCGGAGCGATCCCGATCTTCCTTGGCGGCGATCACACATTGTCGATGGGCTCGGTCAACGCCATGGCTCGCCTTTGGCAGGAGCGCGGCCGCGAGCTGTTCGTGCTCTGGCTGGATGCGCATGCCGATTACAACACGCCGGAGACGACGATCACGGCCAACATGCACGGCATGTCGGCGGCATTCTTGTGCGGCGAGCCGGGCCTCGACGGTCTCCTGGGCGAGGATCCACGCGCCTCGATCGCTCCCGACAGGCTTGATCTGTTCGGAACGCGTTCGATCGACAAGCTTGAAAAGGATCTGATGCGTGCGCGCCGGATCAGGGCGGCCGATATGCGCCAGATCGACGAGTTCGGCGTCGCAGTGCTGATCCGGCGCGTGATCGAACGCGTCAAGGCGAGCAACGGCGTGCTGCATGTCAGCTTCGACGTCGACTTCCTCGATCCTTGCGTCGCGCCGGGCGTCGGTACCACGGTGCCGGGCGGAGCGACCTATCGCGAGGCGCATCTGATCATGGAGCTCCTGCACGATTCCGGGCTGGTGGGGTCGGTCGACATCGTCGAGCTCAATCCGTTCCTCGACGAGCGCGGGCGCACCGCCCGAACCGCCGTCGAGCTGATCGGCAGCCTGTTCGGACAGCAGATCACCGACCGGCCGACGCCCAGCAACGCGATTGCGCCGGGCGAGTGAAGGTATTGCGAAACGCTCCCGCGTGAGGGGGACGGGTGCCAACGGCCTGGAACCCGCGCTGGAGGCGGAACCCGCTGCGGTGCAATTGAATTGACCTTGAGAGGAAACGACTCAGGTCATCTTGATGGAGCGAAATCGCATCAGGAATCGCATCGCTATCGACGAGGCGCTTCGGCACCCCGGCGTGATCGCACTGATCGTCGCGGGCTTGACCATCGCTGCGATGCTGCTGGTGGACCACGGGCCGTGGAGCCGGGCGAAGGTGCAGCCCGCCCATGTCGCGATGTATCACACCACGGGCGAAGCGGCGCGTGCCGCGGGCGCCCAGGTGTTTCCGACCGACCCGAGATCGCGGATCGAGCCGGCGCGGCCGGGGCCCAAGACGTCCTCGACCGTGAATCCCGTGACGCCGTAGGCTCAGCTCTTGCGACCGTAATTGAGAAGGCCGCCGCTCGTCTTCGGCGGATGGGCGCGCAGTGCCTCCTCGTTCGGCTCGGTGCCCCAGCCGGGCCGGTCCGGAATGACCAGATGTCCGTTCTGGATCTCCGGCTCGTGGGTGAAGAGCTCGCGATCCCACGCCAGACGATCGATATCGATCTCCATGATGCGCAGGTTCGGCACGGCGGCGCAGAAATGCGCGTTCATCATCGAGCAGAGATGGCCGTAGAAATTGTGCGGGGCGACGTTGACCTCGAAGGCATCAGCGGCGGAGGCGATCTTCATCGATTGCCAGACGCCGTTCCACGGCGTGTCGATGATCGCGACGTCCATCGCCTGTTCGCGGAAATAGGGCAGGAATTCGCGCAGGCCCAAAAGCGTCTCGCAGGATGAGATTGGATGCGGGCTCTGCCGGCGGATGTAGCCGAGCGCTTCGGGATTGAAACTGTCGATCTCGACCCAGAACATGTCGATGTCGGCAATCGTGCGCAGGATTTTCAGATAGCCCTCGGTCTTGGCGTTGAAGTTGCAGTCGAGCAGGATGTCGACGTCGGGACCGGCGCCGTCGCGAATTGCCTCGAGATGCATGTGCAGGTCGCGCAGGATCTTGCGGTCAACGTTGATCTCGGGCGCGAAGGGCGAACCGAAGCCGGGCCGCCAGCCCGTCGGCTTGCCGTCGTCATAGGAGAAGATGTTGGTCTTGAGCGCAATGAACTTCTTCTCACGCACCTCGCGCCCCATCGCCTTGACGCCGTCGAGGCTCTCGATCGGCGGCTTGTACCAGGCCGGATGATTGATCCGCCAAGTGGCGCAGTGTGACCAGTAGACCCGGACGCGATCGCGGATCTTGCCGCCGAGCAGGTCGTAGCAGGGCACGCCCAGACACTTCGCCTTGGCGTCGAGCAGCGCATTCTCGATCGCCCCGAGCGCCTGCGCCACCACGCCGCCGGCGGCCGGCCGCGTCGCCGCGTACAATTCGGCGTGGATGCGTTCGTGCTGGAAGACGTTCTGGCCGATCACGCGGGCGGAGAGGCGCTGGATCGCAGCGCCGACACCGGGCGAACCAAAACCCTCGTCAAACTCGCTCCAGCCGACGATGCCGTCGTCGGTCGTCAGCTTGACGAAGTGGTAGTTTCTCCAGCCGGCATCGCAGGCGAGGATTTCGAGACTTGTTGCTTTTGATGATCTTGTCATGTCGCTCCCTGCGGCTCGGCCGGCCTTGTTTTTGTTATGGCCCGGTCGCAAGCCCGGCCCCAGCTGCACTGTTAGGCTAACGACGGACCGTCGTGAAGGCCGCAGAGGCGCCGCCGAGAGCGCTTTTCGGCCGCCTTTTGTCGGATAACTCCGTAAAATTCGATGGGGACAGCCATGATCTTTCCGGGGACCGTCCCGAAATTGAACCAGGCTCTGACGTTTTTGGCCACAATCGGCACCGACCCTCCGGCCATGAAATTTCTGGGCATGATTTCGATTCTGGCGCTGCTCACCATGAGCGGGGCCGCCATTTCCGATCAGCTTCTGACCGCGGATCAGCACGTCGCGCAAAGGGTGCAGTAGCCGCGGGGGCAGAAGGCGCTTTGTCATTGGGGGATGACAGCTATGCTTTCGAGAGACCAGTTCTTGAGGTTCATCAGCGTGCCTGCCGTGTTTGCGGCGTTCATCATCGCTTCGCAGATCTCGGCGGCGCTGTCGCCAGTCTAGCGCTCCTCGTCAGCCGATCGCGGAAGAGCCGAACAAGGCGAGGACGGCGAGCGCCATCAGCGCGGTGCCGAGCCAGCCGAGCGCGACGAGCCATGTCCGCGCCTTGAAGCGGCCCATGAGCGAAGCGCTCGAAACGATCAGCATCATCATCACCATGATGGGTACGGCGACGATGCCGTTAAGCACGGCGCTCCAGACCAGCATGTGGATCGCGTCGATGCCGGTGTAGCCGAGGCCGAAGCCGATCACGGTCGCCGTCGCGATGATGGTGTAGAAGCCGACCGCCTCGTCCGGCTTCGCCTCCAGCGTGGCGCGCCATCCAAGAATCTCCGCGACGCCATAGGCCGCCGAGCCCGCCAGCACCGGGATCGCCAGCATGCCGGTGCCGATAATGCCGAGCGCGAACAGGAGGAAGGTGAAGTCGCCGGCGAGCGGTCGCAGCGCCTCGGCGGCTTCCGTGGCCGAATTGATGTTGGTGACGCCGTTGGCGTGCAGGACGGATGCCGTGGTCAGGATGATGAAGAAGGCGATGCCGTTGGAGAGCAGCATGCCGGCCGTGGTGTCGACCCTGATGCGCGTGAGCTCCGGATCGCCGCCATGGGAAAGCTCGCGCAGCGGGCGACGAAGCTTGCCCTTGTTCATCTCCTCGACCTCCTGGGACGCCTGCCAGAAGAACAGGTAGGGGCTGATGGTGGTGCCGAGCACGGCGACCACCATCATGAAATAGTCGGCGCTGACATTCGCCTGCGGCCACACCGCGGCAAGCAGCGCCGTGCTCCACGGGATCTCCACGGTGAAGGCCGTCGCCACATAGGCGAACAGCGCCAGCGTCAGAAATTTCAGCAGCGGGGCATAGCGGCGGTAGGGCAGGAAGACCTGGAGCAGGGTCGAAGTGGCCGCGAAGATCAATGCGTGCTCGTGGTTGAGCCCGCCAATGACGAGCGAGAGCGCCTCCGCCATCGCGGCGATATCTGCGGCGATGTTGAAGGTGTTCGCCGCGACGAGAAGGGCGATGAGACCGATCACCAGCCAGCGTGGCGCGAGCGCCATGACGTTGGCGGCAAGCCCCTTGCCGGTGACCCGCCCGATCCGCGCGCTCACAAGCTGGATGGCGATCATGAACGGCGTGGTCAAGAACACGGTCCAGAGCAGCCCGTAACCGAACTGCGCGCCTGCCTGCGAATAGGTGGCTATCCCGGACGGATCGTCGTCGGCCGCGCCGGTGATCAGACCTGGGCCCAACCTTTGCAGCAGCGTCGGCGCGGATTTCGTCGGCGTGCGGGCGCTGTCGTGCATGGAGGGGCGTCTCGGCTCTTTTCCGGAACGGCGAAGTCTCGGAATCAAATGCAGCGCGGGAACGATAGTTCCACGGCGAACCGGCGCAATGCGATGCATCGACGCGCGCGCAACGGCACCAGTTGCGCGCCCATGTCCGGTTTGACACGTCGGGCAAAACACCTGTAGAGAGGCATCATCGCAAAGACCATCGAGCCCGCGCCGTCACCGGTTGCGGGCTTCGTCATGTCTGCGGAGGGAGCTCCGCCGCTATTTGATGCTGACGAACATGCCCCAGGCGGCTGCGAGCGCAGCGCCCGAAAAGACGATCATCGGGTTCTCGCAGAACGCGCTGCCATAGGTGCACATGGTGACGCCGAACGAGCCGATCTCGTGATGGCTCGCCGAGTAGAACAGTCCCGACAGCACCAGCAACGCGGCGGCGACGTAATACATCGACCATCTCTCCTCGGTTGCCCTGGCGTCCTCGTCGCCGATGCGATGAATGCCGCGCCGGCCGGAAGGGGCATGCCGACAGCATGACGCAGACAGATTTCATTCCGCCGAATCCGATTTGCTGCATTTGGATAAAGTTTGACCCGTCGGGCAAAACGTCGGGATCATCGGAGTTTGATCCCGTGTAACCTAGGCTGGATTTTGCAGGGGCCCTGTCTGCCCGCGTTCTGCGCAGGATGTTCATCAGCCAAATGGATTACCTACCGAATAGAAAGTGCGGTCTGACACGGCCTGTGGTTGCGTGCTCTCGCTTCAAACAGAGGGAGCATATGATGAAGAACCTTCTTGCAGTCATAGCCGTTGCTGCTCTCGCTATCTCTCTTTCGCAGGAGGTATTGGCGCAATCGGCGCCACCTTCCAGCGGGGCGACAAAGTCCACTGCCGCGACGCAGCAATCCGGCAAAGGCATGGCCGGACAGAAAAGGCCGATGATGACCACCTGCACGCCCCGTCAAAAGATGTCGGGGAAACCTTGCTCGTAACAAGGTCAGGCCGCCTCAGTTGCGGCCGCTTTGATCCGTCATAAGGCGATGGTCGAGAGGTCGCGCTCCGGCGTGTTGGCTGGCTGTCCTTTCGACGAAACACTTCTGAAACACATCTGAAACCAGATAATTCTGAACTCCGCTCGCCGTCGGCTCGACCAAACGAAGCGAAAAGGAGACAGCCATGATCCAGGTCGGTTCGAAGGAAGAAGTCGCGTTTCTGTTGGCGCTGTTTGGGACGCATACGCAGCCCATCAAGAAGCCGAATCCGAAGTCATCACGCGGCCAGAACTGAAGTCATGCCACGTCTAGACGATTGCCAGCGCCTTTTGCGCGGGCTGATCTCCAAGGGGGATCCGAGCGCGATCCCGGCGGCCGAAAGTGCCATCAATGAGTTTCTGAACCTCACGCCGGGAAGTGCGCGCAAGAGTGGCCTGCGCCTTCTCCAGCAAGACGCATTGGATCAGTATGGTGCTGCGGCTGGCGTGCAGCGGTCCTTCGCTGAAACGGTGAACGCCTACATCGAGAGGAAGCTTGCGGAAGAGTAGGGCGGCTCGCCGACGCGGTATCGTCTCTGGCCCCCGCTGATCGGCTCGTCCAGGATGTCGGCGGACCGGATCGCGCCGGCTTTGCATCACGCGAGCATCCCAATTGGGGTACCTCCGATTCTCCCTATGCGGCTGGCGAGGCAGGCTCCAGCATGTGTGTGAAGAAGGAGTCGCGCATGCCTCGGTCGCCGTCCATCGTGCCGCAAGGTGCCGACCATGACGTCTATCTGGTCATGAACGACTTTGGCAGACTTGGCCGCGCCTGGTGCGAAGCAGATGAGGAAGGCACCAACCGCGAAGCGGTGATCCGTCAGCTGTTCGAAGATCATTACAGCCACCCGGTTCGCATCGTGGCGTTCAACACTGCCGAGGGATGGTCGCGCGATGTAACGGTCGATATCGCCGACGAGGTGCGTCGGCGGTTCTCCGAATACGACGACGTGCCGCGCTCTGTTGCAGAATTCCTGGAAAGTGCCGTCCGGCGCTGAGCTGCTTCGTTCTGCAGGCCTTGGTGTGGGGACGATGATGCTGGACGACGAGTTTAACAGGCAGCGTGCCAAGATCTTGCGCGATCTTGCAGAGCAGGCGGACCCGTTCATCAGAAGGCGCCTCTTGCTGTTGGTGGAGCGCTACGAACCCGCTTCGCCGCCGGCACCGAATGATCCGCAGCCCGCACGCCCCCGCAAACGGCGCTGAGCACTGAGCAGGCTGTCTTTCATCGCGACCTGCGCTCCCCGGGGCAGTCCGATTTCATCGAGATCCGCGGTTCGGCCTGCCGGGCCGCCAACTCTTGGGTTGAACCTGGAGGTTGTGTGCAAATCTCCGGTTGGTTGCGAACGGGGAAGCGAGGCGTACGATTCGAATGATTTGATTCGTGTGATTTGCAAAGAGTGGAGGTCAGCTTGGCAGCGGTCCTCGTTTTCAAGATCACCATTGTCGGATTGGGCGTCTTTTCGACAGTCCTTGCCTGCATGCTGATAAGCACATGAAAAAGAGGCCGCCCCGGTTGGCGGCCTTTTTCATTTTCCGTACGCGCCGAAGGGAAGTGACTTCGGTAAAGGCGGCTCGCGCGCCAATGAAAGGGCCCCAGCACCTGGGGTAGGCAATGAGGGGCTGGGAGTGCTGGGGCCAAGGTGCCCGCCGAATTTTCATCCGACAGGCCGCCGTGATCATCCACGCTTCCAACCGCCGTGCATTAAAGCAGGTAAATCCGGCGCATTCCGGGGGCAGCCCCCAAACGCGAAAGGGGCCGCCTTGCGGGCGACCCCTTGCCGGTTGAAATCGCTTTCGGGATGAAATCCAGCCCCGGCAGGATCAGCTTAGGCCCTTCCAGCGGTTGGAAAATTCCGGATAACTACTGTGCGCAATGCTGACCTATTTTGGCACCTGGTTACCGTCCGGATTTCGGAAATTCAGGCATCAGCTGCCCGGCGGGCTGTAGGACGGACGCAGCTTGGCCGCGTTCTGGCGCACCTGCTTGATCTCGTCCTGCGTGAACAGCCGGGTCAAATGTACGTTCTGCAATGTGCCGGCCGTGACGGTGAGGCCCGAGATTGCTGGCGCCGCAGTCGGATCGGGCACGTCGAAAATCACCATAACACCAGGGCCGTCGGCCGCGACGCTGTACATCGAAACCAGCTTTCCGCCGGCCGCCTCGATGAGTTTTCTCGCCGCTTCCTGGCGATCGGTCGTGGGGTTCTCCAGGATGGCGTTGAGTGCGCGTTGCGTATATTGCCCGGTAAGACAGAAATGCATGAGTACTCTCCTGTTAAAATAAAGTGGCCATTGACGTTCGTGCCGTGACGAGCTCGTCACGACGGCCGTATCTGACAATGAGGAGTACAATGCCCGCCGTGGGCACAAACGCCGCCAGTAATTCACAAGGCTTCGGCACGTCTCGTTGGCGGCTCGCGCGCACGATACACCAGCTAACCGGCGTGCAGAAAGCTGACATGCAGCCTGTGAGCCGAACTGTCGCACCGTCGCAGATCGCGCGACGAGAGATTTCGCTGCGATGATCGATGCGATGGCAACGAAGTACCGTCGATGAGCTGCAGGCGTTCACCGCCAATGACTCGCTTGCGACCAACGTGGACATCGTTTGCCACCGGTTTTGATCGTCCGCCGCAACAGGAACTGAGGGTGGCCTCGCCTGTTTGGTAATCAGACAGACGGGGTCGTAGTGCGGATCATTCTGATAACGACGATTTGCTGGGCGTTGTCGTGCGGATGTGCAACGGCACAGGCCGATCCGAAGAAAGACTTGAACTCGCCAACCGGCCGCTCGGCGCCGGAAGAGAAAGGCCAATTGCAGCCACAGGGCTGGACCGGACCGCTCGACACGAAATCGGCTGGTGCGCCACCGGAAAGCCCGCAAGGTCAAAGCCCGCCGGGGATGCAGGCGGCACCGGAGGGATCAACAAAAACAGTTGTTGAGCCCCGGAAGTGAGTCCGGCCTGCTTTGTCGGTTGAGAGACCGCAGCTTTGCCGGGAGGCTCAGGCAAAGAGCTGAAGGTGGAGGAATTGATTGAAGGCGCTCGGCTGGTAATCGGCGAAAGCCTCGCCATCGACGAAGCCATGCTTGCGATAGAGCGCCAGTGCCGGCTCGAAGGCGGGGCCGCTCCCGGTCTCGAGGCTGAGGCGGGTCAGCCCGCGCGCTCTGGCTTCGCCTGCGATGTGCGCCAGCAGCAGCGCCGCGATGCCTTTGCGCAAGTAATCGGGATGAGTTCGCATCGACTTCACCTCGGCGCTGCCATCGCCGAGATCCTTGAGCGCGCCGATACCGACCACCTCATTGCCCTGCCAGACTGACCAGACGGTGATGCCTGGTGCCCTCAGCCCCGACAGGTCGAGCGCGAACACGCTTCCGGGCGGCGAGCTCGCATGCATGCCGACGAGGTGCAGCGCCAGCAGGCGCCGCGTCGCTTCACTGGAGAGATCGTCTTTGCGGATTTCGAACATGGGTTGGCCTTGCTGTCTTTGCGAGGGCGTATCGGGATCTGCGAGCGTCTGATGGGCAGGGGCGACAAATTGTGGCCTCGGCTCGACGGATGCCTTGGCGGATTTGCCGCAGTCACGACCATCTCGTGCCCTCCCTTTATTTCAGAACGTGGCAAGAATCCTTAAGCGGTGAACATGCGCGACGACGATATCCGGACGATAGTGACCGAAACGCTGGCCGAACAGCAGAAGCTTCAGGAGAGTGTCGACGCGATCGTGCTGAAAGCAGTGGTATCGGTGCTGGCCGCCTTTGGGATCGAAGACGATGACCGAAAAGAAGTCAGGGCAGATCTCCAGCATTTGCGCCGCTGGCGGAAGGGCATCGAACAGGCGCAGAGCTACACATTCAAGGCCGTAATCACTGTCATCGTCACCGGAGTGGCCGGTGCGGTCTTGTTAGGTATCAAGGTTATGCTCAGCAAGTGAACGCGCGGTGACGGCTGTTAATTCGCTCGCTCGAGGTTCTCTCTAGCATGCGATGAGCCATGTACAGAATTCATATCGTCGACACTGCCAACGAGGACATTACAGATATCGACCGACCTGTGACATTCTTCGATGGTGATGGGTAGCCATTTGGTTCTGTGCCGTGTCGCGGAACGCCGCTCCCCGCTGGCCGATGCTAACAAGTCGTTCGGCGTTGGCGTGACCAAGGATGCGCTCTTGAAGAGGCCCGGCAGCCTGAGGCTGCCGGGCCTCCTTCTCGTTTTGGAACTGAGCAAGCCGAGGGCCCTTGCGAAGTCGGCGGCGGGCTTTAAGTTGGTCGCGTATGAAAATTCGGCGAGCACAAGCCGATGTCGGGAGCGCTGCCCATGTCCACCAGGCCTAAATTGCCGGAACGTTCGTCGCGGGCGACGGCAGGGCCCAGTGCACTGGATGGCCTGCTGGTCGTGGATTTCACGCGGGTGGTTGCCGGCCCGGCGTGCACGCAGACGCTCGGCGATTTCGGCGCGAACGTGATCAAGATCGAGAATCCGGATGGCGGCGACGACACGCGCGCCTATGAGCACGCCCAAATCGGGGGTGAAAGCGCAGCCTATCTCAGCTTGAACCGGAACAAGCGCGGTATCGCTCTCGATTTCGGTGTACCGGAGGCGCGCGAGGTCGCGCGCGATCTGATCCGCAAGGCGGATGTGGTTGTCGAGAATTTTTCGAGCGGGGTCATGAAGAAGTTCGGCCTCGACTATGAGGCGGTCGCGCCGAGCAATCCACGACTGGTCTACTGCTCGATCTCGGCCTACGGACGCAGCGGACCGTTCGCCTCGCGTCCCGGTTTCGACCCCATTACGCAAGCGGAAAGCGGCTTCATGTCGCTCAACGGATTCGCGGATGGTCCCGCGGTTCGCACCGGGCCGCCCATCGTGGACATGGCGACGGGCATGGCCGCATGCAATGCCATCCTGCTGGCCCTGCTTGCGCGGGAGAGGCTTGGCCGCGGGCAGCATGTCGAGGTCGCCCTGTTTGACATCGCCATGGCGATGACCGGCTTCTATGGCATGGCCTATTTGATTAACGGCCAGAACCCGGGACGGTTCGGCAATTCGCCGAACGGGTCCCCCACCGTTGGCGTCTATGAGGCATCGGACGGGCCGCTCTACATGGCATGCGCCAACGACCGGCTGTATCGCCGCCTGGTGGTCGAGGTGCTGAACCGGCCCGATCTCATCTCCGATCCGCAATTCGCCACGCGGAAGGCGCGTTCCGAGAACAAGGAGCTCCTGCGCGCGGCCATTGCGGAGGTCTTTGCGAGCGACAGCCTCGAGAACTGGATGGCGAAGATGAAGCTCGCCAATATCCCGGTTGGCTATCTCCGGACCGTCGAGGAGGGGTTCAACGCTCCCGAAGCGCGCGAGCGTCATCGCTTGAGCCGGATTCCGCATCGTACGGCAGAATGGGTGCCCAACATCGAGCCGCCGATAGCCATGAGCTTGACGGCGGCGGTAGATCCGATTGCTGCACCGCTGTTGGGCGAGCATACGGAGGACGTCTTGCGTGATACGCTTGGCTATGATGAGCGCCGGATTGCGGAGTTGGTCGGGAAGGGGGCTTTTGGCACGCGCAGGGTCCCGACGCCGGTCTGAACCGAACGCTTGGTCTGATTGGAGGTTGCGGTTTGCGTACCGTTAAGCTTGCGTCAGCTTGATTTGGCGAGGTTCCCGCCGCATAACTATCTCGAAGCGAGGGACATGAATGGCGCCTGGTCGAGAGCCGAGCACGGGCCAGCCTACAGGGCCGGACACCGATGAACGTGCCTATGCGGCAATGATCGCAAGTGCCCGGGCGCTCTTGCCGCAATTGCGCGAGCGCGCAGCCCGGACGGAGGAGTTGCGGCACCTGCCGCCGGAGACCGAGCGGGATCTGCACGATGCGGGCCTGTTTCGGATGCTCCAGCCCAAGCGCATTGGCGGCGCCGAGCTTGATTATGTCGCCCTGATCGACTGCGCGGGCTTGCTCGGTCAGGCGGATGCATCGGTGGCCTGGAATCTCGCCAACCTGGCAAGCCACCATTGGATGCTCGGCATGTTCGAGCCCAAGGCGCAGGATCTGGTCTGGAGCAAGGATCCAGACACGTTGATTGCGTCGTCGTTCATCTTTCCCGCCGGCCGCGCCACGAAGGTCGAAGGTGGATACCGGCTGCACGGGAGCTGGCCGTTCTCCTCGGGCGTTGCCTCCTGTGCATGGAACATGCTGGCAAGCATCGTTTCGTCCGATGATGAGGCGGACGGCATCGAGTACCGGATCTTTTTGCTTCCCAAGAGCGACTACAAGATCCTCGATACCTGGAATGTCGCCGGGCTGCGCGGCACTGGTTCATGCGACGTGGAAGTCAGGGAAGCCTTCGTTCCCGATCACATGACGGTCGCCGTCGGCGACCTAGCCGGCGGTCGGACACCGGGAAGCAAAGTCAATCCCAATCCGCTCTACACATTGCCGGTGTTCTCGCTATTTCCTTACGTCCTTTCCGGGGTTGCGCTTGGCAATGCGCAGGCGTGTCTCGACGACTATGTCGAAGTCGTCCGTCATCGCATTTCGACCTACAACCGCGCCAAGCTGAGCGACTTTCAGAGTACCCAGGTCAAGATCGCGGAAGCCTCTGCCAAGATCGACGCTGCGCGTTTGATCATGCGTTCGGCGTGCGCCGATGCCATGGAGGATGCGCGACATGGCCGTAATCCGAGTATGGCCATCAAAACCAGGTATCGGCGTGATGGCGCCTTCTCGGTCAATCTGTGCACCGACGCAGTCTCGATGTTGTTTGCGGCGAGCGGGGCGCGCGGCTTGTTCACGACGGGCGTCCTGCAGCGACAGTTCCGCGATGCTCACGCGATCAACTCTCACCTCGCGTTCAATTTCGATGCGGCCGGAACCAACTACGGACGTGTGGCGCTTGGCCTGCCGTCCGAGAATCTCACGCTGTGAGGCCGGCCGATGAATGATCTACCAAAGCAGCCGGCCGTACGCGATCCCGCCAACGAATTCGCGAGCGACAGCTCGCCGATCGATCCTCGCGATTTTCGCAATGCGCTCGGCACCTATGCAACCGGCGTGACGATCATCACGGCCGCGGCGCCGGACGGCAGGCCTTACGGCCTGACGTGCAACTCGTTCGCCTCGGTCTCTCTGAATCCGCCGTTGGTTCTCTGGAGTCTCGTCGTCTATTCGTCGAGCCTGACCGTGTTTCAGAACGCCAGCCATTTTACCGTCAACGTGCTCGGTGCTTCGCAACAGGCGCTTGCCAACAAATTCGCCAAGTCCGCCGATGACAAGTTCGCGGGCGTTGACTGGACGCCGGGCCTTGGCAACGCTCCGGTCCTCGCCGAAAGTATCGCGAACTTTCAATGCCGCTCCGTCAATCGCTACTATGGCGGCGACCACGTGATCTTTCTCGGCGCTGTGGAGGCGTACGCCTATAATTCGAAAGAGCAGCTGCTCTTCGCGCGTGGGACGTATGGTCGATTCACCGCCGATCATGAACCCAAGAAATCGTCATAAGGCGATTCAATGGCATGCTCGTCAGCTCAGCGATTGGCTGCGGACAGCTTGTAGATCTCGAGGGCGTCGGCCTCCGCGCCACGCGCGGCCTTGGCCAGCCTGAAAAGCTGCCCGGCGAGCGTAGCCATCGGCACCGGCGTTGATGTTGCCTGCGCGACGTCAGCGATCGTATCGAGGTCCTTGAGCATCGTCGCGATGTGGCCCAGCGGTGGCGAGTGGATTTCCTGGACCATCCGCGGCACGAAAAGCTGCAGCGGGATCGAATCCGCAAAGCCGCCGGCGAGGGCTTCGGGCAACCGGTTTGCGTCAATTCCCGCGTTCACGGCAAGGCGCGTCGCCTCGGCGAGAACGGCCATCGCGCATCCGACGATTACCTGATTGCAGAGTTTCGTGGTCTGGCCTGCCCCGATCGGGCCCATGTGGGTGAACCTGCGTGCCATCGCCAGCACATAGGGCCGCACCCTCTCGATGTCGTCTGCTTCTCCGCCGGCCATGATCGCGAGCGTTCCTTCCTCCGCGCCCTTGGTGCCGCCCGATACCGGCGCGTCGATCCAGCCCGCGCCGTTCGCGGCTTTCAACCGGCTGGCCAGGTCGCGTGCGGAATCCGGATGGATCGAGGAGAAGTCGACCACGAGCTTTCCGGCGCCGGGTGCCGCTGCAAGGCCCTCGGGACCGAAGATCACCTCTTTCACGGCGGCGGCATCCGTCACGCACATGAAGACGATGCCTGCGGTTGCCAACACGTCGCGGGGCGCGGCCGCTCGTTTGGCGCCGGCCTCGATCAGCGAAGCGAGCTTGCCATGTGAGCGGTTCCAGACGGTGACCTCATAACCGGCATTGAGCAGGCGGCGGGTCATGGGTGTCCCCATCAGTCCGAGGCCGATGTAGCCGAGCCTCTCGACGCTCTGCGGGTTTGTTCTGCTTGATTCAGCCATTGGTTGCTCCTTCTTTCGCCGCGGCACCATACATCGCACATCGTGACGCGAAAGCGGGGTGGCTTGCTTGGCTTGCCTGAGTGTTTGAACCATGAAACATTTGGGGGCGGTCGGGTTGGGTGGCGCCAGTCGGCGCCGAAGCAGCGGAGTGGGCACGATGCGAACCGTTTCGAGGTGGATCCTGGCATTGGGGGCGGCCGCCGCCGTGGTGGCGGGCGCAAGCCCCTCGCGGGCGCAGCAGACGATCCGTGTCGGCTGGACGATCCCGGCGGAGGAGTCCAAATACTGGATGATGCGCCGTCCGGCCGAATTCCCCGATATCGGCAAGACCTACAATATCGAATGGACCCAATTCCAGGGCACCGCGCCGATGACGCAGGCGCTCGCGGCCGGCGCGCTGGATTGCGCGACGCAGGCGCCGCTGTCGCTCGCCAATGGCGTGGTCGGTGGCAATCTCAAGGCCTACATCGTGGCACAGCACGTCTTCGAAAAGCCCGGCGGCTTCTCGGTGTACTGGGCGGTCATGGACGACTCGCCAATCAAGACGATTGCCGATCTCAAGGGCAAGACGGTCGGTATCTCCGTGATCGGGGGCGGCACGCAGGGGCCGTTCAATCTGCTCCTGAAGCAGAACGGTGTCGACCCGGCGAAGGACATCAAGCTGGTCGAAGTCGGTTTTGCCGTCTCCGAGGATGCGCTGCGCCAGGGCCGTGTCGATGCAGTCAACATGAACCAGCCGTTCGCCGCGCGTGCGGAGGCGAAGGGTGGCACCCGAAAGCTGTTCTCGCTGTCTCAGGCTATGCCGAACATCGTGCACATCCTGGAGGCCTGCCGCGCCGATTTCGTCGACAAGAACCCGGAACTGGTGAAGGCCTATGTGCGCGATATCACCTCGGGCATGAAGAAGGCGCTCGCAAACCGTGAAGAGACGCTGAAGGTGGTCTCGGAGGTTCTGAAAGCGCCCGTTCCGGTGCTCGACACCTATCTGCTCAAGGACAATGATTTCGGCCGTGACCCTGGCGCTGCACCGAACTTTCCGGCTATCCAGAAGATGCTGGACATCTACGCCGACACGGGAATGCTGCCGAAGCTGGATGTCGCGCAGTTCAAGCACCCGACGATCGTCGCGCCGCTGCAATAGGCGACCAGGCTGTTCGTTGATCAAGGAGATCGCGATGTCCGGCATATCCGGGACGTCGCATGAAGACGATGCACGTATGAAGAAATTGCGATCACGGGTCACGAGAGAGGGTTTGGACCGAGCGCCACATCGTGCGTTCATGCGCGCGATGGGTCTGGACGATGCAGCTCTCGCCAAGCCGATGGTGGGCGTCGTCAGCATGAAGGGCGAGCAGACGCCCTGCAACATGACCCACGATTTCCAGGTGGATGCAGCCAAGGCCGGAATCGAGGAAAGCGGCGGCACACCGCGCGAGTTCTCGACCGTCTCCGTCTCCGACGGCATCAGCATGAATCACGAGGGGATGAAGTTCTCCCTGTTTTCGCGTGAGTTGATCGCGGACTCGATCGAGGCCGTCGTCCAAGGCCTCGCTTACGACGCTCTGATCGGTTTTGGTGGCTGCGACAAGACGCTTCCTGGCGTGATGATGGGAATGGTTCGTTGCAACGTGCCATCCATCTTCATCTATGGCGGCAGTGCGCTGCCGGGCCGTCTGGACGGCCGGACGCTGACGGTGCTGGACTCTTATGAGGCCGTCGGCAGCTTCATGACAGGGGAGATCGACGCGGTCACGCTCGATCGGATCGAGCGCGCCTGCCTGCCGACCATCGGCGCATGTGCCGGCCAGTTCACCGCGAACACCATGGGGATGGTGTCGGAGGCGATGGGCCTCACCATTCCCAATGTCTCGATGGTGCCCGGCGTCTACGCCGAACGCGCCCAAATATGCCGGCGTGCCGGCCGGCTGGTGATGGAGATGCTGGAACGCGGCGGGCCGCTGCCGCGCGACATCGTGACGCGGAAAGCCCTGGAGAACGGCGCCGCGATCGTCGCGGCAACTGGCGGCTCGACCAATGCCGCTTTGCACTTGCCAGCGATCGCGAATGAAGCCGGCATCTCGTTCACGATCGACGACGTCGGGGAGGTTTTTGCCAGGACGCCGCTGATCGGAAATCTGCGGCCCGGGGGCAAGTATACGGCGAAGGACGTATACGACATCGGTGGCGCGGCTGTCGTGATCCGTGAGTTGATTCACAGCGGGCACGTCGATGGAAGCTGCCTGACTGTCACTGGGCGCACGCTCGCCGAAGAATACGGCGCAGCCAACGCGCCGGATGGAGAGGTTGTCTATCCAACCCGCGCGCCGATCATGCCCGATGGTGGCGTGGCGGTGTTGAAGGGGAACCTCTGTCCCGACGGCGCGGTGATCAAGGTCGCAGGTCTGAAGAGCCAGTGCTTCGAAGGCGTGGCGCGCGTCTTCGAGGACGAAGAGTCCTGCGTCGAAGCCGTTCGCAACCGCAGCTACAAGGCCGGCGAGGTTCTGGTGATCCGCAATGAAGGGCCGGTGGGCGGTCCCGGCATGCGCGAGATGCTCGGCGTCACCGCGCTGATCTATGGCCAGGGCATGGGCGAAAAGGTCGCGCTGATCACGGATGGGCGGTTTTCCGGTGCGACCCGCGGCATGTGTATCGGCTATGTGTCTCCGGAAGCGTTCGTGGGCGGCCCGCTGGCGCTCGTGCGCGACGGCGACAGGATCCGGATCGACGCGGCCGGACGCCGCATGGACTTGCTGGTCGACGAGCCGGAACTTGCGACACGACGACGGGATTGGAAACCGCGGCCGCCACGTCATCGTGCCGGAGCGCTCGCGAAATACGCGCGGCTGGTTGGCCAAGCGCCCGGCGGAGCCGTCACGCATGAGGGCCCGGCGGAATGGCCCTGGTTCGAATGACTCGTCGCGGCTCGCGTGAAAACGGCGCGCCGCTTGGCAGGTTTCTTGCTAAGCTCGTGCCGCTGATGGAGAACATTCAGCAGGTCGGTCGCGCGATATTCGCACACGGGTGAGGCGAGAGACGGAAATGAAGGTGGCGCCCTCGAGATCAAGCGAAATGGCGGAGCCCGTGGCGACACGAAAGCCGGTTTCCTCGATCATCGAGATCGAGCATGTCTCGCAGATATTCCAGACGTCGGCGCGCAAGGATCATCTGGCACTATCGGACATCTCCCTGACGATCGAAGAGGGAGCCTTCGTCTCCATCCTTGGTCCGTCCGGCTGTGGCAAGTCGACGCTGCTCTACATCGTCGGAGGCTTCGTCAGTCCAACCGGTGGCGCGGCGAAGATGAAGGGGAAGACGATCGCCGGGCCAGGCCCGGATCGAGGACCGGTGTTTCAGGAATTTGCGCTGTTTCCTTGGAAGACCGTGCTGGGCAATGTGATGTACGGGCCGCGTCAGCAAGGTATGTTGGCTAGCGAGGCGGACGCGCAGAGCCGGGCCCTTATCGAAATGGTCGGTCTCAAGGGTTACGAGAGCTTCTATCCCAAGGAGCTGTCCGGCGGCATGAAGCAGCGCGTCGCGCTGGCCCGAACGCTTGCCTATCATCCCGAAGTCCTGCTGATGGACGAGCCTTTCGGCGCGCTCGACGCTCATACCCGGACACGCCTCCAAAACGATCTTCTGAATATCTGGGAACGCGACCGCAAGACTGTCTTGTTCGTGACCCATTCGGTCGACGAAGCCGTCTTCCTCTCAGACAAGGTCGTGATGATGTCGAAGTCTCCCGGCCGCATTCGGCAGGTCATCGACATCGATCTGCCAAGGCCGCGTCGCCGCAACGAGCTGCTGCTTGATCCGCGTTACCAGAAATACGTCGTCGATATCGAGCGCATGTTCGACGAGAGCGACGAAGTCGGGTCTCGCTCATGATGCCGCCGACAACCCTGGCCCGACGCGCTGCTCCGGTGCTTGCCTGCATCGGGCTGTTGGCGCTGTGGCAGGTTGCCGCCCTCGCACTGAAGAACGACAGCTTTCCGACCGCGATTGAAGCGATCCGGGCGATCCCGTCAATTCTTGGCGACAAGGAGGCCCTGATCAACATCATCGCATCGCTCCGCCGCATGGCGATCGGATTTGGCGTCGCGGTGTTTGTCTCGATACCGCTGGGCCTCATGATGGGCCGCAGCCGGGCGGTTGCGGCTTTCTTCAATCCGCTTCTGATGGTGATCTACCCGGTGCCAAAGGCGGCCTTGATGCCCATCATCATGCTGTGGCTGGGTGTCGGCGACATCACGAAGACGCTGGTGATCTTCCTCGGCGTCAGCCTCCCGGTCATCTATCACAGCTTCGAGGGCGCCAAGGCCGTCGAAGAGAAGATGCTGTGGTCCGGGGCGGCCATGGGGCTTTCCGCCGCACAACGCATGGTCCGGATCGTGCTGCCGGCGTCGCTGCCGGAGATATTGACCGGGTGCCGCACCGGACTCGTGCTGGCACTGATCACGATGATCACCAGCGAGATGATCGCCCGTCAGTCAGGGGCCGGCAACATCCTCTTCAACGCACTCGACATGGGGCAATACGACACCGTCTTCGCCATGATCATCATCGTGGGAGCAATGGGAATTGGCCTCGATGCGCTGTTCGAACGCGTCCGCGCGAAGCTCGTGCGGTGGTCTGAGCCCCAGTTCGACATGCCCTTGAGCTTCTCATGACATCGCGCCTTTCCCCCATAAATGCCATCCTTGGGCTCGCGCCGATCGCGCTGTTGATCGCAGTTTGGCAAGGCCTCGTGTCATTCGGTGTTGCGCCTGCGACCTTGCTGCCGCCGCCCGGATATGTCTTCGGTCGCCTGCTCCAGCAGCTCGTGACGGCAACGTTCCAGCAAGAGATCGCGGCGACCTTGGTCCGGCTGTTTGCCGGCTTTGCAATCGCGGTCGTGCTCGGCGTCAGCATAGGCATCGCGGCGGCGGCCAGTCCCGCGATCAATGCCGCGGTTCGGCCGATCGTGCGCGTTTTGGCGCCGCTGCCCAAGGTCGCGCTTTATCCAGCGTTGCTGCTGTTGCTTGGTTTCGGTCACGGATCGAAGATCACGCTGGTAACTGCGGACGCATTGTTCCCCATTTTGCTGTCTACCTATTATGGTGCCTCGACGGTCGAGCAAAAGCTGATCTGGTCAGCCATGGCGGCGGGAACGCCGCGCTATGAAGTCCTCTTCAAGGTGGTGCTGCCGGCGGCGATGCCGTCGATCCTGACCGGCTGCCGGATCGGCCTTGTCATTTCCTGCATCGTGGTGTTTCTGGCCGAAATGATCACGTCGACGGACGGGCTGGGTCACGTCCTCGTCACGGCGGCCCGCACGTTCCAGGCCGTCGACATGTTCGTGCCGCTGATCACGATCTCGCTGCTGGGTCTGATCCTGAATGGTCTGTTGGGGGCTGTCCGATCGTACCTCTTGCGGGGCTTCCCCGAAGCGTGAACTGACCGAACAAAAATCCAGAACACCGGGAGTGGACCATGCTGGCAGATCGCATCGAGGCAAAATGGATCGACGCATTTTGCGAGATTTTTGAGCGATGCGCCGTCAAGGCCGGCGACACCGCCGCCATCCTCTCGGAGACCCAGTCGCGTGCATTGAATGTGCATCTCGCTGAGCTCGCTTTGCTGCGCATGGGGGCGCGGCCGTTCCATGTGGTCGTGCCGACCCCGCGCAACCGCCACATTGTGCCGGTGCGCTCGACAGGGGCGAGCGAGGCGATCCAGCGGTTGACGCCGGTCGTTAGCGCGCTTCAGCAAGCCGGCTTTGTGGTGGATTGCACTATCGAGGGTCTGATGCATGCAGTGGAGACGCCCGAGATCCTGAAATCGGGTGCGCGGATCCTGGTGATCTCCAACGAGCATCCTGAAGCCCTGGAGCGGATGGTGCCGGATCCCGCGCTCGAGAAGCGCGTCCGGGCGGCAGCCAAGATGCTGCGCGGGACCAAGCGCATGAGGGTCACGTCGAAGGCCGGGACGGCGCTCGACGTCGATATGCTGGGGGCTTCGACGGTCGGCGTGTGGGGCTGGACCGACAAGCCCGGCACGCTGGCGCACTGGCCGGGCGGCATTGTGGTCAGCTTTCCCAAGAGCGGGACGATCAATGGCACGCTGGTGATGGCGCCGGGCGACATCAATCTGACCTTCAAGCGCTACCTGACCTCGCCGGTGAAGATGACGCTGAAGGACGACTATGTCGTCGAGCTGGAAGGCGAGGGCACGGACGCCGCGATGATGCGGTCCTATCTGGCCGCGTGGGGCGACCGCGAGGCCTATGCGGTCTCGCATGTCGGGTTCGGCATGAACCCGGGCGCACGTTATGAAGCGCTGTCGATGTACGATCAGCGTGACACCAACGGCACCGAGCTGCGCGCCGTTTCCGGCAACTTCCTGTTCTCGACCGGAGCCAATGAATTCGCGGGACGCTACACGGCGGGCCATTTCGACCTGCCGATGATGGGAACCACCATCGAGCTCGATGGCGTCGCGGTGGTGCGGGAAGGCGTACTCCAGGATGTCTTCGGCTAGTTGCGATCGAGCACGGGCGGTCGCGCCAGTCTGAAGTGCCGAAGCAGGTCGACCATGGCCTTGAGCCGTTCGGTGCGATAGGCGTCGACATCGAGGCCGGAATAATCGAGGAAGCCGGCGCCCGTGCGCAGGCCGATCCTGCCCTCGTTCATGTTGCGCGAAATCACGTCGGGCGCCCGATAGCGGTCGCTGCCGAGGGCACCTTCGAGGTAGCGGCTTGCGTAGTAGAGAATGTCGCCGCCGCCCCAGTCGATGAATTCGAGCAGCCCGAGCACGGCATAGCGGAAGCCAAAGCCATAGCGGATCGCCTTGTCGATCTCCTCCGCGCTGGCGACGCCTTCCTCAACCATGCGTGCAGCTTCATTCATCGCAAGCGCCTGGATGCGCGGAACGATGAAGCCGGGCGTTGCCGCGCAGACGACAGGGACCTTGCCGATCTCTTCGAGCAGCCTTTTGACCGCGTCGACGATTGCAGGGTCGGTTGCCGCGCCGGGCGAAACTTCGACGAGTGGGATGAGATAGGCCGGATTGAGCCAATGCACATTGAGAAAGCGTCGGGGATGCTCGATTGCGCCCGATAGATCGTCGACGAGGATCGTGGACGTCGTGGACGCAATGATCGTGTCGGGGCCCACGTGACGTGAGGCGGACGCCAATACCTCGCGCTTCAGTTCGACAACTTCTGGGACGCCCTCGAAGACCATGCCGGCGTCGGACAACGCCGCACGGCTCTGACCGGCCGGCACTACCGAAACCCGCTCGATGAGAATATTCGTGTCCGTCTCGGCGATCAGCCCCAGACTTGCAAGACTGGCGAAGGTCTTTCTGACCTCGCCGACCGCGTCCGCCTCCAGCTTGGCAAAGTCCTCCGCGGAACGATCCTTCACGTCGATCATTTTGACCGTGTGCCCCGCGTAGGCGAACGCGACGGCGATGCCTCGTCCCATGCGGCCGGCCCCGAGGCAGGCGACGTTGGCACGGATCGTCATGAGCCAAACCCCTTGCGCAGGAGTTTTTGCAACTCGGCTTTGCTGAAATCGTCGAGAGCCAACGTTTTGAGCGTTCGGCCATCATGCGCGAAGTCCTCGCCGCAGATCGCACCACCGATCGCCAGAAATGCGCTGGCAAGCGGCGTAGGCACGCCAGCCAGCCCGGCAACGGAGACGAGGAGCGAAAGTCCGAGCCGCAGATCCTCGCGCATGTAGCGGTGCTCGGTCAGCGCGATCCGTTCGCGCCAGTCGCCGGAATCGGTCAGGCGGTCATGCGAGCCGCGGCCATACATCCAGATCTCGCCTTCCTTGGCGTAATGATGAGCAAGCGGGAAATGCGGTGCGCCGTATCCGAGAGCTTCGCGCACCGCCATTCGCTCGGCATCCAGCGCATCGGTGACCCGCCGGATCGAGGCTTGCGTTCCTTCCTTGTGGATGTCCCAGCGATCGAAATGCTCGATCGGGCCCGCATTCATCACGATCAGGGGCGGGTGGATGATGGGGCCGGCATTCATCAGGGCGCCCGAGAGCGCGTCTCCGCACGGCTCGATCACGCCGGGGAAGGCACGTCCGATCACCTCAAGCGCATGCGGCGCCTGGTCGAGCGGAAACACGCCGACCGGCAGACGTTTGGCGCGGATCGTGATCGCGACTTCGAATGGTCCGTGCTTGCGGGTCAGCCAGGGCAGCGTGCCGGTTTCGGCAAAGCTCACCTTGGCACGGTTGCCGGCATCTCTCCCGGACTGGGCAAAGATCATCGAGCCGAATGTAGCCGGGGGCAGAAACACGACCTGCCCGTCTTGCAGGTGCGGAGCGAGCAGGCGGGCAATATCAGACTGCGCGAAGGCGGGGGCGGGGCACAGCACCAGCTCTGCGCCGCCGGCAGCTTCGGCAATGTCGGTCGTGACCAGCGCAAGCTTGACGTCGTGGCGACCGTTGTGATCATTCACCAGGATGCGGGAGCCGGCGGCGCGGTGTGCAGCGACCTGATCCGCATCGCGACGCCAGAGTCGAACCTCATGCCCCGACAGCGCAAAGTCGCCAGCGGCCGCGAAAGAGCCATTGCCGCCGCCCAGAACCGCAATCTTCAAGATGTCTCTCCTTGCGTGCGCGACTGGGCATCAAGCTGCTTCAGCAGGAAATGCTGAACCTTGCCCAACGCGGTACGCGGCAGGTCGGTGACGAAAATGATGTCGCGCGGAACCTTGTAGCGAGCAAGTTGGGCCTGAACGTGCGCTCTCAATTCGTTCGGCTCGAGTCGGCAGCCGGGCCGCCGGATCACATAGGCGACCGGAATCTCGTCCCAGCGCGGGTCCGGCCGGCCGATGACGGCGCATTCGCTGACATCCGGATGTTCCAGCAAGACCCGCTCGACCTCGGCCGGATAAACGTTCTCGCCGCCGGAAATGATCAGGTTCTTCTTGCGGTCGCGGACCCAGAAGTAACCATCCGCATCGCACAGGCCGATATCGCCGGTGCGATACCAGCCGTCGTGCAGGGCATCGCGGGTGGCATCCGCATTGCCCCAATATTCGAAGAACACATTGGGACCGCGCACTGCGATTTCTCCCGGTGTGCCCGGCGGCACTTCAGCGCCGGCTTGATCAATTATCCTGGCTTCGCAGCACAGGCCGGTGAGACCAGTCGATCCCGCGCGCGAAAGATCGCCGCCAAGCCGCGTGTAGACCGCGATGGGGCAGGTTTCCGTCGAGCCGTAGACCTGAAGCACGGGAACGTCGCGTGCGACGATCCGATCGATCAGGTACGGGGGCACGATGGTCGAGCCGGTCGCGACAGCTTTGAGGGACGATAGATCGGTAATCCCCCAGGCTGGATGATCGCTGACGGCCTGGATGATCGCTGGCACCATCACCGTGAGTGTCGGGCGATCGCGTGCGATGGCAGCGAGTGCCGTATCCGGAGTGAAGCGTGCGTGGATCGTGACGGTAGCGCCCAGCTGAAGCGCCGGTGTGGTCTGAATGTTGAGCCCGCCGACATGGAATAACGGCAATACGGTCAGCACGTGATCGTTGGACGTCATGTTGTGCATGTGTTGGCTCATGACGCCGTTCCAGAACAATGCCTCCTGACGCAGCACTGCGCCTTTCGGCCGTCCCGTCGTTCCCGATGTGTAGACGATGAGCAGCGGGCAGGAGAGATCGGTATGCGGATTGCGTCCGCCACCGTCGCCAGATGCCAACAGATATTCGAATGTCCTTCCACGAGGCGGCGTGAAGTCGAACGCGACAACGGCCATTCCCGGCGAAGCGCGCTCAAGCTCAGGCAGAACGCCGCCAAAAGCCTGCTCGAGCACCAGAACTTTTGCACCTGCATCTAAGAGAATGAAGAGCTGCTCGGCGACGGCCAGCCGCCAGTTCAATGGCACCATCATCGCGCCGAGCCGCGCGCATGCGTAGAGCAGAACGAGATAGTCCGGCCGGTTCAGGCTGAGGATCGCGACGCGGTCGCCCCGGCCGATGCCGAGTTCATTCTTCAATGCGCGGGCTGTGCGATCGATGCGCGCGGCGAACGCCGCATAGCTCAGCCTCTCCCCTTCAAAGGCAATGGCGGTCTTGTCTGGTGCAAATGCCGCGTTGCGTTCGATCAGACTACAGAGATCCACCGTCAATCGTCCGTTTCGCCGGCCTCATAGAGCGCCTCGCGGCCGATACGGTCGAGACAGAGCTCGGCCGTCCAGGGGAGCATCAGTGAACCGCAGCGGCTGTCGCGGTAGATGCGCTCCAGCGGTAGCGATCGGAGCATGGCTTGGCCGCCGCAGGTGCGGATCGCCAGAGCCGCGAGCTCATTGGCGCCCTCCATCACCGAATATTGCGCGGCATAGGCGCGCAAGACTTGCTCCTTGCTTGGATTGGCGCGGGCCTCCGTGACCGCCTGGAACCAGACCGCCTTGATCTGCTCGAGCTTGATCTGCATCTGAGCGACCGCGATCTGCTTGGTCGGATACATCCTGCGTTTGACCGGCGGCATGCCCGGGACCTCGCCGCGCAGATAGCGCACGGTGAAATCATAGGCCGCCTGCGCGAGGCCCATATAGGTCGGCGACAACGTCAGGAACATGTGCGGCCAACGCATCGCAGCCTGGAAGTAGACGCCGCGCGGCATCAGGGCTGCGTCGTCCGGTACGAATACGTCCTTGAACAGCAGCGTCCGCGATACGGTCCCGCGCATGCCGAGCGGATCCCAGTCTCCGACGACCGAAACACCTTCCGACTGGGCGGGGATGGCCAGATAGAGCGTGTTGCGGCGCGAGGCCTTTTCGCCTTCCTCGATCTCGGTGCAAAGCACGCCGTAATAGTCCGCATGGCCGGAGAGCGAGGCAAAGATCTTCTTACCGTTGATGACCCAGCCACCGTTGACCGGCCTCGCTTCCGTGCCAAAGGCAACGCCGCCCGCGGCCGCAGCGCCACCCTCGGAGAAGGGCTGGGAATAGATCGCACCGTCCTCGACAATGCGCTTGTAATGGATGGCGCGCCGGCGTTCGTGCTCCGCGCGGGTCTCCGCATCCATGTCGAGATCGTCCGCGAGTGGACCCGACCACAGGGTCGAGCAAACATGCATGTTCCAGGTGAGCGCGGTTGCACCGCAGTAGCGGCCGATCTCGGCGGCAGCCAAGGCATAGGTCTGGTAATTCGCGCCAAGTCCGCCGTGCTTCTTGGGGACGGCGATTCCGAGCAGGCCGACGCGATGCAGGTCGCGATAGTTCTCTGTCGGGAACGTCGCCTCCCGATCATAGGTGGCGGCGCGACCGGCAAACACGGTCTGTCCGATCTCCCGTGCCCGCGCGATGATCCCGGCCTGCTCGTCGCTCAAGCGGAATGCGACGGGATCGAAGATCGGCGCATCGAGCGCAACCTTGTCAGTCCTGCCGATGGTCTTGCTGACTTGCATGGTCATTGCGCAGTCACCTGTGTTTTGGTCACGAAACCCTCCAGGAACCCGCCAATAGCCTCATCGAAAGCACCGGGACGTTCGAGGTTGGCGAGATGGCCGACGCCGGCCAGCTCGACATATTCGGCCGCGGGAATGTAGGTTGCCATCTTGGCCATCATCGGCGCCGGCGCGTTGTTGTCCTTGGAACCGGACAGCAGCAGTGTCGGCACCGAAATATCCTTGAGGGTGCTGCGTTGATCGAACCCGATCAAAGCCAGCATCATGGCGCGATAACTCGCCTCCGGCACGCTCGCCATGCACTCGTGCGCGAGCTTCATCCCGTTCGGATCCGGCTCATCGCCTACCAGCTCGCGCACCAGGGAAGGCGCCAATGACTTCATCGTCTCACCGCGATCGAGCGGCCCGAGCCGCGCCGCGATAAAGGATTTCTGCCAGTCGCCATCAGCCTTGCCGAAGGCTGGGCTCGTCTGTGCGAGCACGACGGCGCGCGCCAGTCGAGGAGACTGAGCCAGCAATTTCTGTACGATCATGCCGCCGATCGAATGTCCAACGAGAACGGGATTTGCCGCACCGATCTGCACGGTGAATTGCTGGAGAGCCTCCGCCAGGGCAGCGATGCTGACGCTGGCAAGCGGCGCCGATCCGCCATAGCCCGGCATGTCCCACGCGATTGCGCGGAAGCGGTCGCCAAATGCCGCGAGCTGATGCCGCCAGGCCCGTGCCGCGCCGCCAATGCCATGCAGGAATATCAGGGGTATCGCGCCAGGATCGCCCGCAGCTTCGTAGGCGAAGCGACCGTCTTTCGTTATCATCGGCGCAGGTTTCGACACGCGATATCCTTTGCTTGGCCAGGTGATGCTAACAGGCTTGTCGGTGATGGGAAGCGATAATTTTATACCTAAAGCAATTTTCGGGCCGGGCAGGCTGGACGTGCGTCGGCGACTGCGACGGACGCGGCTTCATTTGCAAATGTTTGAAGGTTAAAATATATCGGAGTGAACGGTCGCAGTTGCCCAGGGAGCAAGCGCATGTCCGGATTGCCGCATTCGCCGCACGCGCTCGTGACTGGTGGCGGTCGAGGCATTGGTCGTGCAATCGCCGCCACGCTCGCTGGTGCCGGCGCCACGGTGACGGTGCTCGGTCGGAATGTGGCCGCGCTGCAAGAGGCTGTTGGCGCAGGGGCCGCACATTTTGCAGTCGTGGCCGACGTCTCGGACGAAGCTGCATTGAAGGCTGCAATCGCGGAAGCGAGCGCGCTCCAGCCAATCGATATCCTTGTCGCCAACGCCGGCAGCGCAGAATCGGCGCCGTTCGTGAAATCGGACAGCGCCCTTTTCGCGCGCATGATGGACGTCAATTTCATGGGGGTGGTTCACGCCGTCCGGGCCGTCTTGCCCGGGATGAAGGACCGTCCCTATGGGCGTATCGTCGCCATCGCGTCGACGGCCGGACTGAAAGGTTATGCCTATGTCAGCGCGTATAGCGCCGCAAAGCACGCCGTGATCGGGCTGGTGCGTTCGCTCGCACTTGAGATGGCAGGCAGCAACGTGACGGTGAATGCGGTGTGCCCAGGCTTCACCGACACCGACTTGGTCGCCGGCAGCATCGAGAACATCATGAAGAAGACCGGGCGAAGCCGCGAGCAGGCCATCGCCGAGCTCGCACGCCACAATCCGCAGGGACGGCTGATCACACCTCAAGAAGTGGCGGACGCGGTGCTCTGGTTGTGCGGCGAGGGTGCTGGCGCGATCACCGGGCAGGCGATTGCCGTGGCCGGCGGCGAGATTTAGCCTGCGCGGCACAGGCGCAGAACAGGGAAGTAAGGAGATCGCATGAGCAGACCAGCCAATCCCGTGACCGTGCCGCTCGCGGACTATTCACCGCAGCACTTCCTGCTGGCCGTGATCGACGGTGTTGCGACGGTGACGCTCAATCGTCCCGAACGGAAAAATCCGCTGACCTTCGAGAGCTATCGGGAACTCACCGATTTCTTCCGCGCCTGCGCGTTCGACGACGCGGTGAAGTCCATCGTCGTCACCGGCGCTGGCGGCAATTTCTCGTCGGGCGGAGACGTGTTCGAGATCATCGGCCCGCTGGTAAAAATGGACACCAAGGGGCTGACCGCGTTTACGCGGATGACCGGTGATCTCGTCAAGGCCATGCGGGCGTGCCCGCAGCCGATTGTTGCCGCGGTGGAGGGGATTTGCGCCGGCGCCGGCGCGATCATCGCCATGGCGTCGGACATGCGGCTCGCGGCAACCGGGGCCAAGGTGGCGTTCCTGTTCAACAAGGTCGGCCTTGCCGGCTGCGACATGGGCGCCTGCGCGATCCTGCCGCGGATTATCGGACAGTCCCGCGCTTCCGAGCTGCTCTACACCGGGCGGTTCATGACCGCGGAGGAGGGCGAGCGCTGGGGCTTTTTCAGCCGCATCGTCACGCCTGAGCAAGTGCAGGCGCAGGCGCAGGCGCTGGCAAGGCAGGTCGCGGAAGGCCCGACTTTCGGCAACACCATGACCAAGCGGATGCTGGCCATGGAATGGGCGATGTCGGTGGAGGAAGCGATCGAGGCGGAAGCCGTGGCGCAGGCCCTGTGCATGACCACGGCCGATTTCGAGCGCGCCTTCGAGGCTTTTGCCAACAAGGTCAAGCCGGTCTTCAGGGGCGACTGAGCCGGCGGCTACCGGCCGCCACTAATCCGCCTACGGGGGCTTGTCAGAAATTATTTTAGGGTTAAAATAATTTCATTGCCGGATAGATTGGCGAGGCTCCCATGAAAGTCGCGATCATCGGTGGCGGACCTGCGGGTCTCTACGCTGCGATCCTGCTCAAGAAGCAGCGCCCGAGCGCCGAAATCACGGTGTATGAGCGCAACCGCGCCGATGACACCTTCGGCTTCGGTGTGGTGTTCTCGGACGCCACGCTGGATAATTTCGAGAAGCACGATCTTCCAAGCTATCGCCGTATCACCCAGGAATTCGCCTACTGGGACGACATCGCCGTGCATTTTCGCGGCACGGTGCACCGCGTCGGCGGCAACGGCTTTTGCGGCTGCTCGCGGCGCAAGCTGCTTCTGATCCTGCAGGAGCGGGCGCGCGAGCTCGGCGTCAACCTGCGTTTCGAAGTCGATATCGACGACGAATCCCGCTTCGCAGACGCCGATCTGATCCTGCTTGCCGACGGCATCAACAGCCGCTTCCGCGAAAAACATGTCGATCATTTCCAGCCGGAGATCGACGTTCGCACCAATATGTTCGCCTGGATGGGGTCGACCAAACCGCTCGATGCCTTCACCTTCATCTTCCAGGAAACCGAGTGGGGACCCTTCATCGCCCACGCCTATCAATACGAAGCCGGTCATTCGACCTGGATCTTCGAAACCGATCCGGAGACGTTCGAGCGAGCCGGCTTGAAGGGACTGAACGAGAGCCAGTCCGCCGCACGGATGGCCGAGATCTTCGGCTGGTTCCTCGATGGGCATCAACTGCTCACCAACCGCTCGATGTGGCGCAATTTCCCGATGATCCGCAGCAAGCGCTGGGTCAAGGACAACATGGTGCTGCTCGGCGACGCCAAAGCAAGCGCGCATTTCTCGATTGGGTCGGGCACGAAGCTCGCGATGGAAGACGCGATCGCGCTCGCCGACGCGATGCAGGCCGCGCCCAACATCAAGGCCGCGCTTGAGCTTTATGAGCACGGCCGCCGCGAGGAGGTGGAGAAGACGCAGCACGCCGCCGACGTCTCGCTGGTCTGGTTCGAGCATGTCGATCGCTTCTGGGACTTCGACCCCGTGCAGTTCGCCTTCGGCGTGATGACGCGCTCGAAGGCGATCACCTACGACAACCTCAAGCTCCGCGCGCCCGATTTCGTCGCCGAGGTCGACAAGTCGTTCGCCAGGCGGGTTCGCGACAGTGGCTTCGATGTCGACGCCGACAGGCCGTTGGTGCCGCTGTTCCAGCCGTTCCGCTTGCGCGAGATGGAGATTGCCAATCGTGCCGTGATGTCGCCGATGTGCATGTATTCGGCGAAGGAAGGTGTTCCGACCGATTTCCATCTGGTGCATTACGGATCGCGTGCGATCGGGGGGGCCGGACTGATCTTCACGGAGATGACCTGCGTCAGCCGTGACGCCCGGATCACGCCCGGCTGCGCTGGCCTTTGGAATGACGAGCAAGAGGCCGCCTGGCGGCGCATCGTGGATTTCGTTCACGTCAATTCGGCTGCGAAGATCTGCCTGCAATTGGGACATGCCGGCCGCAAGGGCGCGACCAAGCTGATGTGGGACGGAATGGATCGGCCGCTGGAGGAGGGCGGCTGGGAGGTGTTCTCGGCATCGCCGCTGCCGTATTTCCCTGACAGCCAAGTTCCGCGCGAACTCGACCGCGCCGGAATGAACGCCGTGAGAGGCGCCTTCGTCGCGGCGGCCGAGCGCGGCGAGCGCTGCGGCTTCGACATGCTCGAATTGCACTGTGCCCACGGCTATCTGCTGGCGAGCTTCATCTCGCCGCTGACCAACACTCGCACAGACGAATATGGCGGCCCGCTCGCCAACCGCCTGCGTTTCCCGCTCGAGGTCTTCGAGGCGCTGCGGGCGGTGTGGCCATCGCACAAGCCGATGTCGGTGCGCATTTCTGCAACGGATTGGGCTGAGGGTGGCATCAACGGCGATCACGCGGTCGAGGTCGCGCGCGCCTTCGGCGAGGCCGGTGTCGACCTCGTGGACGTCTCGACCGGGCAGACTGTGCGCGATGGGCAGCCAATCTATGGCCGCATGTTCCAGACGCCGTTTTCCGATCAGGTGCGCAACGAAGCGCGCGTGGCCACCATGTGCGTCGGCAACATCACGACCGCGGATCAGGCCAACACGATCCTGGCCGCCGGCCGCGCGGATCTCGTCGCGCTCGGCCGGCCGCATCTGGTCGATCCCTTCTTCACCATGAAGGCAGCCGCCTGGTATGGGGCGGACGAGACGTTCTGCCCGCCGCAATATCTGCCGGGCAAGGACCAGATCTTCCGCAACAGCGTGCGCGACCGGCAGGATCTCGAGGAGCTGAGAATTAAGGCTAAGCCCAAGACCCGGGCCGAGCTCAAGGCGGAGGCGACAAAGCCGCTTGCGGCGGAGTGACCGCCCGTGCGACGTTAACCCATTGCCTGTGTTTCGAGTGGAGTTGGGGCGATGAAGGCGATTATCGTCGGCGGCGGTATCGGAGGTCTCACCACGGCTTTGATGCTGCGCTCGCGCGGCATTGGCTGCGAGATTTTCGAGCAGGCCGATACCATCCGCGAGCTTGGCGTCGGCATTAATACGCTGCCGCATGCCATGCGTGAGCTCGCCGGGCTTGGCCTGCTGCAGAAGCTCGACGACGTCGCGATCCGCACCGACCAGCTCTATTATCTCAATCGCCACGGCCAGGAGGTCTGGCGCGAGGCCCGTGGCATCGATGCCGGCCATGATGTGCCGCAATTCTCGATCCATCGCGGGCGCCTCCAGGGCGTCATTCATCGCGCTGTCGAGGAGCGGCTTGGGCCTCAGTCGATTCATACCGGTTGTCGCCTCGGTGCCTTCACGCAGGACGAGGGCGGCGTCACGGCCTACTTCTTCGATCGGTCGGGCGCACACGTCCACACCACGCGCGGCGACATTCTGGTCGGCGCTGACGGCATCCATTCGCGCGTGCGCGAAACGCTGTTCCCGAATGAAGGGCCGCCCTGCTGGAATGGCCTGATGTTGTGGCGCGGTGCGCGGGACTGGCCGCTGTTCCTCACCGGAAAA
This sequence comes from Bradyrhizobium sp. Cp5.3, assembly GCF_000426265.1. Taxonomy (NCBI): domain Bacteria; kingdom Pseudomonadati; phylum Pseudomonadota; class Alphaproteobacteria; order Hyphomicrobiales; family Nitrobacteraceae; genus Bradyrhizobium; species Bradyrhizobium sp. Cp5.3. The sequence continues at coordinate 58,010 of NZ_AUFA01000004.1, read as the reverse complement.
TCCATGATCGTCGCCGGCGGCCTCAACGCCAAGGTCGTCATCTATCCGATCGCGGAAGGTTCGAGCCCGGCGAGCCGTCTCACCAACTGGGCGGTGCTGGTGAGGGTCGGCGAGGGCAATGCGCCGCCGCCACGCAAGGAGGATTGGTCGCGGCCGGGCCGGCGCGAGGAACTGATGCCGCATGTGGCACGCTTCTCCGTGCCCTATATCGATGTGAAGAGCCTGATCTCGGCCACGCCCGAATTCTATGAATATCCGACCTGCGACCGCGATCCCTTGCCCTATTGGTCGTCGGGCCGGGTCACGCTGCTCGGCGATGCCGCGCATCCGATGTATCCGGTCGGCTCGAACGGCGCGTCGCAGGCGATCCTCGACGCACGCTGTCTCGCCGACGCGCTGGTGCGCGCCGAGCATCCGCGCCAGGCGCTGGTCGAATACGAGAAGAAGCGCCTGCCGATGACCGCGGAGATCGTCCGCTCCAACCGGCGTGGCGGTCCGGAAGGCGTCATCGACGCCGTCGAGCAGCTTGCGCCTGACGGCTTCGACAATGTCGACAACGTCCTCAGCTACTCCCAGCGCGAGGCGATCGTGCGCGGCTACGCCACCAAGGCCGGCTTCGCCGCGGTGCCCGGCCTCGCGGCAGTGCGGGCTTAAGCGCGATGAATGATCATCACCCTTAAAACTTTTGATTGAGCATGACCCTTCCGGAAAACCGCTGCACACTTTTCCGGGGTCGTGCTGCTAGCCGCCGGGGGGCGGCGGCAGGAAGTGGATGTTGAACTCGGCGGCCATCGCCACCACGTCCTCCGGCTTCTGCTCCTTCATGTTGTGAAGGCCCCAGAACAGCTCGTAGAGCTTGCGGCTTGGCGAGACCCAAAACAGCACCTTTGCAGTCTGTTCCGACTTGTTGAAGATGCCGTGCGGCACGCCCATGCCAAGCCGGATCAGATCGCCCGTGGTCGCCTGTGCCTCGGAATTGCCAAGCATGAAGTCGAGCTTTCCCTCCAGCATGTAGAGATACTCATCCTGGTCGGGGTGGATGTGCGGCGGCACGAACGTGCCCGGCGGCAGCGTCGCGTGCCAGGAGAAGCTGTGCTCGGCGTAGCTCTTCGGCACATAGGTCTGGCCGAGGATGTTCCAGGAAATGCCCTGGATCCCCTCATTCGCCCGCGTGATGCCGGTAATTTCGCTCTTCATTGAAGTCCTCCCGTAACTCGTTCGCGCGCCGTGCTAGTTCGCCGGCTTGCAGTTCTTGGCATAACGATCGCCATAGTTCTCGAAAACCTTCTGAACGATCTCAGTCTGGAACTTGCCGTCCGGACGCTTGGCGACCCTGGTCAGATAGAAGTCCTGGATCGGATAGCCGTTGGTGTTGAACTTGAAGGCGCCGCGCAGCGAGGTGAAGTCGGCCTTCTTCAACGCCGCCGCGACGGCGTCCTTGTTGGAGAGGTCGCCCTTCACCGCCTTGACGGCGCTGTCGATCAGCATCGCGGCGTCATAGGCCTGGAACGCATAGGTGCCGGGCACGCCGTTGTAGGCGGCCTCATAGGCCGCGACGAACTTCTTGTTCTGCGGATTGTCGAGATTGGGCGCCCAGTTCGCGCCGCCGAACATGCCGACCGCGGCGTCCTGCTGCGCAGGCAGCGTTGACTCGTCGACGGTGAAGGCCGACAGCACCGGAATGGTGTCGGCGAGGCCGGCTTGTCGATATTGCTTGACGAGATTGACGCCGAGGCCGCCCGGCATGAACGTGAAGAGCGCATCGGGCTTCTGCGATGAAATCTTGGAGAGCTCCGGCTGGAAGTCCAGCGTGTTGAGCGGCATATAGGATTCCTCGACAATCTCACCCTTGTAGTCGAGCTTGAAGCCCGCCACCGAATCCTTGCCGGCCTGATAGTTCGGCACCATCAGGTACATGCGCTTGTAGCCGCGATCCTGCGCGACCTTGCCGAGGATCTCGTGAACCTGATCGTTCTGATACGACGTCACATAGAAGAACGGATTGCAGTCCTTGCCGGCATAGGTCGACGGGCCGGCATTAGGGCTGATCAGGAAAACCTTCGATTCCGTGACGGGGCGGTGGATCGCCTGGAGGATGTTGGAGAAGATCGGCCCGACCACGAAGTCGACCTTGTCGCGCTCGAGCAGGCCCTTGACCTTGGTGACGGCCGCGTCCGGCTTCAACTCGTCGTCGGCGACGATCACCTCGACATCGCGGCCGCCCATCTTGCCGCCGAGGTCCTTGACCGCCAGCGCAAAGCCGTCGCGGACCTGCTGGCCAAGAGCAGCGGCGGGACCCGACAGCGTGAGGATCACGCCGATCTTGATCTTCTCCTGGGCGAGAGCAGGGTTCATCGTGGTGCCGAGCAGCAGGGCGATTGCGGCAAATGTCGATCGCTTCTTCATGATTTGTCCCCCCGTGACTATCGGGCTTGCGCTGCAAGCCGCATACTCCGATCCGAGCTTATGCCGATGATGGCGCCCGCGGCAAGCAAAGCCCCGCCGCCTCCATCGAGCGGGGCAGGGCATGCAAGCCGCGCGCCAGTTATTTGAAGCCTAAAGAATATCGCGTGCGGTTGATTGTTGCAGGTTTGGACTTGCAGCCGGCTTGAATATATTTGAAGCTCAAAACGATAGGTGAATCCGCGCCGGCGCCAATGGACTGCACCAGATGCTTGATTCCGAGACCAAGGCCGTCGAACTTCCGGAGGACCATGCCGAAGAGCTTCGGCTGTGGCTGCGGCTGCTGACCTGCACGACCCTGATCGAGGGCGAAGTCCGTGGCCGCTTGCGGCAGCGGTTCGATGTCACTCTGCCCCGTTTCGATCTGATGGCGCAGCTCGACAAGGCGACCGATGGCATGACGCTGTCCGACGTCTCCAAGCGCATGATGGTGTCCAACGGCAACGTGACCGGCCTCGTCGAACGCCTTGTCGAATCCGGCCATCTCGACCGCCGTACCTCGGATACGGATCGCCGCGTCCAGGTGATCCGGCTCACCAAACTCGGCCGCGCCGAGTTTCGCAGGATGGCCGCGGAGCACGAGACCTGGATCGCCGATCTCTTTGCCGATCTCACGCCGAAAGACGTGCGCGAGTTGATGCGTCTCCTGGCCAAGACCAAGGCATCGGCGCAGAAATCGGCCGGTCGCCGCCGGGCCTAGGCCTGCGGGCGGGCCCTGTTCCCCAATCCCAATTTGCCGCACGAAAAAGCAGGGTGTGCTCAAAATCCTCTATTGCGCCAAATTATTTTAAGCCTAAAATGTTTTCCAAGAGTGCTGCCGGGTGCTTTCCATGCTGAAAGGAGCGTGCGATGGCCAACGCCGCCAAGATTCAAGTGTCGGGCTCGCATGACGGCAACGCTGCGACCGCCCACGTCGATCCATTTGCCCGGCAACATCTGCCGCCGCGCGATCTTTGGCCCGAATTCATCTTCACCCGGCCGGAGCTGCACTATTCGCCGCGACTGAACTGCGTCAGCTCTTTTCTCGATCGCTGGGTCGAGCAGGGCCATGGTGACGCGCCGTGCGTCATCAGTCCCGCCGTCAGCTACAGTTACCGCGAGCTGCAGGAGCTCGTGAATCGCATCGCCAACGTACTTGTTGGCAGGCTCGGTTTGGTGACGGGCGGGCGCGTTCTGCTGCGCTCGGCCAACAATCCCATGATGGTCGCAACCTATCTCGCCGTGATCAAGGCCGGCGGCATTGTCGTTGCGACGATGCCGCTGCTGCGCGCCAAGGAGCTGTCATATCCGATCCAGAAGGCGGATATCGCGCTCGCGCTCTGCGACGGCAAGCTCTCGGAAGAAATGGAGAAAGCGAAGGCCGCCGCGCCTGGTCTCAAGCGCGTCGTCTATTGGGGCAACGGCGCCGCGGACTCGCTCGAGGCGTTGATCGCGGATGCAAGTCCGGAGTTCAGGGCGGTCGATACCGCTGCCGACGATATCTGCCTGATCGCCTTCACATCGGGTACGACCGGCGATCCCAAGGGCACCATGCATTTCCACCGCGACATGCTGGCGGTGTGCGACGGCTATGCGCGCAATATTTTGCGGGCCGAGCAGAAGGATCGCTTTATTGGTTCGGCGCCCCTTGCGTTCACGTTCGGCTTTGGCGGCGTGCTGTTTCCGATGCACATCGGCGCCTCATTCGTGGTCCTGGAAAAGACGACGCCGGACGATGTGCTGGCGGCGATCGAGAACTACCAGACCACCGTGTGCTTCACCGCGCCGACTGCATACCGGGCCATGCTCGGCAAGCTCGCCGGCCGCGACATCTCCTCCTTGCGGAAATGCGTTTCTGCGGGCGAGACACTGCCCAAGCCGACATTCGACGCCTGGCTCAGGGCCACCGGCATCAAGCTGATGGATGGTATCGGCTCGACCGAGTTGCTGCACATCTTCATCAGCGCGACCGAGGACGAGATCCGCGCCGGTGCGACCGGAAAGCCGGTCCCGGGCTATGAGGCGAAGATCGTCGATGACGACGGCAATGACGTGCCGGCCGGCACCATGGGGCGGCTCGCCGTTCGTGGGCCGACCGGCTGCCGATATCTCGCCGACGAGCGGCAACGCAAATATGTCCAGAACGGCTGGAACATCACGGGCGATACTTATCTGATGGATAGCGACGGCTACTTCTGGTACCAGTCGCGCTCCGACGACATGATCGTGTCGGCCGGCTACAACATCGCAGGCACGGACGTCGAGGCGGCGCTGCTCACGCATCCTGCGGTCGTCGAGTGCGGTGTCGTCGGAGCACCCGACGAGGCGCGGGGCATGATCGTGAAGGCCTATGTGGTCGCCGCGCCGGGTGTGACGCCGGACTCGCAGCTCGTCACCGAGTTACAGGAGCACGTGAAGCGCGAGATCGCTCCCTACAAGTATCCGCGCGCGATCGAGTTTGTGACGCAGCTGCCGAAGACCGAGACGGGAAAATTGAAGCGCTTCGCTCTTCGACAACTGGCACAGGCCGCGGCGGCGTCCTCGGGCGTCGCGGCAGAATGAGAGAAGGATAGAGAATTGTCCGTGACCCCGAAAGCTCCGCAGCTTGCGGTGCTGCCCATCGCCGCTGAGGATGAGGCGCCTTCAGTGCCGCAAATCCTCCAGCCCTCCGGCTGGCCGATGCCGAAGGGCTATGCCAACGGCATGGCTGCGGACGGCCGCATCGTCGTCACCGGCGGGGTGATCGGTTGGGATGCGGAGGAGCGTCTGGCGGAAGGCTTCGTCGCGCAAGTGCGCCAGGCCCTGAGCAACATCAAGGCGATTCTCGCCGAAGCCGGTGCGCGGCCCGAACACCTCGTGCGCCTGACCTGGTACGTCGTCGACATGGACGAATACCTCGCGAACCTGAAGGAGCTGGGGCAGGCGTACCGGACGATCTTCGGTACGCACTATCCGGCGATGGCGCTGGTCCAGGTCGTTCGCCTCGTCGAGAAGGCGGCACGCGTCGAAATCGAGGCCACCGCCGTCATTCCTCGCTGATTGTGCAAGGCCGATCAGCTTGCCTTGGCGAGGCCATCGTCCTCGGGCGAGTTCAGGTAGATGCCGGACATGGTGTCGACCCAGCAGAGATGGTCATGCACCTTCTTCACGCCTTCGACGTTCTCCGCGGCGACGATCGCGGCTTTGCGCGCGCGTTCTTCCGTGATGACGCCGCTGAGGTGAACGATGCCGTCGCGAACGATGACATTCAGGCCGAACGGGCACCAATCGTACTTCTCCATGGTCGCGATGATGCGGCTGCGGATGTGATCGTCGTCGGCCGTCGGATCCGGCACCTCGCGAGCGAGGCTCGCCACCGCCTGTAACAGGTTGGCGCGAGATACGATGCCGACGAGCTCATCACCGCGAACCACAGGCAGGCGCTTCACGTTGTGCCGTTCCATGAGATCGGCGATTTCGGCGAGCGCGGTATCTTCGGTGATGGTCACGGGCGAGGTCGTCATCACCTCCGAGATCTTGCGACCATGCTCCTGGACGAAATCGCTGGCCGAGTTGCCGGGGCCGAGGATGAAGCGCAGCAGGCCGCGCCGCTTGCGCCCGGTTCCGATCTCGCTGCGGCGGATGAAATCCCCCTCCGACACGATGCCCATCAGCTTGCCGGCATCGTCGACCACCGTGAGGCCGCTGACGTGCCGTTGCAGCATGATGTTCGCTGCCTCCACGATGCTGGTCTCGGGCGTGACCGAAATGACCGGCCGGGTCATGATCTGATGGGCGCGCATGGCGAACTCCGCAAGTTCCAATGAATTCCGATGTGCGAATTTTAGTCCGGGTGGGGGGGGGCTGGTTTGACTCAGGTCAAGCCAACGAAGTCGATCAATCCTGTTGACCAAATGCGATGGCCGCCTGGCTTGATCCAGCCCGCGGAGCGCACTCGGATTGTCTAGTCGTCGGCTTCGGGACTGCGCGCGAGGTCGGACGAGCGGAACGGCTTGGCCTTGTCCAGTTTCCGATAGGCAGCCTTTGCAGTTCGCAGCAGCCGCATTTCCCGCTTGCGATCGAGGAAGCGAACACCCGCGTCGGATCCCGCTCCGCCCAATGAGTCAGCCAGAGTCTGACCTCGTGCATCGTCATTGAGCTGCCCGAGAGATCTCTGCGCCTTGCGCAATTGCTTGAGGACCGACTTCTGCTTCGTGAGCGAATCGTCGGAGAACAGGTCCTCCAGCGATTCGATCGAATAGGTCACCCGCTTGTTGAGAAGCCGCAGTCTGTGCCGTTTCTCAACGCTGAGCTTGCCGAGCTTGCGGGCCTTCTTGAGGAGCGTCTTCTCCCATTCGGTGAGTTGAGCCGCCGCATGGTCGGCGAGCGGGCAGCGGCGCAGACGGATGGCCTCCTTGCTGCGCCTGGTCGACCAGGGGCCGCTCTCGATCCAGCCAGAGGTCTGCTCGATCAGGCGCCGATACCGCGCCGATTGCAGCGCCCGGGCCAGGAGGCGATGGCTCTCGGCGCGCTTTTCGTCCCAGGACTGAAGCTCGGCGATCACCGCGAGCTCATCGCCGGTGGCCGCGACGACGCGTTCGATCGCGACGTCGAGGTCCCGCACCATGCCGAGCTGGCTATTCAGCCATTTCAGCTCGGCCCAGACCACCGGCCGCACGGCGTCGTCGACCACCGGCGAGAAGAAGCGGATGGCGGTCCGCAAGTGCGTCAGCGCGATCCGTATCTGATGCAGCGCCTCGGGGTCGCCGCGGCAGGTGCCATCGTGCCGGGCGAGGACGGCGTCGAGGTGTCGCCGCGCGATGATCCGAAAGGCCGTATCACAGGCCATACCCGGGCTGAGCCGGCCGGGCAGGGCATTGCGTTTCGCCGCCGGCTTGGCGGGCGCGGTCGAAGTCGTGCTGGGTCGCGCCGTCCTTGCCCGCGCCAATCAGATTACCTTACCTGCCCTCGGCGATCGCCATCCGGCAGCGCTGCAGTGTCTGCTCAGGTGTCCCGGATGCATCGATGGTCGCCCAACCAACATGGCCGATATTATAGTGCTCTTGCAGCGCAGCAACCTCTTGCGTGGCGTCGGACGCATCCGCTCGCCGGCTGCCGATTCGGGCCTGCCGCGTCGCGAGGTCCGCGACCAGGAATAGCCCGGCCAGGGGGACCTTGCAGTCCCGGGCAAGCGCGGCGACGGCATCGCGCTCGGATTCGCGTGCAAAGACGGCATCGACAATGGCGGAATGGCCCTGCTTCAGCACGCGGCGGGCATGCTCGGTCAAAGTCTCGTAAACGCGCAATGTGACGTCGGGCTGATACGTGGATGACGGCAGCCGGTCCGTGTCCCCGACCCCGAACAAGCGCTTGCGAATGACGTCGCTGCGCAGCACGACAGCCCCTGGCTGTGGTGCGACGACCGGCGCAAGCGCGCGGGCCAGCACCGACTTCCCGGTACCCGACAATCCGCCGACCGCGATCAGACGGGGCGCGGGAGGCTGGATCAGCGCCTGGGCGAGGTTGAAATAGCGGCTTGCGCCGTCGAGAATGCCGGGACGATCGGAATGAGGCCGGTTCAGCCGCGCCAGCGCCACCTGGGCGCGGATCGCAGCCCGGATCGACATGAATAGCGGCAGAGCGCCAAGCGCGTCGAGATGGTCGAGCGACGTAGAGGCGAGATAGTGGTTGAGGACGGTATTGGCCGCCAGTGGCTGGTCGTGACGCAACAGATCCATCAGCGTGAACGCTAGATCGTAGAGCACGTCGACGGTTGCAAGTCGGGGGTCGAACTCGACGGCGTCGAACAGCACGGGTTGTTCGTCGATCAGCACGATATTGGCGAGATGCAGGTCGCCGTGGCAGCGGCGCACGAAGCCTTGACGGCCGCGTTTCTCCAGCAGGACACGGATGCGTTGGAACGCATCGTGCGAGGCTTGATCAAGTCGTTCGATCTCCATTGCTGCAAAATGATTGCCGTTTCGTAGGCCAGCGGTGTTTCCCTCGATGAGCGCCGGGATCGAGGAGACCCATGCGCTGCCCTCCGCGGGCGGCGCGACCCTATGCGAGTTCGCGATGGCGTCGGCGATCGCTGAGGCGAGGTCCGCGTCGAGCACTCCGGCCTTCGCCAGATGATCGAGCGTCCGGCTTTCGTCAAAGCGGGACATCTCCACCGCGTATTCGATCGGATTGCCGGGCCCGCCGACCTCCACCGCGCCATCCGGCCCCTCCGCGATCGCCACGACGCGGCGATAGATCTGCGGCGCCAGGGGCCGGTTGATCCTGATCTCCTCCTCGCAGGCCGCCTTGCGCTTTTCGAGGGTCGAATAGTCAAGGAATGGAAGCCGGACGGCCCGCTTGATCTTCAGCGCACGCGGCCCGTCGAGAAAGACCGAGGCAGCATGCGTATCGATCCTCACTGCGTCAGGACGTGTGGCGGGATCGCTGAGTGCTGCAAAGATCCGGTCCTGGGTCGCGGCGTCGTCCGTCATTGAGAATGTCATGTGCAGGTACGATCACTCACCCGGGTCGGAGCCGCAGGTTGTCTCTCCGGGGCACCAGCAGGCGCGTCCGCGCTTCGGGGCAGGCGGTTCCAATCAAGTTAACCGTAGAAGCGCGGTCGAGCGAGTCCTTGACTTCCGTCAAGCGCTGTCATCGGCTGGCTGCAGGTATTCCCGACTTGACGAGGATCAAGCGCCCCGACGGAGGGGCGGCCTATCCTGCCACCAAGGAGAATTCCGATGCCCATCAAGGATGTGTTTCTTCCGCTTATCGGTCAGCCGCGCGAGCCGACGCTTGCCGCGATCGAAAAATGCGTAGCCGTCGCCGCCGATCTCGGCGCCCGGATCACCGGGCTTGCGCTGGAGGAAGATATTTTCGTGCGGCCGAAAGCGGTGCTCCCGGATGATCTGGAGTCCGCCGCCGAGGCCGGCGACGTGCAGCAGCTCCTGAATGCGTTCAACAATGCCGCTTCACGCGCGGGCATCCGCGCCCAAAGCCGATCGGGTAAGGTACCGGCGGACCAGGTCGCAGTGACTTTGGCGGAGTACGCCCGCTTCAGCGATCTCTCGCTGATCCCGGTGAAGCCGCACGACAGTCGTACGGAGGCCGTCATCGAGACGTTCCTGTTCGAATCCGGCCGACCGCTCCTGCTCTGTCCGGAGCACCTCGTCAGCGAGCTGCGCACGGATTTCGAGAACGTCATGATCGCCTGGGATCACTCCGCGCGTGCGGCCCGCGCGGTTGGTGATGCGCTGCCGATCCTTCAGGCCGCCGCCTCGGTCCGCATCGTCACGGTGGCGGACGACAAGACCGAGGCGATCAACCGATCCGGGATGGACCTCGTCGACCATCTCAGGGAGCATGGGGCCTATGCCTCGTTCGAGACGGTGCAGGCCGGAGGCAGTTCGATCGGCAAGGTGCTCGGAAGCTGGGCTCAGTCCCAGGCGATTGATGCCATCGTCATGGGGGCCTACCGTCATTCCCGCCTGAACGAAATCGTCTGGGGCGGCGTTACCAAGACTGTCATCGGTCAGCCACCGTGCTGGGTTATGATCTCCCACTGATTGCTTCTTCCGAGCCGGATCTTCAATCTTCGGAACCAGCGCCCCGATTGGACGCACCGCATTCATGTCGACCTACCGTCTGAAAAATCTGCTGTCGCCGCGCTCGGTGGCGCTCGTCGGAGGGAGCCCCCGTCAGGTCTCGGTCGGACGTGCCGTCCTGGAGAACATTGGCAAGGCGCAGTTCAAGGGCCAGTTTGGGCTGGTGAACCCGCGCTATGCGGAGATCGGCGGCGTCGCCGCGGTCAAAAGCCTGGACATGCTGTCCTTCGTTCCCGAGCTTGTCGTGATCACCGCTCCCGCCCGCGAGGTTCCCGCAATCGTCGATCAGGCCGGCCGCCTCGGTTCGGCGGGTGCCCTGATCGTATCGGCCGGGCTCGGCCACGGACCGGGGTCTCTGCACGAGGCGACGATCACGGCTGCCAGGAAATATGGCATGCGGCTGATCGGGCCCAATTGTCTGGGCATCATGATACCGGGCGTGAGCCTCAATGCCAGCTTCGCCGCGCACATGCCGGGCGCGGGTAATCTTGCATTGATCTCGCAATCGGGCGCGATCGCCGCCGGCATGGTCGATTGGGCTGCGCAGCGCGGCGTCGGCTTCTCCGGCATCGTGTCGATCGGTGACCAGATCGACGTCGATATTGCCGACCTGCTCGATCATTTCGCGATGGACCACAAGACGCACGCGATCCTCCTCTACATCGAGGCCATCAAGGATGCGCGCAAGTTCATGTCGGCGGCGCGCGCCGCAGCGCGGGTGAAGCCGGTGGTGGTGGTGAAGTCCGGCCGCATGGCGCAGGGCGCGAAGGCGGCGGCCACGCATACCGGCGCTCTCGCAGGCGCGGACGCGGTTTATGACGCGGCATTCCGCCGCGCCGGCGTCCTCCGCGTCTCCGATCTGCGCGAGCTGTTCGATTGTGCGGAGACGCTTGGCCGTGTCGAATCGCCGACGGGAAAGCGCCTCGCCATCCTGACCAATGGCGGCGGCATCGGCGTCCTCGCCGTCGACCGCTTGGTGGAGCTTGGCGGAATCCCCGCGCCCATGACGGAAGATACGCGGCGCAATCTCGATGCGGTGTTGCCACCGACCTGGTCGGGTGCAAATCCAGTCGATATCGTGGGCGATGCCGATGCATCGCGCTATGCCGCGGCGCTGGGAGTTCTGCTTGCCGATCCCGGGAACGATGCGGTCCTGGTCCTCAACGTGCAGACCGCGATTGCCTCGGCGGCCGACATCGCAGCGACTGTCACCGAACAGGTCAGGGCATATCGAGATCGGCATCGCAGTTGGGCCAAGCCGGTGCTCGCTGCCTGGGTCGGCGCCGATCAGAAGATCGTCGAATCGCTGAGTGGCGCCCGCATTCCGAACTATCCGACCGAAGACGATGCGGTGCGCGGCTTCATGCATCTGGTCCGGCATCGCGAGGTGGTGGAGGAGCTGAGCCAGGTTCCGCCGGCGATGCCAGATACGTTCGTGCCTGACGCCGAGGCTGCCAGGCGGATCGTCGCAGGCGCGATCGCCGATGGACGCAAATGGCTCGAGCCAGTCGAGATCAAACGCCTGCTCGAAGCCTACGACATCGCGATGGTGCCGACCTATGCGGCCGCGGACGTCGACGAGGCCGTTGCCTATGCGAACGAGATGTTCGCGCAAGGCGCCACCGTCGTGCTCAAGATCATGTCGCGCGACATCGTCCACAAGTCCGATGTCGGTGGTGTCGTCCTCAACCTGACCACGCCCGAGGCCGTGCGCGTAGCCGCAGCCGACATTCTCGCCCGGGCGAGGAAGCTGCGTCCGGAAGCCCGCATCTCCGGTGTCATCGTGCAGGCGATGGTCGTCAAGGCGAAGGCGCGCGAGCTGATCCTGGGTCTTGCCGACGATCCGACTTTCGGCACCGTGGTCGTTTTCGGCCGGGGCGGGACGGCCGTGGAGATCATCAACGACAGGGCGCTCGCGCTGCCGCCGCTCGATTTACAGCTCGCCCGCGACCTGATCGAACGCACGCGCGTCTCGCGGCTGCTGCGCGCCTATAGGGACGTGCCCGCCGTCAAGGAGAACGCCGTCGCCATGGTGCTGGTCAAGCTGGCGCAGATGGCCGCCGACATTCCCGAGATCCGCGAATTCGACATCAACCCGCTGCTCGCGGACGAAACCGGCGTGACGGCGGTCGATGCGCGCGTCATCGTGGGGCCGCCGCAACGGAAATTCGCAGGCTCCGGCCCTGCCAATTTCGCCGTTCGCGCCTATCCGTCGCAATGGGAGCGCCACTTCGCGCTCAAGGACGGCCGGCGCATCTTCGCCCGGCCGCTGCGTCCCGAGGACGAGCCGGCGATTCACAAGTTTCTGCGTCACGTGACGCCGAACGATCTCCGTCTCCGCTTTTTCGCGCCGATGAAGGAATTTACCCACGAATTCATCGCGCGCCTGACCCAGCTCGACTACGCCCGCGCGATGGCGTTCATCGCGTTCGACGAAGCCACCAACGAGATGGTGGGCGTGGTCCGGATCCATTCGGACTCGATCTACGAGACCGGTGAATACGCCATTTTGCTGCGCTCCGACCTCAAGGGCAAAGGACTTGGATGGGCCCTGATGCAGATGATCATCGAATATGCGAAGTCGGAGGGTCTGAAGACGATATCGGGCGACGTGCTCAAGGAGAACACCGTGATGCTCGACATGTGCCGCCAGCTCGGCTTCGAGGTGAAGCCGGATCGGACCGAGCCGGACATCTGCGACGTCAGGCTGAAGCTCTGAGCGAGGGCTCCGCGTTTAGGAGCTTGCTCCGCTCGACTCGCGGCCGCGTGTGCCGCCTTATTTCTCCAACGTCTTCAGGAACGCGATGAAATCGCCAACCTGATCGGCATCGAAGCTGAATTCCGGCATCGTCGGGTGCCCCGTGACGATGCCCTCGGCAAGGGCCTCCTGCAACTGCTCGACCGGGTATCGCTCGTGCAATGTGCGGAACGGGGGAGCGATCTTGAGAGGGCTGGGGCTGACTTTGTCGGTCGAGTGACATTTTGCGCAATAGAGCAGCGCAAGATGTCGTCCCTGCTCGACGTTCGAAGCCGCAGTTGGGCCTGAGAGGAGAAGAAGAGCCGCTGCGACGATGCTGCCTGCGATGGCGCGTTTGATTCGGAGATGCGTCCTCACATCAAGCTCCATCAGTGCGACATCAGGACGGGGAGGGTCATGCTGCGGAACATCTCCCGTGTAACGCCGCCGAACACCGTCTCCTGAAGCCGAGAATGCCCGTAGCCGCCCATGATCAGGAGGTCGAGGCTTTCATCCGCGGCAATCGACAGGATGCTCGACTGCAGATTGCCGCGGTCGGACTGAAGCGAAACGGTCTTCGCCGGCAGGCCCTTGCGCGCGAGGTGTTTCACCAGCCGGTCGGGCGATGCGTCGGCCGGCACGTCGGATGCGTTGAGAGTGATGATCGTTAGCGCGTCCGCTTCGGTGATGAATGGCGTCGCGTCCCGCAACGCGCGGGCGGCGAGACGGCTGCCGTCCCAGCAGATGCCGACGCGCGAGGCCTTGAAAGCACCGCGGAAAGTATAGGGAATGAACAGCAGCGGCCCGCCCGCCTGCAAGAGCAGTTCCTGCGGGAGCTGGTTGTCGAACGTGTCGCAATCCGGATCCGCTTGGGACACGATCGTGAGGTCGTAGAGCCGCGCCGCGGCGTCTACTCGCGAAACGATCTCGGCGATAGTTCCACTCAGTGCGTATTTTCCATAGTTGATCTGGGCGTGCTTCGCTTCAATCTCGAAAACGCGCAATGCCGCGTCGGCTCGTTCGATCGCGCGTTCGTACTCGAATTGCAGGGACGATGCGACGGCCGCGCCGCCTTCTGCAACGAAAGGAACATTGGTCGATGCATATCCCGTCGCAATTGCATCCAGGTGCGTGCCCGCGCGCATCGCGAGGGAGATGGAAGCATGAATGGCCGGCCGCGGTGACCGCTCTGTGGGAATGTGCACCAGTAGGTCCTTGAACATGTGTGCCTCCCGTTCCAACCTCGATGCTCAAGAGCAGCACATGTCGTCATCGAGGGCCTTGACGCACGTCAAAGCAGTGCCGGAGGTATTGGCCAGGGTTGACGCAGCTCAATCCGCCGACGGCCGATGGGGGTAGATTGCTGGGGCCAAGGGAGTTCACCATGTCGTCTCCAGCATCCGTCGGCCGTATTCCCACCGCTTCGAATTCCAACGAGGTCCTTGCGGGAGCTCCGCCGAACGTGGGAACGACGCCGGTACCGCCGCCCGCCTCCGAGATCGCCGTCGATGCCATCGACCGATCCTTCCACGCGGCGCTGGCGCGCTTCACTGGTGGCCTCTCGCCGGCCGCGCTCGCGCTGGCTTTTGCCGACTGGCAATTGCATCTCCTGGCCTCACCCGGAAAGCAGGCCAGTCTTGCCGGTCGGGCAATCCAGAGCGGGTTTGATTTTGTCGATGCCATGGTGCCGAGGCACGCAACGTTCCATCCTTGGACCGTGATCAGACCGCCGGAGAACGACCGCCGTTTCATGGGCACGGATTGGGAGCTGCCTTCCTTCAATCTCCTGGCCCAGGCCTTCCTGCTGACCCAACAATGGTGGCATTCGACGACGACCGGCATTCACGGATTGGCCCATTCGAACGCAGCAATTGCCGATTTCGCGCTTCGCCAATGCCTGGACACGATGGCCCCGACCAATTTCGCCATCAGCAATCCCGAGGTTCTGCGCAAGATCATGGAGACCGGCGGGGGCAATTTCGTCTACGGCCTGCACAACTTTGTCGAGGATTGGCAGGCTCTGCTCGCCGGCGCAAGGCTGAGGAGCGATCGGACCCATGTGGTGGGCAAGGACGTTGCAATCACACCCGGCAAGGTCGTCTATCGCAACGAGCTGATCGAGCTCATCCAGTATTCTCCGACGACGCCGACCGTGCGGCCCGAACCGGTTCTGATCGTGCCGGCCTGGATCATGAAGTACTACATTCTTGATCTGTCGCCGCGTAATTCTCTCGTCCGCTACCTGGTCGAAAGCGGCTTCACCGTCTTCATGATCTCGTGGAAGAACCCAACGCCCGAGTATCGCAATTTCAGTCTCGAAGATTATCGCGAACTCGGAGTGGAGGCCGCGATCGCCGCCATCAACTCGCTTCGGCCTGGGCAGGCCATCCATGCCGCGGGCTATTGCCTTGGCGGCACGCTGTTGTCGATCGAAGCGGCCAGGCTGGCCCGCGAGCGATCCGACTGCCTGCGAACAGTGACGCTGCTCGCAGCGCAGACCGATTTCACGGAAGCCGGCGAACTCACGCTGTTCATCAATGAAAGCCAGGTCGCGTTCCTGGAGGACATGATGTGGCGGCAAGGTTTGCTCGGAACCGCGCAGATGGCAGGGGCCTTCCAGATGTTGCGCACCAATGACCTGCTCTGGTCGCGCGTCGTACGGGACTATCTGGTCGGAGAGCGCGCCGCACCGAACGAACTGATGTCGTGGAATGCCGATGCCACGCGCATGCCCTATCAAATGCATTCCGATTATCTGCGGCGGCTGTTCCTCAACAATGATCTCGCCGAAGGGCGCTATCAGGTCAACGGCAGGCCGGTCGCTCTCTCGGATCTTCACATGCCGATGTTCGTTGTTGGTACGTTGCGCGACCATGTCGCGCCCTGGAAATCGACGTACAAGATCAATTTTCTAGCCGATGCGGACATCACGTACGTTCTGACGAGTGGCGGCCACAACGCCGGCATTGTCGCGCCTCCAGCCGAGGAGGGCCACAGCTATCAGATGCTCACCAAGAAGGCCCATGATCCCTATGTCGGCGCGGACGAGTGGATCCAGCGTGCGCCGTCTCACGAGGGATCATGGTGGACCGAGTGGACGCGATTTCTCGCCGCACATTCCGGTCAGCCTGTTTCGGCGTCGGCGGCGGGCGCGGAACAAAAAGGCGGGCCTTTGGGTGATGCGCCGGGCTCTTACGTGCTCGAGCAGTAGACGCGGGGATCAGGGCCGCAAAACGGCTGCGCCGACGAGCTTGCCGTCCCGCAGGCGGGCGAGCGCTTCGTTGGCCTCGGCGAGCGGGAATACAGTCGTGTGTGTCCGAATGTTGGCCTTTGCCGCGGCGGCGAGGAAATCGAAGCCGTCCTTTCGGGTCAGGTTCGCGACCGACATGATCTGCCGTTCACCCCATAGAATATGGTAAGGGAGCGTCGGAATGTCGGACATGTGAATGCCGGCGCACACAACGCGGCCGCCCTTGCGCACAGAGCGCAGGGCAAGCGGCACCAATGCTCCGACCGGCGCGTAGATGATGGCGGCATCGAGCTCGGTTGGCGGAATGTCCTCCGAGGCGCCGGCCCAGTCCGCGCCAAGCGAAAGCGCAAGTTGCTGTGCTTCCTGGTCGCCGCGACGGGTGAAGGCGTAGACTGTCCGTCCCTGCGCGAGCGCCACCTGCGCCACGATATGGCCGGCCGCGCCGAAGCCATAGATCCCGATCGTTCTGCCGTCGCCGGCCATCACCAGCGATCGCCAGCCGATCAGCCCGGCGCAGAGCAGGGGCGAGAGCGCTGTGTCCTCTCCGTGCTCACCGAGCGCAAAGCAATATCTGGCATCAGCGACGAGATGGCTGGCGAAGCCGCCGTCGCGCGTGTAGCCGGTGAACTCGGGACGATCGCAGAGATTTTCCTTGCCAGCGCGGCAATAGAGGCATTCGCCGCAGGTGAAGCCGAGCCAGGGAACACCTACACGCATGCCCAGGTCCAGGTGATCGACGCCTGCGCCCAGTGCATCGATGCGGCCGACGACTTCGTGCCCGGGGATGATTGGATAGCGAATGCCGGGTAGCTCGCCATCCACGACGTGGAGGTCGGTCCTGCACACACCGCACGCGCTGACCCTGACGCGGACCTCGCCGGGGCCGGGGATCGGGTCGGGTCGTTGCTCGAACGTCAATGGCGCGCCGCGCGCGGAGAGAACCATCGCGTACATGTCGCATTCCCGTTACGGCTCGTAGTGCATCTCCAGGCGTGCCTCGCCGGTTCTGCGGCCAGTGTGCGGCCGTCGCTAAGAGGACGCAACAGGCGACTTCCGCAGGCTCTTCACGACGATCGCCACGAGCGGCGTGAGCAGCGGTAGCAGGCCGCTGAGCGGGTGGTGGACCGCGCCCGTCACTTGAGCATGGAGCGCGCGCGCCTCGAGTTGAATGGCTTCGATCGCTGCGTCATGGATTTCATTGGCAAGCTCAACCTCGAGTCCTGACGGCGGACGCCCCGCGACGACGAAGAGGATTGCCGCAATGGCGAAATTGATCGCACCAAGAATCGCCGCTGCGACGATGGCGCTCCAGATCTGGACCAGGGCGAAGTAGGCCGCCAATTCGAACAGAAGCAGGCCAAAGGCGGCGATCAGCGCTGCGAAGGCGCGCAGGCCCAGTCCGATCAGCAGATGGCGCAGCCTGATATCGGCGATGATCCGGTCGGTGCGCCAGAGCACACGCAGGTGCTTGACGATATTCTCCGTGTTCACCTAGTGCCTCCGCAGCATGAAGCCGACGACCACGCCGAGTGCGAAGGCTGAAGCGAGGGACGCCGCCGGACGTTCCGCGACAAGGTCACGGAGTTGTTCCCGTTCTTCACTGACGGTCTCGCCGAGCTCGGCCAGCGCGGCCTTGATCTGGTCAGCCAAGGCTTCGGCACCGTCCTTCGACGTCTCGAACGTCTGCTCGGCGGCCGTGTTCAGCAGGCGCGCGACATCGATCTTCATCGCTTTCAGCTCGTCGTTCAGCCTACCGGTGTCGAACATTGGCGGTCTCCATTCAATGGAACAAGCCTATGCGACCCGGCTCGATGGCCATTGATTTGCGTCAAGGGAGCTTTCCCGGGCCTTGGTTTGAGGCAAGTCAATCCAGTTGCGTCGCGGCGACCTAAAAACCCAAACGGATCGGAGTCGATCCATGAGGATACAGGTGTGAATTCGGAACCTCTGCTGCTGGCAACGCCGTCCGGCGACGCGCTTGAATTGAGGCCGGAAGGACCGTGGACCGCTGCCAATGTGTCGAAGCTCGACGCGCTTTCCCGGTCCGTCTGGGTCGCCGTCGACCGATCGAAGACCGTAACGCTCGATATGGCCGGTGTTAGCGAGCTCGACACGCTCGGCGCCTGGCTTCTGGAGAAACTGTCGCGCAGGGCGGCATCATCCGGTCGCGCGGCCGAGGTGGTCGGAATAGCCGACAATTTCAGCGGCCTGATGGACGAAGTGCGTCAGGTCAACCGGCACAATCCGGAGCCGGCACCTGTGCCCAATCCGCTTCTGGACAGGTTGCACGATCTCGGCAAGTCCACGGTCGACGCGCGGGAGGACATCACGATCTTCCTTCGGATGCTGGGCGCGCTGTTCATGTCCCTGATCGGCGTGTTGCGCCGGCCGCGGTCGCTGCGGCTGACATCGCTGGTCTATCAGCTCTATCGGATCGGCTGGCAGGCAATTCCGATTGTCATGCTGATCACCTTCCTGATCGGCGCGATCATCGCGCAGCAGGGATTTTTCCATTTCCGCAGGTTCGGCGCGGAGTCCTACACGGTTGACATGGTCGGCATCCTGGTGCTGCGCGAGCTGGGTGTCCTGATCGTCGCCATCATGGTCGCCGGCCGCTCGGGGAGCGCCTATACCGCCGAGCTCGGCTCGATGAAGATGCGCGAGGAGATTGATGCGCTCTCAACAATGGGGCTCGATCCGGTCGACGTTCTAATCTTGCCGCGGGTGGCCGCTCTGGTCATCGCGCTGCCGATCCTTGCCTTCATCGGCTCGATCGCTGCGCTCTATGGCGGTGGCCTGGTCGCGCAGTTCTACGGCGACATGGGCCCGGCGATCTACATCGCGCGCCTGCATGAGTCCATCTCCGTCACCCATTTCGAGGTCGGCATCCTGAAGGCGCCGTTCATGGCGCTGGTGATCGGGATCGTCGCCTGCAGCGAAGGATTGCGGGTGAAAGGCAGCGCCGAATCGCTCGGCAGACAGACGACGACTTCCGTGGTGAAGTCGATCTTCCTGGTGATCGTGCTCGACGGCCTGTTCGCGATCTTCTTTGCCTCGATCGGAATGTGACGATGTCGGGATTGGCACAGGAGCTGGCGATCAGCGTCCGCGACCTCGTTGTGGGGTTCGGCCGTCAGATTGTGCTCGACCACCTCTCGCTTGACGTCCGCCGTGGGGAAATCCTTGGCCTGGTCGGTGCGTCCGGCGGCGGCAAGTCGGTCTTGATGCGGACCATCATCGGCCTCGTCCCGCGGCGAAGCGGAACCATCGAAGTCATGGGCCAGCCGATGGGTAGTGTGCATGACCGCAGCAGGCAGGGGGCGGCCGGAAAATGGGGCATCCTGTTCCAGCAGGGCGCGCTGTTCTCCTCGCTGACGGTCCGGCAGAACGTCCAGTTTCCGCTGCGCGAAAACCTCGTGCTGCCCCAGGAGCTGATGGACGAGATCGCGATCGCCAAGCTCGAGATGGTTGGGCTGCGGGCGGAGGACGCCGACAAATATCCGTCGGAGCTCTCCGGCGGCATGACCAAGCGCGTGGCATTGGCGCGCGCCCTCGCGCTCGATCCGCCGATCCTGTTCCTGGACGAGCCGACCTCCGGCCTCGATCCGATCGCCGCCGGTGATTTCGACGCCCTGATCAAGACCTTGCAGAAGACCCTAGGCCTCACCGTGTTCATGGTGACCCATGATCTCGCGAGCTTGACCACCGTTTGCGACCGCGTCGCCGCGCTCGCTGACGGCAAGATCGTGGCGATCGGTCTGATGCGCGAACTTCTTCAATCCGAGCATCCCTGGGTGCGGGCCTATTTCCACGGCAAGCGCTCCCGGATGCTGCAACCTCACATGAGATGAGACATGGAAACCCGCGCTCCCTACGTACTGATCGGCGCCTTCGTGATGGCCGCAGTTCTCGCGGTCTTCGGCTTCGTCTATTGGCTGAACAATACGGGCGGCATCGGGCCGCGAACGAGCTATCGCGTGCAGTTTCAGGGACCGGTGCCGGGGCTCCTGGTCGGCGCCGGCGTGCTGTTCAACGGCATCCGCGTTGGCGAGGTGACCGAGCTTGGTCTCGCGCAGGACAACCCGCGTTTCGTCAACGCGACGATTTCGGTCGCGTCCGCGACCCCCGTGCGCACCGACACCAGGGTCGGGCTCGATTTCCAGGGGTTGACCGGCGTGCCGGTGGTGGCTTTGGAGGGCGGTACGATCGCCGCCAAATCGGACGTGCCCTTAACCTTGATCGCCGAGGCGGGCGCCGGCCAGAGCATGACGCAGGCGGCGCGCGATGCGCTGCGGCGGGTTGATTCCGTGCTGGTGGACAACGCCGGTCCACTCAAGGATACGATCGCCAATTTCAAGACGTTCTCGGACGGGCTTGCGCGCAACACCGGCAAGCTCGACGGCATCGTTGCCGGACTTGAGAAGATGACGGGCGGCGGAACGCCAGTGCCGAAACTGACCTACGACCTGCGCGCGCCGCAGGATCTCGGGCCGGTCGGCAAGGCTCTTTCTGCCTCATTGGCGATTCCCGAGCCGACCGCGGTTGCGATGCTCCAGACGCAGCGCATGTTGTTCTCGCCGGTTCGGGACAATCCCGGCTTTGCCGAGTTCCTGTGGGCCGACAGCATTCCAAAGCTGGTGCAGGCGCGCCTGATCGACAGCTTCGAGAACCTCGACATCGCTCACGCTCCGTTGCGCACGACCGACCTCGGCCAGGCGGATTATCAGCTCCTGATCGATATCAGGCGCTTCCGCATCGCCACGGAAGGCGAGCCGCGCGTCGAGATCGGAATGTCGGCGAGGATCGTCGACAAGAGCGGCAAGGCGATCGCTTCACGTCTCGTGGAAGCGAGCGAGAAGCTCGACAAGATCGAGCCATCTGCCGCAGTCGCGGCATTCGACGCTGCCTTCTCCCGCATCGCAAAGGAGCTGATCGGTTGGACGGTGCAGGCGGTCTAACTCTTAATCAGCGGGTCCCAAGTTCGAGCCCTGTGCGCCCACCAAATCAATGATTTAGCCAGAAAAATCGTTTGAGCATCTGATTTTTCAAACGGTCATTTTGAGGCGATGGATTTTCGCTCCAAGGTTGCCTTCAGAGTCGTCCGCGAGCACCGCAACCGGTAATGCGATTTGTCCAGTGATGGATTGGAGCGAGAGTTTAATATTCTCAATCGGTTAGACGGCGGCGTGTGCACGACGTGTGCACCGGGAGATCAAGAAAAATCCATAGAGGGCAAGCTGAGGAGTGCCGGGCCCAGACGTAGTCTGCAGAGATCGAGTTCTGTCTCCAACCAGAAGTTTTTCTTTGTGAGATCTTCGTAGTCGCTGTGCTTTTGAGTCTTTCAACTGTATCGGCGCAAGCCGGCCTGCGGCATTGCATTGGCCTTTCAGCTATCGCCAATAGAGACCTTCCCAGCTTGAGATTGGTGGCCATTCAATAGGTGACGATCGGACCATAAGACGCTTGCCCAGATGCGTACCGGCAATGACTCGTTAGCCGCGCACAAACTTCAATTTGCCGATCAACTCAATGTGGTCAAACCGCATCAAGATCATCTCCCGAACATCCTGAGCCACCAGCCGAGACTCATTCGTTGAAGCGCCTGCGATCTTCGATTGCTACATCGACGCGCGGCTTGCCGACGGTTGAAACGGTCGTTTGCGCTGCAATAACAAATCCGCTGGCACGAAAAATGCTGAGCCGCCTCGGCGATGGCGAGCGCGAAGTTCGCTGGGCAGATGGAGGACAACATGAGAGCCCAAGTATTGAGAGCGTATGACGAAAAGCTGTCCAACGACCAGTGGGTCCGCGAGGAGAAAGTGCCGGATCCCAAGCTGACCAAATCGACGGATGTCATCGTCCGTATCGGCGGCGCTGGCGTTTGTAGGACCGATCTTCACATCATCGAAGGCGTCTGGAAGCCGCATATGGATCCGACCGGCGACAAGCTGCTACCCATCATCATGGGACACGAAAATGCAGGGTGGATCGAAGAGGTTGGCAAGGAAGTCGAGGGCCTGAAGAAAGGCGATCCTGTAATCGTTCATCCGAAGATCACCGGCGGCACGTGTCTCGCCTGTCGCCGTGGCTTCGACATGCACGGTCCCGGCACTTTTCCGGGGCTCGATTGCAACGGCGGCTATGCAGAATTCCTTTGCACCTCCGAACGCAATCTCGTGCCGCTGCCCCGGACGCTCGCTCCGAAGGATGTGGCGCCGTACGCGGATGCGGGCCTCACGGCCTATCGCGCGATCAAGAAGGCCACGCGTCATCTTCTGCCAGGCGAATCCTGCGTCGTTATCGGAGCGGGCGGGTTGGGCCACATCGGAATCCAGTGCCTCAAGGCGATGTGTGCGGCCGACGTTATCGTGGTCGACAAGTCCGAAGCGTCGCTGAAATTGGCCGAAAAGTCCGGCGCCGATCATCTGGTGAAAGCCGACGGCAACGAAGTGGCAGCAGTGCTGGCTCTGACCGCCGGAAACGGCGCGGAAGCGGTGATCGATTTCGTCGGCGAGAAGGGCACGACATCCAAAGGTCTGGCGATGACCCGTCCGATGGGCAGCTATTACGTTGTCGGCTATGGTGAGGACATCCGTGTTCCGACCGTCGACATGGTGATTACCGAGAAAAACATCATCGGAAATCTGGTCGGCACATGGGCCGAGCTAACGGAGTTGATGGCACTCGCGGATCGAGGCTTGGTCGAACTCGCGACCGCCGAATATCGACTGGCGGATGCAAACAAGGCGTTGCACGATCTCAACGCCGGCAAGATTCATGGACGTGCTGTTTTAATTCCTTGATTCAGAACCCACGTCATCCATCGCGAGAATGCACTCCTCGCGATGGATTTGACGTCCCTCCGTCTATCCAGGCATCCGCTCAGACTGCTCATGTTGCGGCGCAAACGCTACGGGGCTTGACGAACACCCGCGCGGTTCGCACAAAGTCTCATTTTGCGTCGTCGTCGCAATTTGCAACGCGATCGGTCTCAGGGCGATACCCGCAATCACCCAATGTCGTCCAGCACTGTCTTCTGCTGCTCAGAAGATGATCCGGAAGAGGCCCTCGAACGATCTGGCACAGCTGTTGCACACCTCCTGTGTTGGTACTCGCCGGCGAAGCACACCGATACGGCCAAGAACGAGCCGCTTCGCCCTTAGGCGCACATCAGAGGCAAACTCTTGCGCCTGGCGTCCGTATCCGCCGCGAGACATTGCAAGCCACCGCCATCGCCGACCCCGCACTTCTCGTGTGGTCGCGGTGCTGTGTGGAAGCTCGGAGAATTCAACTGTTATCGACAGGAGGCCAGAATGTGCAAGAGCTCCAAGAATCCTCACCACGGTTCAGCGAGTTGCTGCGCCGTCTGCGGCGGAAAGTTTGGGCTTATCCGTTACTACTGCTGGCGAACGGCGCTTTGCTCGAGGAAGTGCGTCGACCGGTTCAGGGTGCGCATGGAGGCCGACCATAGATGGCTCTGCTGGTTGCGAGCCGCTTAGGTGTTCAACCACGACGTGGTGGCATTGTAATGCTTCGCATTGGGAGACGCCACATGAGGTTTATCCTGGTGAACGGCAGGACCCCATGTCAGAAGACATTCTGCATGCTTTGCTGTGAGCCAATTCACGCAAGCTATCTGAGAGAGTTCAGCACCGGACTGCCCTTTTGCGATCATGATTGTTACGCCCTCTATTCCGGTCGTTGGATGTTGAGAGTTGGGCAATCAAGGCCCTCAGCTGGCGTGGAAGACTATCGCTAGTGCGAGCGGGCGAACCATGAGCCAGCTCGCAACGCGCGGCCGCCGGCATAAGCGAAAGAACGCTGATTGCAAACTGCGGCCAAGTGATCGCTCTAGCTGGTGATCCGGGATGTGCCGGCGAATGTCAGGGCCGGTTTCGATCTGCAGCTATCGCCGACAAGTGCTTGCTGGCCGGCAGAGAGCGGGCCTCTGTCTCTCTCGACGCGCGGCATCGATCAACAGCGAACAAAGAAATTTCAGCGTCCAAGCGGCCGATCGATATTGCGACGCAAACGTTGCGATGCAAAATCGACGCCTATGCGCGTCGCTGAGATTCTCATTTTGCAATTCGTGTCGCAAATTGCATCTCAGTCAGTTGCGACCCAGGCACTGTGACGGCTCTTCCTTCGCTCATTTCCCCACTTACCCAATCAGAAATCACTTGGCGGGACCCAAGACGCGCTGGCACGCCCATTGCAAAGCTCTTGGACACAACAAGTCGACTGCTCCGTCTGGGGCGAGCCGCGAAAAGAACGAGGGAAGGGGATGCTCAGCTGAAGGCGCGCTTCATGGGACAACTGCGATCGGGGGCCGCCTGGTCCGAAGATCGTCCCTGGTCATCACCGGAGCGCTCCACGGTCATCCTAAGACCCTTGCCGATATCAAACGTCCGGTCGTGCGAACGGCCGCGAGGTGGCCCGTAACGCACGGGTAAGCACTGCCCGGCCCGTCGAGGTCCTGGGCAGGCGGAATATCGAAGTGGTCTCTGACCCGATCAGGAGGATAGACTAGATGTCTGGAACTTTAACACTCAACAAGATCACCGCCCAGCGCGGCATTTCCGTCGGCGAAGCTGCAAAGAAGATTGCGGATCTCGGGTGGAATCCTTCCTACGTGCAGGAGGCGATGACCTTCCCCACGGACTACAAAATCACGAAGGCGCCGAAGGATCCGATGAAGCAGGTCCTTCGCTCCTACTTCCCGATGCAGGAAGAAAAGGACAACCGCGTCTATGGCGCGCTCGATGCTGCCCTGCGCGGTGACATGTTCCGCAACGTCGAGCCGCGCTGGGTCGAGTGGATGAAGCTCTTCCTGGCGATCATCCCGTTCCCTGAGATATCCGCTGCGCGGTCCATGGCCATGGTCGGGCGCCTTGCTCCCGGCGAAGATCTGCGCACCGGCTTCACCATGCAGATGGTCGACGAGTTCCGTCACTCGACAATCCAGATGAACCTGAAGAAATGGTACATGGAGAACTACATCGACCCGGCCGGGTTCGACATCACGGAGGAGGCGTTCGGGAAATGCTACGCCACCACCATCGGCCGCCAGTTCGGTGAAGGATTCATCACCGGCGACGCGATCACGTCGGCGAACGTTTACCTGACCGTGGTCGCCGAGACCGCGTTCACGAACACGCTCTTCGTCGCCATGCCGTCGGAAGCGGCCCGCAACGGGGACTATGCGCTACCGACGGTTTTCCTCTCGGTTCAGTCGGACGAGAGCCGCCACATCGGCAACGGCCACTCGATGCTGATGTCGATGCTGAAGGAGCCGGAGAACCATCTGCTGCTCGAGCGCGACATGCGCTATGCGTTCTGGCAGAACCACGCCATCGTCGACGCGGCGATCGGGACGTTCATCGAGTATGGGACCACCAACCGCGACAAGAACAAGGAATCCTACGCGGAGATGTGGCACCGCTGGATCTTCGAGGACTACTATCGGACCTACATGCTGCCGCTCGAAAAGTACGGCATCAAGATCCATCATGACGACGTGCAGACCGCCTGGAAACGCCTCACCGAAAAGCACTACGTCCACAAGGTCGCGCAGTTCTTCGCGGTCGGCTGGTCGGCGAACTTCTGGCGCATCGAGGCCCAGACCGACAAGGACTTCGAGTGGTTCGAGCACAAGTACCCGGGCTGGTATGCTCAGTTCGGCGAGTTCTGGAAGTGGTACGAGAAGCTGTCGCATCGCGGCCAGACCAACATCCTCTTCAACAGCGATGTCGGCTATGTCTATCCGCATCGTTGCTGGTCGTGCCTGGTACCTTGCCTGATCCGCGAGGATATCGTCACCGACGAGATCGACGGCAAGCTCTACACGTTCGCCCATGAGATCGATCGCTGGACGGCGGTCGAAGCTTTCGCCGGCGAATATCAGGGGCGTCCGACCCCGGCGATGGGCCGGTTCAGCGGCCGTCGCGAGTGGGAAAGCGTCTATCACAATGTGGATATCGCCGACGCCATCAAGGATCTGGGCTTCGTGCGTACGGACGGCAAGACCCTGGTCGCTCAGCCGCACCTGCGCTTCGACGAGAAAGAGATGTGGACGCTCGACGATGTCCGCGGCCACATTCTCAAGAGCCCGCTGCTCACCCTGCGGGAGATGAGCCCGGCCGACCGAGAGGCGCATCTCGCCGACTATCGCAAGGGATTCACCATCAATCCCTGCAACTAAGCGAGACGGAAGGAGCCGGCGCCGGCTGGCTCCTTCCCTGTCGATCACCGGAAATTTCGCAAGCTTTGGTTTGAGGAGGCCCCTATGGGCGCGCCCGCTAATGTCGTTCGCCTGCAACCGGTAGGCATAGAATTCGAGGTCGAGGAGAACGAAACCGTTCTCGACGCCGCGTTCCGCCAGGGCATCGCGTTGCCGCACGGTTGCAAGGAGGGACAGTGCTCGGCGTGCAAATGCGTGCTCACCGGCGGTGATGTGGAGCTGAAGAAATATTCGACCTTCGCCCTCAACGAAATGGAGCGCGGTCAGGATTATATCCTGCTGTGCCGAACCTTGGCCTACTCGGATCTTGAGGTGGAGCTCCTCAACTACGACGAGGAGGTGCTCTCGAAGTCGATCCCCGTCAAGGACTTCACGGGCACGGTGACGAGCGTCTCCGCGCTGACCCACGACATTCGGCGGCTCGAAATCTCGCTGGAGCAACCTCTGAAGTTCTGGGCGGGTCAATATGTCGACATCACGCTCTCGGGGGCAGAGACGATTACGCGCTCGTTTTCCATGGCAAATTCGCCGAGCGAAAGCCAAAAACTCGCATTCATCATCAAGAAGTACCCGAACGGACGCTTCTCCTCCCGGCTCGACGGAGATCTCGCTGCCGGAACCAGGGTTGGGATCAAGGGACCTTACGGCACCTGCTTCAGACGAGAAAACAAAACCGGAGCCATGATCCTGGTTGGCGGCGGATCGGGGATGTCGCCGCTGTGGTCGATCCTGCACGATCACCTCAACTCCGGCGAGGTGCGCCCCGTACATTTCTTCTACGGGGCCCGCACGCAGAACGACCTGTTCTATCTCGAGCGCCTTGCCGGGCTGTCCGAGAAGCATCCGGAGTTCAGGTTCGTGCCGGTACTTTCTCATGCGGTGGACGACGCGACTTGGCACGGCGAAAAGGGCTTCGTGCACGAGGCGGTTGGAGCACATCTGCGCAGCTCGGGCTATGGCGAGGACGTCGACGTTTATGCCTGCGGACCATCGCCGATGATCGAGGCGCTGACGCCAGTTTTGCAGATGAATGATGTCGAATCGGAGCGCGTCTTCTTCGACAAGTTCACACCGGCCACCAACTGAAGCGTTCTGTCCGAGTGTCGACCTAGCGAGTGTAAAGCCACAAATGGGAGGAGAGAGACTATGACTGCCGTTCCAAGTGTTTCAGTCGGATCCGGCGCAGCCGGTGCTGCAATATTCCCCGACTCGGACAGCCGCAAGTACCGGTATTTCGAGCCACGTAGCAAGCGGGCCACGCACTACGAGGACGTGACCGTTGACGTGCAGCCTGATCCGGAGCGCTATCTGCTGCAAGACTGGATCATTTCTTTCCCGAACGGGAAGGGCGCCTATACCAAGGACAACACGGCGGCGCTGAGCTCGAACTGGCATGCCTTCCGTGCTCCGGATCAGGAATGGGAGCGCACGCATTACCAGCGCCAGTCCAAGATCGAGGCAATGGTTCAGGCGGTGATCGCCAATGGCCGCAAGTCAGGTGCACCGAAGTCGTTCGACAAAGCATGGATCAAGATCCTGCAGAATCATCTCGGAGCGTGGAAGCACGCCGAGTTTGGGCTTGGCACGTCACTGATGCAGGCCCAGCGCTACGGCTATACCCAGATGATCAACAACGCGACGCTGACAAACTCGTCCTACAAGCTTCGCCTGGCCCAGGATATCACGCTCTATCTCGCCGAGATCGGAATGGACATTCAGGGCTTCGACGATGCGGCGGGCAAGCGCGTCTGGCTCGAAGACAAGGGATGGCAAGGTACCCGGGAAGCGATCGAATCGATCATGGGTTCGCCGGACTATCTCGAGCAGTACTTCGCCACCAACATCGTGTTCGAACCGCTCGTCGGCGAGCTGTTCCGCAGTGGTTTCCTCATGCAGACGGCCTCGTCGAACGGCGACTTCATCACGCCGCCCGTCATCTCGGCGGCGGAGGCCGATTATGAGCGCAATCTCGCGAACACGATCGACCTGATGCATCTTCTGGTCACCGACAATCAGCACGCAGCTCACAACAAGAAGCTGTTCCAGGGCTGGGTGAACAAGCACGTGGCGCTCGCCAACAAGGCGGCCGCAGGCCTGCAGCCGATCTGGTCGCAGCCGCACTCAAAGCCGGTGCAGTACGCCGATGCCCGCGCGCAGTCGGTCGAACGCATCAAGAAGATTCTCGGCGAACTCGGCCTCACCTTTCCCAAGGAGTAAATTGCAATGTCCGTTGCTTCCAGATCTGCCACCAACCAGAACATCTTCCAGAAGATGGGAGACCTTCGTTTCGAACAGACGATCTCCCATCAGTGCGGTGTGACCATGAACGACAGCGTTGAAGCGCGCGCCATCGCCGAATTCATGGGAAAGAAGCCAAACGTGACCGTGACCTATCAGCCGGCCCTGATCCGCATCGACGGCGAAGGCAAGCTGATCTTCAAGATGGACGAGATCAGCGAGATTCTCGGCAAGGAAATGACCGCCGAGATCTTTGAGGTCAACACGTCGACCCACTACGGCCGAATGGTCCGCATCGACGATAATACGGTGACGCTGTTCGGCAATATGGACGAGGTCTTCGAATATATCGAGTGAACCTTTCTCCCGAGACTGGGTGGGGCCGCGTGCAGCTCCACCATTTTCTCGCGCGCTCGGTCGTTCCCGACATCGATGGAAAAGCACCTATAAACCTTGGAGACTTTCATGTTTATAACTCCCACTGGCGAGGAAGTGTTCGTCATCGACGGTCACACCCATTTCTGGGACGGTAGCCCGGCGAACCAGCTCAACATCCACGGCAAGCAGTTCATTGATTGCTTCTACGCGTACCACACGTCGCTCAGTCCGAAGGACAAGCTTTGGCCCAAGGAGCAGTTCGAAAAATACAGCGCCGAGCAGATGTATCGCGATCTGTTCGTCGATGGCCCGGACGACATGGCCATCGTGCAGTCGACCTATTTGACGGAATTCTACAAGAACGGCTTCAACACCATCGACCGCAACGCCGAGATGGCAAAGAAGTGCAAGGATCGCTTCATCGTCAATGGCGCGTTTGATCCGCGCGATGGCGAGCGGGCGCTTGAATACATTCACTACATGAAGGAGACGTTCGGCATCAAGGGCGTCAAGCTCTATACGGCGGAGTGGAAGGGTGACTCGCGCGGCTGGAAGCTAACGGATCCCAACGCCTATCGCTGCTTCGAGCTCTGCGAGAAGCTCGGAATCAAGAACATTCATGTCCACAAGGGGCCGACCATCATCCCGCTGGACAAGGATGCGTTTGATGTCCACGACGTGGATCACGCGGCCACCGACTTCCAGGGCCTCAATTTCATCATCGAGCATTGCGGGCTGCCGCGGCTTGACGATTTCTGTTGGATCGCGGTGCAGGAGACCAACGTCTATGGTGGACTGGCGGTGGCGCTGCCGTTCATCCATGGACGCCCGCGGTATTTCGCCGAAGTCATCTCCGAACTCTTGTTCTGGGTCGGCGAAGACAAGCTTCTCTTCGGCAGTGACTACGCTATCTGGACGCCCCGCTGGCTGGTCGAAAAGTTCTGGAACTTCGAGCTGCCCGAGGATCTGAAGCAGGAGCACGGCGTCGATCTCACCCCGCAGGCCAAGAAGAAGATTCTGGGTCTTAACGCCGCGCGCCTTTATGGCGTCGACGTCGAAGCCCAGAAGGCGAAGCTTGCGAAAAAAGCTCACGCGGTCGCAGCGGAGTGATGAGGATGGGCGAGGTCCTCCAACATCGTGACCGAAAAGCAGGCGAGGTGTGGGCACGCCTCGCCACAGTCACGGATCCCGAGCTAGACGAGTCCGTGACCGACCTTGGGTTTGTCGAACTCGTCACCGTGCATGAAGATGGCGGAGTCGACATCGTCTTTCGCTTACCGACCTTCTGGTGTGCGGCCAACTTCGCATTCCTCATGGCCGACGACATGCGTCAGGCGGTGTCAGCGCTGCCGTGGGTCCGTCAGGCGCGACCGGAGCTCCGGGATCATATGGTCGCTCGGGAGATCAACCAGGGCGTCAGCGAGGGGAAGTCATTCGCCGACGCGCTCAAGGAGTTTGCACCTGGAGGCTCTCTTGACGACTTGCGCGAGAAGTTTCGCCGGAAGGCGTTCGAGCGGCGGCAGGAGTTCATGATCCTGGCGTTGCGCGGCCTTGGTTACGAGGATCCGGCGATCTGCCGGATGACCCTGGGCACCTACGACGGGGTCGACTTCGGGCCGGGAGACGTTTCGCGCCAGAAACTGCGTTATCGTGAGCTTCTGGTTCAGCGGCATCTCGCCCATCTCCCCGACGATCGCGCTTTCGTCACTTACGAGGGCGACACCATCAGACGTCATGAGCTGACCCCGTATCTGCAGCGGCTGCGGGGGGTGCGGATCAACATGGAGTTCAACAGTTCATTGTGCAGGGGTCTTCTTGCAGCCCGTTATCGCGAGGTCGGCGGGATCAGTACAGCGCGGACATCCGCATGCGGGACTTGTGGCAGTGGCTGTTCGGTGCGGACCATCGGGCCGCATGGGGCTGCCGAACAACATACCGTCGCGCCCGCATGAGGCGCGCCTGCAAGTGCCGAAAAAAGGAGCGGTCAGCAAGTCCGCCCGACCAGACAAACAATAGACCACGTGGGAGTGAAACGCGATGCCAAAAGTTCTGTTGCATGACATAGAAGCCCGTCGCGCTCTTGCGCGCGGAGTCCAGAAGCTTGCCGCTGCCGTCGAATCGACGCTCGGTCCCAAAGGCATGAACGCGATGGTCGATAGGCCGATCGGTACGCCTATCGTGTCACGAGATGGCGTTACGATCGCGTCGGAAATCGAACTGCCGGATCGCTTCGAGAACATGGGCGCGCAGGTGGTGCGCGAGGTCTCAATGCAGACCAACGCAGTCGCCGGCGACGGTACGACAACAGCGATGGTCCTTGCGAATGGTCTTATTCAGAGAGGCGTTGCTGCCTTGGAGCGCGGCGCAAAGCCCGTAGATCTCTGCAAAGGTATTGACCGAGCCGTCGAGGTCGTGGTCGAGACCCTGAAGAGTTCGGCAATCGCCGTATCGGACCGCAAGACGTTGCAGGCGGTGGCGACGATTGCGTCGACTGACGCCCATCTGGGTGGTCTGATCGCCGAGGCGGTGGAGCGCGTTGGCAAGGACGGCATCATCAGTTCCGAGTACGGGTTGACGACCAGCACGACGCTCGAGGTCGTTGAAGGCATGTCGTTCGACCGCGGCTACATTTCCCATCACATGGTGACGGACGTCGAGAAGATGGAAGTGGTGCTGGACCAGCCCTATATTCTTCTGACCGACCTGAAGATCAAATCGCCGAGCGAGCTGTCCGCGGTGCGCACGTCGGTTGCCACGACCGGGCGGCCGCTGGTGATCGTCGCTGAAGAGATTGCGCCCGAAGTCGTCGTCACACTGCTTGGCGATGGCAACCGCGGCAAGATATTGGTGGTCAATCCGCCCGACTATGGCCACTGGCGCAAGGCGATGATGGACGATCTCGCCATTATGACCGGCGGTCGTGTGATCGCCCGCGAGCTTGGCGGGAGGCTGGAAGAGGCGAGCCTTGCCGATCTCGGCACGGCCCGCCAGGTTCGGGCCAGTGCGCGCGAAACGGTGATCATTCGTGGCGGTGGCGACGATGCGGCGATCGCGGCGCGGCGCCAGCAGGTGGCCAAACAATACGACCTGGCACCACCGAATATCGAGCAAGACAAGCTCAAGGAGCGGCTCGCGAAGCTCTCAGGCGGGACAGCCGTGATTTTTGCCGGCGGTGTCACACCCGTGGAGCAGAAACGGACGATCCAGTTGATCGACGATGCGCTCAGTGCGGCGCGTGCCGCAGCCGAGGAGGGCATCGTGCCGGGAGGCGGCACGGCATTGGCGCAGTGCGCGCCGGTGGTCGCCCGCACGCTCGGCAACATCAATGGCGACCTGGGCGAGGGCATTAAGCTGGTGCGCGAGACGCTGTCCCGTCCCGCCGCGTTCATTGCTCGGAACGCGGGCCACGATGCGGAAAAGGTCGTGGCCGACTTGCAGGGCGCGCCGGCGGGTGTCGGCTTCGACGCCGCCAACGGCAAGTTCCTCGACATGGTCTCGGCGGGCATCGTCGACCCGGTCCGCGTGACCTATACGGCGCTTCGGAACGCGGCTTCTGTCGCCACGCTGGTGCTGACCACCAATACATTGGTTGCAGACGTGCCGGAGTACGTCGATCCGACACAGGGACCGGCGCTGGGCGGCGGAGCAGAGAAGCTTGGGCGCGCATGAGGCACGTCTACGCGGTACGTATTCCGCCGCGCCGGATTCGGCGCGCGGGATACCGCGGACAGATACTCGGATCAATCGCAAACCTGACCGAGCGGAGAGGGGCGGATCAACCGCCTCGGCATCGAGACCATCACCAAGGAGGGGAAGTCATGCGTAAGTATGTTGCGGAATTCATCGGCACGTTCGCGCTCGTGTTCTTCGGCTGCGCGACCGTGATCTTCATGCGATCCGAAGTCGGGCTACTGGGCGTCGCGTTCGCATTCGGCCTGTCGGTGGTCGCGATGGCCTATTCGATCGGGCATATCTCCGGCGCACACCTCAACCCGGCCGTCAGCCTAGGCGTGCTCGTGGCCGGCCGGATGGGGCCGCGGGATTTCGGCGGCTACATCGTCGCGCAGTTCATTGGCGCAATCGCGGCTGCAGCGGTGCTGTATCTGATCGCGGAAGGCAAGGTCGGCGGCTATGACGTCGCAGCGAACGGCTTCGCCCAGAACGGTTGGGGACAATATGGCGTGCTCTCCGCGTTCGTGTTCGAGGCCGCTGCGACGTTTCTGTTCCTGACTGTGATCCTGGGTGCAACGCAAAAAGGCGCGGCATCGGTCTACGCGGGTTTGGTGATCGGCCTCACCCTGGTGGCGATCCATCTCGCTGGCATCGCTGTATCGGGCGCCTCGGTCAATCCGGCGCGCTCGTTCGGCCCAGCACTGTTCGCCGGCCCCGATGCGTTGTCGCAGGTGTGGCTATATTTCGTGGCGCCGTGCATCGGGGCCGCACTGTCCGGTTACGTGTTCAAGGCCGGCGTGACGAGCGAGATGGTGGCGACAGCTTGAGCTCCGCGTTCGAGTGATTGGACGGTGACAATGATCTAGAACGAGCTACAATCTTAGGAGCTCCGGCATGCGCCGAAGGAGGCGGTACAACAAGCCTTCACGGCCATCCGATTGACCGGGGAAGGAGGAGACCGTGGTCGACATCATTTCAAAGCGCGACGGGCCGTACCGCGAACAGGCCGCAGCGAAGGACTTCATTCAAAAGAACCGCACGAAGATCGATGCGCTCGCCAATCATCTGAGCGGTGGGCGCTGGCAGGAGTTGCGCAATCCCACGCCTCCTCCGCAGCCCCAGCCATCGGGCAAGTTGTGGTACACGCCGCCGAGCCGTCCGAGAGAGGCGGAACCCTATGTGCGGATCAGCCTCAACGGCCGCGTCGTGATCGTAGATCTCGGGTCGGGGCGGCAACTCTATTTTGTCGGCGAACTGCGTGGAGGGGGCCAATCGCGATACTTCGCCCTGGCGACGCGCGAGAACGGGATGTTCGATCCGCTGGATGAGGAAATCCGGAAAGTCCTCGCCGATCTTGAGGGCGTGAGCGTGCCCGACGAGACGTCTGAGCAGAGCCTGGAACAAGTCATTGCAGGCCGTCTCGGCTTGGATGCCGTCGTCAAAAGCGCCGAATGATCTCCGTGAGCCGGGCCTGTGGGGATGACGATCCCGGTCAGGTCCGGTTCAGGTCGTTTCTGCCGATCGGGTTGTTTGCCAACTTAGGTATGGTGCTCCAATGCTGACGGAAACGCTCATGGCTAAGCCGCCGTTCTCCCTGGAAGGCTACAGAATTCCGGACGCCACGGATGCGGAGCAGGGACAGCCATATGATGAACGAGAGACCAATAGGGCCTGGGAAGACTTTCTGACGTTTGGCGACCTCAGGCGTGAGAACGCGCTTGTGCGAGGCGTCATCGAGAAATCATGGCAGCGCAGCATCAACTCCGGTGTCAATGCGCATTGCAAGGGCAGCAATCTCGTGGCCTCGCCGGACGATCTCTATGAGCTGCGTCTGAAGAACGACGACTTACTAGGTTCGAGCGCACAGACTTTCCGCCGCGTCGCGGAAGTGCTCGGCGACGCCGCGACCATGCTGGTTATCACCGACAGGAACGGCGTTGTGCTCGACGTGGGCGGCGATCAGCGGACGATTGATGCAGGGCACGATATTCGTCTCGAGGTCGGCGCCGCCTGGGGTGAGACGGTGACCGGCACCAACGGCATCGGCACTGCGCTCGTCACGGGAAAACCGGTCCATGTCCATGCAGCCGAGCATTTTTCCGAAGGCATCAAGGCCTGGACTTGCGTCGGTAGCCCCATTCGCAGCCCCATCGACGGCAGCATCATTGGCATCATTGATTTTTCTGGACCTCAGGCGATCTTTCACCGGCACAACGTCGCACTGGCGGTGATTGCGGCCAATCACATCGAGCTTGCGCTCTCGGAAAAGGTCCGCCTTGAAAGAATACGGCTGCTCGAGGCCAGCATTTCTCGAATGCCAGGGATGGGCAGCGCGGACGGTGTGGTTATCTTGGATCGTTTCGGTCGGGTCGTTCATCACAACGACATGGCGTCGGTTCGCTGGCGGCGGATCGCGCAGTCTCGCGACTTGACCATCGGAACTCAACTTCTTCCGAGCAACGAAGGCCTGCTGGGCAAAGAGCTGGCCAGCGGGTTGCCCGACGAATTGCGCGACCAGCGGATCGAGCCGCTGTTGGTCGACGGGGTTGTGAAGGGAGCGATGCTCGTGCTTGCATCGAGGCCACGGATAAGTTCCGCTGCGCCTCAGGTGTCGCCGGCAACTCGTGCAGCCATCATGTCGGCCAAGGAAGCGATCGTCGGATGTAGCGACGCATTGCAGGATGCGGTCGAGAAGGTTGAGCGGGCGGCACTTGGTCGGACAGCTATCCTGCTTGAGGGTGAGACCGGGGTTGGCAAAGAACTGTTTGCTCGTCTCGTTCACGCCGCCAGCCAGAAGACCGGCAAAGAGCCTTTCGTCGCCTTCAATTGTGGTGCGGTCTCGAAAGAGCTTCTCGGTGGCGAACTGTTCGGACACGCGCCGGGCGCCTATACCGGCGCCACACGAGAAGGAAAGCCAGGCCGCTTCGAATTTGCCAATGGCGGCGTGCTCAGCCTCGACGAGATCGGGGAGATGCCGCTGGATCTGCAGCCGTACTTGCTCCGCGTGCTGGAAGAGCGTGCGGTGTACCGCCTCGGCGACAACAAGCCGCGTCCAGTGGACGTTCGGCTCGTGGCGTCGACCAATCGGAATCTGAAGCAGGAAGTAGCGGAAGGACGTTTCCGTAAGGACTTGTATTTCCGGATCGGCGTTGTCAAGATCACCATCCCGCCGCTCCGCGAGCGCCTGGGCGATGTCGAGATTCTGATCGATCATTTCAACCGACAGTTCGCGGAGATCTATAGCACCGAACCGCTACGTTTCGAGGCAGCCGCAATGGAGATATTGCGGCGCTATAGCTGGCCGGGGAACGTTCGCGAACTGCGCAATCTGATCGAGAACCTCGTGCTGATGACGCTCACTGGTGTGGTTACGCCCAGGGAGTTGCCCGAGGATTTCCTGGAAGCAGCGCCGGCTCAGCCGAGTCCGGGTGCCTTGCAGACAGGGCGCGACACCACGGGACCAGAAGGCGAAGAGATTGCACGCTTCGACGATATGGAGCGTCGTGCCATCGAAAGGGCCGTCGCAAACGCAGGCGGCAACATTGCAGCCGCGGCCGAGAAGCTGGGCCTTTCGCGTGCCACTCTGTATCGCAAATTGCATCAGTATCGTTCACGGACCTGAGGGCAGGATCGGGCATGGCGACGGTCTGGGACGGACGAAAGGGGACAGAGGAGCCTGCCGCTGCGGCGCTCGCGTCGGAGATCCTTTCGCGCGCGGACCGCGACGTCACCTTCATGGTGCACCTGGTTGGCGAAAGCCAAAATCTGCTGGTTAGGCATTTCGTAGTGTTCATCGAGACCGAACTCGCGAAGCGCGGCATCAGCTATGGCGCGCATCCGCTATTGCGTCCTTTCATCGAAACGCATGCGCGCGAACTGACGGATTTTGTTTTGAAGGGAATTGGTTTGCGGCATCAGTTCGGTCTGCAGGCGCTTGAGATTATGGCTGGCGATCCATCGCGGTTGCTGAGGGTTGATCTATGGGACTCGCTGGAATCTCACATCAATGACGCGCAGCGCCAATTTGTATCGGGCGTGGGTGGCCTGCAGCGGATCCTGGTCCAGATCGAGACTGATACATGAGGATCGCTCCCCTGACTGTTGTCGAAATGCTGACCCAGCGGCTGCAGATCGTTCAGGAGATATCGGCCGCCCAATCGCGCAATCTGCTCAACCGTCAGCTTAGCGGCGGTGCCGAATTCGATATTCAGGGCACCGAGCAAGAGATTGCAGCCTCCGGCTGTTCGCGTGAGCTCGTCAGGACCCTCGCGGATGCGCGCGAGCGCTTACGAAAGGCAAATGCCGAAATGGCGGAATGCGACGCTCATTGCGCCGCGCTGGAGCAGCGCCTTGAAGAACTAGACAGGTGTATTGCCGCTAGTAGATGAGACGATCCGAACGTGAGGCGACCGATGGATACGATGGAAGCAGAGATCGCGACGCTCTATGAATTGCTTGGGCGGCATTGGACGGTGGGTACGGCCGTTACAAATACGGCCTTCGATCCTGCGGGACAGGGAGTTGCGTTCGCGCTCGCCGATGGAGCGTTGGCGATAGCTCCGTTAACTGACGTCGAGCCGGCGCAAGATCGCTGTCGCGCGGCGCTCGACGACGGCCGGACGACGATTTCACCGCGACGGAAACCAGTGCCGCCATTGACGAAGGTGATAATCAGCGATGCCCCGCTTCACCTCGCTCCGCTCGGGGCCTCGGATTTCGTCGCCAGTGATCACGGCCGGCTGCTTCGTGTGTCGGCGTCCGGCGTCACACGGGTGGTCTCGAGCAACGGGGCGCCTATCGATGTGATTGCCCCGGTATCGGCGGGGGGCATCCTGACAGCTTCCGGCGGGTCAATCATATTTTACGATTCCAATGGTGAAATGGCCTGGCTGCAGGAGCGGGTCGGAGGGCATACGTCGGCAATGGCTGTATCGCCGGATGGCCGGCGCTTTGCGATTGGAGCCGACGGCCGTCTGCTCGTCCGTAGCTTTGGGCCACGACCCGAGCCCTCCGCCTCATTTGAGTTGGGCTCAGTCTCAGCCTTGTCGTGGAGCCCAGATGGGAGCTGGTTGGCTGCGTCAGTCGGGAAAACAGGCATTGTTTTGGCGCGTCTTGCCGATGCGCGGATCGTTCGTATTCCGACCTATCCCGCAACCGTTGCATCTCTTTCGTGGAGCGCGGACTCCCGCGTCCTCGTTACGAGCGGAGCCTATCGGATGATCGCATGGGACGTTTCAAGCCTGGACGACGGAAGCGATCAGCCGAAGAACCTTGCCACGGGTCGGGCCCGGTTCGTCCTCGTCGAGACGGTGGATATTCACCCAGAGCGTGGCCTGGTTGCGGCTGGTTACGCCGACGGCATGGTCGCGGTCGCGAGGATCGGACAATCCGATGAATTGGTCGTCAGGTCGCCTGGTCGAGGTGCCGTCCACACCCTGCGTTGGTCTAGCGACGGTCAGCATCTTGCATTCGGAACGAGCGAAGGGGAGGCGGCGATCGTGACGTTTCCTCCGTACATTTTCAAATAGTTGACCCGGTGCCACGCCAGAGACCTTTGCCAGCATCATCAGGAGACAAAGTCATGACAGCCACTCGATCGCTCAACGAAGCCGAAAGCAAGGATCAATTCTTTCAGGAGTTGGCGGAACTCTCGGAGCGCATGATCGTTGCGCACGGAAAGGAATTTTCGATGGGCGCTTTGGTGCTGGCCGCGAGGTTCATCGCTGAAAATAAGCCCTTCGAGCGAAGCGCAGCAACGCAGTGATGCGCGCTTCGTTCTGCGCTTCAATGTCCTGTTTGGCGGCTTCCGGTCATCCAATTTGATCCGGTCGTTCACACTCTGTTGAGAGTTGGACCATCCGTGCCGACGCTAGACCCAGATCCATCTCGTTAGCGCGTTCGTGCTCGGCATTGAGCTTCCTGGCTCGCCGCCATCTTTATTGTAGTTGAATAGCAGCGTATTCGGGCGAATGATGGCCTGAGCTCAAACTCCTCGCGACGCAGCGCTGAGGACAAAAGCGCGAAATTCCCCTCCTGGAAGCAAGAATCAACGCTGGCCAGCACTGTCCGTACAAGCAACGATATCGCGCGGCGATTTTCGACCCGCTTCTTGCGGTGGAATAAACACCGCCAAGTATCCGCCGTCGCCTGCGAGCTGATGCGTGGCGATCTCGCCATAGCCAACGGCGGACAGTTCGCAGCGCAACAATCGGCGTGCCGTGCCTTGACGTGGGACGCTCGAAATCGACAATTCCGATCCGTGCGCCCGGCTTAAAAGCGGGCGCGAGATCATAGAGAAGGGCATAGGGTTGGGCTATCTCGTGGTACATGTGCCCGAGGATAGCGGCGTCCAGCGAGGACTTGGGCAGGCGGGGGTCGTGTGGTTCGCCCATCGCGAATATGACGTTTGTCAGTCTCAGTCGCGCCGTTCGCCTGCGGAGCTCGATGAGGTACTCTCGCGTGACGTCCTGGGCGACGACGGAGCCGCTGGGAGCGACGAGGTATGAGAGGCGGACCGTGTAGTAGCCGCTGCCGGCACCGATATCGCCGACCGTCATGCCTGGTTTCAGCTCAAGAAGACGTGCGACCTCACCGGCCTCATTCAGGGAGTCGCGGTGCTCCTCGGCGGACCGACTGAGGCTGGCGATCGGCGCAACCGGACGTCTGGGTGAGGGAAATTCCTTTGCAGGAATTCCCGGCGCGGTCAGATAACTAATGCCAGCGGCGAAGGCGCGAGCTGTGCCCAGCGCCACGACAAACGTCACTGCGCAGACCAGCGTGATTGTGGGGCCGCCAAGTATGAGGCACGGCCGTTCAATTTGCGACAGACGTGGGCCCAGAGTCATCTTTCCCACCGCGCGCCGCTAGATTGGGAACGATCTCGGCAACCATAGCCAATAGATCGGTTTGCTGCGATCCTGTATTTCCGAAGAAGCGGCAACGCCCGCTGGTGCGGATTTGTAAACCCGCGAACGCGGGTGAGCGCATTTGCCTACTGGAGCATAACTCGCGGCAGCTTCTGGCACTAAGCGAAACTCCGACTACAGCGCGTTTGAGTATGCTTGGCAGCGTGAATTTACGATGTTCGCTATTCCAGACGGTCGCGACCGCGCGGGATTTGGATGTCGGTTGACGAGCGAACGCCCCAATACTTCGATTGCAATGGCGGTCGGCGCCTCTTACGCTTGTCGAGCAAAGAACCGGGGAGATAGACCATGGAAATCCAGGCTTTCGGTTATCTCGGTGTCGGCGCGTCAAACCTCGATGATTGGGCCGCGTTCGCCACATCAAACGTTGGTATGCAGGCCGTGGACCGCGTCAGCTCAATGCGTGCCTTCCGTATGGACGACCGCAAACAGCGTCTGTTCATCGACCGGACCATTGAGCCGGGCGCTCAGGTCTTCGGCTGGGAAGTCGCCGATGCCGCCGCTCTCGAGTCGCTCGCCGCTCGCCTCGAAGCCGCCGGCGTCGCCGTGAAGCGCGAGCCCGCAGCGCTGGCGGACCAGCGCTGTGTGATGGAGCTGATCTCCTTTCCCGATCCCGCCGGCAATCGTTTGGAAGCCTTTCACGGTGCAGAGGTAGCTGACACGGCCTTTAAGCCTGGCCGCGACATCTCCGGTTTCCGCACCGGCCCACAAGGCATGGGCCACACCCTTCTGACATTCCCAGAGATCGATGCCGCCCTGGGCTTCTACAAGGACCTGCTGGGGTTTCGCGTCAGCGACTTCATGGTTGCCCCACTGAGGGCCTACTTCATGCACGTCAACACACGCCATCACAGCGTGGCTCTGGTGGCCGCGCCAGTGCGCAGCATGCATCACTTGCTCGTTGAGTACTATCAGCTCGACGATGTCGGCCAAGGCTACGATCTGTTGCAAAGCGCGCCGGATCAAATCGTCGCCACACTTGGCCGCCACCCCAACGATCTCATGACGTCGTACTACATGCGCACGCCGTCGAACATTTACGTGGAATGTGGCTGGGGTGGCAGGGAGGTGGACGACGTTACGCCGCCCGTGGAGATGACCAATCTCGGCAGCTTCTGGGGCCATAAGGGCCTGTTCGAAGACATCGGCGCGCCCACCCCACGTGCTGAGACGCGCCGCGCACCTGTTCAGGTGATGGAAGGCAACTACGAACGCATGGCTGGCACCTGTCCGTGGTGGGACGCGATGCGCGGACGCGCTAACGTCGTGTGAGCCTCATTGTCTCAGCCGGGTCAAGATGCGACCTCGCAGGGAGGCAGCTGTTCTTGGCGAAAAGCGGACCACTATTGATCAGCCTCGATCGCGTTGGCTGGAGCTAGCTCAAATTGGCCCATGATGGATTGGAGCGAGAGCTTAAGTGTTTCAGCAAGTTAGGAGGTGTCGTGTGCACGACGTGTGCACCGGGAGATCAAAGGAAATCCGCAGACAGCAAGTTTGAAATGGCCCCAGCATGGTTGAACGTTAGGGGAGCCTCTGCAGGCAAAGATTGAGCAACCAGAACAATGTTTCACCGCTGCCAAAGCGCGGGCTGTTCGGTCGACAGCGCTCAGTTGCGATAACGTCCGATTATCGAAGGCTTGGGCCGCTCTCGGCGCGAAGCGGACATTTCGTGCAAGTGCAAGGTCGCCAACGGGCCAACGGGCGGCATCGGGGGCCGCCGGATGAAAGTGTCATTCAGGCGCCTTCGGCGCTCGAACTCTCGCGTTGCCCGTTCGGCGTCGGCTCCTCGCTACTTCTTCTTCGCCGGTCCGAAATCCGGCTGCCAGGCCGCTTCCTTGCGGCTCGGGGCTGCGGCGATCACCGTGGCTTTTTCCTTCTTCGGCTTCTTCGCTTCGCGATTGCTGCGTTGCTGACCCTTCGCCATGTCACTCTCCTTTGGTGCCTTGAGTTCGTCCGATTGCGGCACGCGTCCGCGCGGGGGGCGGTCGCGCGCGTCCATGTAGCCTTCGCGCTGCGGTTTTCGCGCAAGGCGCAGGGCGACCGCCGCAGCGCTTCGTTCGAGACTGGAGCTGCCGTATTCGTTTGTCCCGCTGACCAGATATGGCACGCGTGTAGCTCTAGTCATTGAGCATGGCGGCTCCGCACACGAGAAGCAGAATAAGCAGCGCAACGATCACTGGAGGCACGA
Source organism: Bradyrhizobium sp. Cp5.3 (assembly GCF_000426265.1). Taxonomy (NCBI): domain Bacteria; kingdom Pseudomonadati; phylum Pseudomonadota; class Alphaproteobacteria; order Hyphomicrobiales; family Nitrobacteraceae; genus Bradyrhizobium; species Bradyrhizobium sp. Cp5.3. Next base: position 16,356 of record NZ_AUFA01000004.1, on the reverse strand, counting down.
TCCGTTCCGAAATGCGAAAACGCGACATCGAACGCGCCTGCGAAGCTTTTGGCGGGAGCGCACGTGTCCCTCAGTCACCGGTCGATGCCGTGGTACGGTGATAGCAGCAAGCCTACGCCTGCATCACGCGCCAATAGCGAGCGTTGAAGCGCCTCGTTTACGAGGGGCGCGCTGAGGCATCGCCACGAGCCAGCACGGTGAGGATAGTGCTGGCTATTGCCGGGCCAAGCGCATGGTCGTCAGAGTTGGCGTCGGTTGCGGCCGCGCGTGCGAAAAGACAGGCGTGCATGACCATCCGCTCGTGACGAGAAACCGTGACGTTCAGGCATCCATACCGTATCCGCGGCAGCGAACGGCTTTTGCCGTAGGCGCCTATGAGGTCGTCACCGACGAGGAGAATATCGCGGGCCTGTCCTTCGCAGCTTTGCGCCGCGTTGCCACCATGATCACCGAGCTGGCGAAGGCGTGCGCGGCTCAACGGAAGTCTGTCGTTCGGATCCTTCGTTAGCGGATGCCCAACGCATGGATGCGAGTGTTCCTAATGACTGACCACACCGTCGATCTCGACAAGCACTGCGGCATGGCCGCGCAGAAGGCGACCGACCGGCGCCGAGCGCTGGCCGGCTGGGCGATCAGCTCTCGATTTGCTTCACCGTCGAGATCGGCCATCGACCCTCATGCCCCGCGATCGAGATGCGGAGCCCATGTTCATCATCGAGGAAGACGCCATCGATTGTGCCAGCCTTGCCGTCGGTCAAGACGGCGGCCTTGCCGACTAACGCTTTCTCGGCCTCGTGCAATTCGCGCAGGACGTTCATGGCTCGTTTGTCGCCCGTGCTCGAGGCGCTCATGGTGCCAACTCCAAACGGGCCGCCGACCGGCGCGTCAAGCGCGGGTGATCTCAACAACCTCGCTGAGCTTGGTTTCGGCGTCGTAGATCTTGACCTGAAGCCGAGGGGATCGGTTCTTCAGCTGTGTGCCAGCTTCCAGGGCGCTGGATTTCGCCGCGAAGGTCGCCTTGACATGACCGTCAACGATTAAGGCATAACCGGTCCTCAGAGGTTCAATCGATGCCTTGGTGGTGCGGGCAGGTGCTGCTGGCGCTGCCAGCCTGCGCTTCTCGCGCATGGGAAAAACTCCGCTTGTCGGGGACTGCTGATCAACTGCCCGCGGTCCCCAAAGGTTCCTGTCACCAGACGCGCGCCAATGCAGAGACGGCGCGCACCCGCGGTCCTGGACTGCAAAACGGTCCGCCCGAAGGCTGCCGGCAAGGCAAAGCGCCGCCAGTGTCGCAAAGCGAACTGAGCGGAAATCGAGACTCGATTAGGCTGCGGACGCTTGGCCATGCAGAGGAACGGCTATTGCGATATGAGACCTATGCACTCGTAGTTGACGCCGCGGGGATCATCGCGCTCGGTGTGTTGATCATCGGACAGCGATCTCGTCGGCGAGGCCGATGGCCGTCCGGATAAACGCAAAGGGGTCGCCATGGGCCGGTCCTTCGATTGATGTTGTAGGTCCGTGTCAGGGTCGCTATGCGGTCGAGCTGCGAGCGCGTTCCAGTTCATCGATGATCTCGACTTGGCGCACAATGTTCCGTTCGCTCTGCGCTATATGGCGCTTCGCCCCGGCGTGCTTCCGGATAAGCCGTAGGTCCATGCGATAAGGATGCCCGAGGGGGAGCTACCGCCTTTGACCTACGTCAACGGGGACCCCCAGCGCCATGCTAGGTTTACTCGTCGGATGGCGGGCTTACGGACTGTCATCCGATATTTTGGAAGTGCAGATACTTAAGCCTTCGTGCCCCGCCTTCGGACGAATTTTCTAAGTACGTTGGGCATGGATACTTGGACCTACCGTTCTTCCCATTGACTCGGAGGCGGGTCTTTTTCTGTTTCGCGATTGAAAGTCAGGCGGATCTGTCCTTCAGGGGCCGGGCATAGGTGCCGCTCTTGAAGCGTAGTTCAGCGCGTACCCATTCAGTCTTCTATTCGGAAAATCGGTGATTCTTCTCAGCTTCTGACTACCAGTTTCCATGTCCCGCCGGGAGCATTTCAACGTTCGTCATTTGACGGGTCCCTCGCAAACCGTAACTTGCCGTCTCCCGCCGATGGTGGCTGCTCATTCTTACGATATGGTCGGGCTGATCGCCACTCAGCGGTGCAGAGAGTCCCCCGATCGCATTCGTCCGCAAGCCTCAGAAGCAGGTCCGCGTTGGCCTTGTCGCTAGAGGCGAGCGCTAGTCTGCGATATCGGATCGCGCGGGCTTTGCTCATGGCATCTCACATCTCGACGCTACCAACTAACGCGCTTTCCTAGATCGAGGCGAGGGCGCCGGACCACTCACGGCGTTCCTTACTTCGGCGGGTGCAAATCGCCCTGAAGCCAGCGGCCAAGGGCCTTCGAATTCAAAGGATCTTCATTGGCGGCAAGGGTCGTAAGCATGTGGTTGCAGACAGCGCACTGATACCTGTGCAAGTCCACGCCTGGGTGCTGTGCCTCGATGCTAACGAGCATCATCGAAGCCTTGCACCTTGGACAGACGGGGCGCGGGAACGGGATCGGTGGAATGGCAGGCGAGGGGCGTTCAGGTTGGGCCATGCTGCCTCCCTACGCTTAGGCGGGAGCGCAACACTCTCAGTCACCGGCAAATGCCAGGATGCGGAACGGTGATAGCGCAAATATGCGCCGCAGCCACCTCAAAAGCGAGTTAATTCGCATCGCAGCAATGGTCGCATTGGGAGGCGCGACCGCGTTCCGACCCTGACCGTCCAGGCCGCCATCGCCGGTGACAAGTTGCCGGAAAGCGTGATTGGGCTGCTCCCGCAAGCAGCAAGTCTGCGCGACGGACTCATTCTGATTGGTCAGATCGATGCCGAACGCACGCTGGGCAAGACGCCCAGGGAGGCCGCGGTAGACGCCAGCAGCTCCCGGTTTCGGCCGATCATGCTGACCGCAATATCAACCGTCCTCGGGATGATCCCGATCGCGCCGACGGTGTTTTGGGGGCCGATGGCCGTCGCGATCATGGGCGGGCTCCTGATCGCGACCGTTCTGACGCTGGTCTTCCTGCCGACCTTGTACGTGACCTGGTTTGGTCAGAAGGGATGAAGGCAGGCGGCCTACAGAATTCCGTCGCTTGAAGGGCGGTTTTCCAGCGAGGGGAATCCTGACCCGCGACTAGGTAATCACCCAATATTCCGAACCTCTCCCGAGGCGCAGGGTTGGCTGCGGGCGAAGCGACCGGCCAGGATGTTTACGCATTCCTTGCGGCTCGAGGTCTTCACATGACGGAGACGACATCCATCCAGAAGCTCTCGTTGTTCGCGCTGACCGCAATGGTGGTCGGTTCCAGCATTTTCTCGCTACCCTGGACGTGCTGTTCGACCAGAAGGCCAAAATCGAATGTGAACCGGCGCCGAACATGACCCCTCCAATGTCATGTGCATCAAGGACTTATCGTGCCGATCGGCGTTGGGACCCCACGCCGAGCAATATTTGGACGCGCGCGGCAGGGCGGACAGTAACCGAACTCCGTAACTGACTGCCTCGAGTCTTCGTCGGCCAGATGCCGGATCACGAGGCTATTCGAGCCGATGCAGGTGAGCACCGACGGAGCATGCAGAACCTCAAACGCGCATTTTGGGCAATCCTCGCAATCTTGGCCGTGCTGTGGGTCATTGCGGAACCTTCAGTATTTCAGTCAGCCACGTTCTTTGCTCGTCGCGGAGCGATGGTGCAGTTGAGCGGCATTCTTGCAATCGGATGCATGAGCATTGCGATGATCCTGGCGCTCCGGCCGCGCTGGCCGGAGTCGTGGCTGGGCGGCCTCGACAAGATGTATCGCCTGCACAAATGGTTGGGCATCGCAGCCCTTGTTGTTGCCATCGTCCATTGGCTCTGGGCCCAGGGACCGAAATGGGCGGTCGGCTGGGGCCTGCTGGAGCGGCCGGCGCGCGGGGCAGGGCCTCCCATCGAGAATCCCATCGCGGCGATTTTTTCGGATCTGCGTGGATCGGCAGAAAGCCTGGGCGAGTGGGCGTTCTATGCCGCGGTGATGCTGATCGCGCTGGCGCTCATCCAATATTTTCCCTACCGGCTCTTCTACAAGACACATCGGCTTCTCGCCCTTGCCTATCTGGTCCTGGTCTTCCACGCCGTCGTTCTGATCAGGTTCAGCTACTGGACGTCGCCGCTCGGTTGGGTGATAGCGGTGCTGCTTGCCTGCGCCACATGGGCGGCCGTTCTGGTTCTTTTGCGCCGGGTGGGCGCCGGGCGGCAGGTCAAGGGCAGGATCACCTCGCTGCAATATTACCCCGGCGTCAGAGCTCTCGAGACCGAGATCGACGTGCCGCACGGATGGCCGGGCCACAAGCCGGGCCAGTTCGCCTTCGCCATGTCTGACACCTCGGAGGGCGCGCATCCTTACACCATCGCCTCCGGCTGGCACGCCGAGAACCCCGGGATTACCTTCATCACCAAGGAACTTGGCGACCACACCAGCCGCTTGCGCGAGAAGCTCCGCATCGGGCAGGAGGTGAAGGTGGAAGGGCCCTATGGCTGCTTCACCTTCGATGATGACTGCCCGCACCAGATCTGGATCGGAGGTGGCATCGGCATCACGCCGTTTGTCGCGCGTATGAAACATATGGCCATCCAGAAAGACGCACCCGACTGGCCGGAGGCGCAGACGGTCGATCTCTTTCACACCACCGCTGACGTCGATGAGGAAGCCTTCCGCAAACTGGCAGCCGACGCCAAATCTGCCGATGTCCGTCTGCATGTCCTGATCGATGCCCGCCACGGACGGCTGACCGGTGAACGCATTCGCCAGGCCGTGCCGCAATGGCGCGAGGCGAGTTTCTGGTTTTGTGGCCCGACGGGCTTCGGTGAAGCGCTGAAACGAGACTTCGCCGCGCACGACTTCCCCGTCAAAGGGCGTTTCCATCAGGAGCTTTTCGCGATGCGTTAGCCCTCGGGTCGAGAGAGTGATAGCGGAATGCGCGCAAAGTCTTCGCAATCTCCTCCGCCCTTCGATAGTCACTCATGTGAGCCGGGCTGCCGTGGGAGCGAATGCTCCAGCAAGAAGCGCAGCATTTCACTTGTGGCGTCCGGTCCTCGCGGATCAGGGTCAGAGCTGGCAGGGCAGCTTCCCTAGGATCAGGCCATGGATAGGACCGCGATTGCACGATTGAGTTGAGGATCACCTGGACCCATGGAGGCGGGGTCAGCTTGGACCTCGATCGTGGGTGCGACGCCTACGCCTTCCAGGCGCTCGCCGTCGACCTGCACGTCCCCGACCGCGAGCAACAGCAAGCCGTCGTCAATGAGAAATGCCGTCGCAGCGAGGACAGCTCCCTCGGTCCGGCTACCGATGACCTCGCCAAGCCGATATTTCTTGAAGCCATATGCAAGGATCTCCTTGCCGCTGCGGGTGCCACCGTTGATAAGCATGGCGACAGGCTTGCGCCACTTCACGTTCCTGAGCTCGCCGGCGCCATTGCGATCAGTGACCTGCATTGTCGGCGCTCGTGCGTTGAACAAATCAAGATACTCGGGGATCGCGCCGCCCCAGCCCTCGCGCAGGTCCCAGATCAGCGCGTCGGCGTCGTTCAGCGGACTGTGCGATAGAAGTTGCTCGAGCGTCCGCTGATACACGGAGCCAGCGTAGCACCAGACATGAACGTAGCCGATCCGTCGACCGTTGGCCGGTATTATACGGGCACTGGCCTTCAAGCCGTCCAAGAACATTTTGTTGGGCTCAATTTCAACCGGAGTAACCGATAGTTGCATAAACGCGCCGGCACGACGCAGCCCCAGCACAACTTCCTTGCCGACCTTGCCTCGGAATGAGTGTACCGGCTGAAACGGTGCACCATCGGCGAACACGATCACATCGCCGCCGAGCAGGCCGGCTTGTTGGGCCGGCGTGCCTTCTATGACACCGGTGATCAGGCCGCGGCCCTGCATGTCGAGACGCGAGAGGACGCCAATGCCGGGATAGAAGATACGGCCACTCGGAAAAACGCGTTCCAGTCCGCGCCGCCTTAACGCACCAGCAAAGATATCGGAAAGCTGGTAGTACTCTGGTTCGTACGGTGTGTAGTAGCGGGTGTGCGAAGCATGCAGCTCAGACAGCATGCTATTGATGACGCCGGCCAGCGCCTCTTCGGAGCTCGCCCGCGTGGCGTCCGGCAAGTAACGTACCCGGACCGCCGACCAATCGAGCCCGTGCAGGTGCGGATCGTAGAACCGGTCTCGCACGGTCCGCCATACTTCCTCGAACGTGGCGATGCGTGCGGGCACGGCTTGGGATATGGCCGAATCCGCTGCTTCTCGCTGCTCGGCCCACAACACCGTTGGAGCCAGGGCGGATGCCGCAGCCATTGATGTTAGCCGCAAAAAGTGGCGACGCGACGGTGCTGAGTTGATTACCTTCTTCATCGTGCAACCTTGCGATGGAGCTCGTCGCTATCCCGATAATCGGACATTCTCAGAACCAGAGGGGATGTCTCAAACACGCCGCTGCAGTTCTGAGCGTTACCTCAACGCGCGCTGAAGGTGAGGCCGGCACGCTCTTTCAGACGCTTGCGCAACGCCGGACCCATCAGCGCGCCCGGCGTCCAGGTGCCGCCCTCGCCCTGCACGTCGCGCACGAGGCAGAGAGCGCTTTCGGCGATCATCTTGCTGGTCGAGCCGTAGCCCGGATCGCGGTCGCCCGTGACTACCGCCTCGACCCGTCCGCCATCCGGCAGCTCGCCCAGGAAGAGAATGTCGTAGAAGCCCTTCTCGCGCTCTTCCCGAGTAGGGCCGGCGCCGGGTTTGAGACCGCCGGTCCGGAACAAGGAAACCATTGTGGCGAACGTCTCCGTCGTCACGCTTGCGATTTCCCCAAATCGGGGCGCGACCATCATCTCGTCGTAAACGAAGTCCGTGCCGTAGGGATGACCCAACAGGAAATTCGTGCGGTGTACGTTTTTGGTGTTGATCGGAGCCATGGGAAACGGCACGAGCCACACGTTCATGCTCGGGTCGTATTCGGGGATAAGGCCCGACGGCTGAGACGGCCCGGCGAACCCCGGTGTCAGCGCGAAGGGATCGGTCAGCAGCCGGATCAGGGCCGGGTCGCGCGCCGCGGCCGCCAACGTCGCCTGGGCGCTCGCCGCGGTGCCGCCCGACATGCCGCCTTTCACCTTGCGCAGGCGGGCTTTGACCCGCCGCGCCGGGCGTCCGAATTTCTCGCGCGCCTTCTCCTGCAACGTGAGTACGCCGAGATCGAACGGGATGGAATCGAAGCCGCAGGAGAAAACAATGCGCGCGCCGGTCCGTTTCGCCTCTTCGTGATAGGCGTCGATCATGCGCCGCATCCAGGCCGGTTCGCCACACAGATCGACATACGCCGTGCCCGTGGCCGCGCAGGCTGCCACAAGCTCGGCACCGTGAAGTTGGTAAGGTCCGACCGTCGTGATGATCACGGCGGCACGCTCGCACATCGAACGCAGGCTGGCCGGCTCGGCGGCATCCGCCTTAATCAAAGGAAAATCCTCTGGTGCGCCGATGTCGGCACGCACCTTCTGGAGCTTGTCGGTCGAGCGTCCCGCGATCGCGCAGGACGGAGCATCGTCGCCGCGATAGGAGGTCGCCAGATATTCGGCGATGAGACGGCCGGTGTAACCCGTCGCGCCATAGACGATAAGGTCGAAGTCCCGCTTCACGACGTTGGTCCTCCTCGAGACCCGGGAGCGCTATCTTCAGATCCGTGTGCAATCGCAGGACACGAGGACGCTTAGCACGAGCCGCAAGTGCCATTTGAGAGCCCGCCGGTTCATCGAACCGTTTGACGGAGGATATCACAGTTCCCGCCCTGGATCCCACGGGCGAAGTACTTGGCTCGGTAATGATCCAAAAAGTGTCAAGCGGTTTTTTGATGATTTCTGTCGAGCAAATCAGAGCGCCGAGAGGGCTGCTTGGGTGGTCCCAAACGCAGTTGGCTGAAGCAACTGCCCGACAAGAACTTGGCGAGATCAGGTGCAATAAAGATTATCGAGTAGGCGACGATAGCGCATTTCGAAATGGCGCGCCACGGCCATGGTTATGGAGTTGCTCAGCGTCGTGAGAGCCCGCGAGATCGAAAAGCAAGAACCGTCCAACTAGGCTTGTCCAGGCATGTCGCTGGAGCAGACACAGCACGTCCTGTGGCGATAACTGCGGCAAGCCCCTTTGGCTTCCGGCGGTAGGGGCCTCCAGCCCCTGATCTCATTGGTGGGCCCGGCAGGACTCGAACCTGCAACCAGACCGTTATGAGCGCAGGATCGCTCGGTCGTTTCTTGGAGCTTGCTCGAATTGCCGCTGGTGGGCTCAAGCACGCTCAAACTGGCCCATGATGGATTGGAGCGAGAGTTAAAATCTTTCAAACGGTTAGAAGACGGCGTGTGCACGATGTGTGCACCGGGAGATCAAGAAAAATCTACTGTTGGCAAGCGTGAGCGGTCGCCTTTTTGGAGTGATGCAGGCCTTTAGGTTAGGGGAAGTGCGGGCGACGCAAGGCTAATGATGCTCGTCACGAGCCGAGATCTCTCTTCGACTTACCGTCGATATCGCTGCTATTTGACGTGAGGACAAAAATGACGTCGGGGGTTCGAGTGGCTCCTCCGCAACCAATCCCACCATTTTACAGGCCAAACTATGGTTTTCTGCGATTGCACACGCCCGTTGCGCTTCGGACCAAAGCGAAGTCGCAGCGTTGACTTACCGTTGCGGCATGCCAGCCGGAACGATGGTTTCAACGATCGATGAATCCAACGCTTCATAATCGTGCAGGCCGATTGTTTCGTAGAGCTCCGCCCGCGTCTGCATCCGCTCGACGACCTTGTGCGTGCCGCCGTCACGCGCAATCGCCGCGTAAAGCTCGGCCTGTGCTTTGTTGGCCATTCGCAAGGAAGAGACCGGCCAGATCACCATCGAATAGCCCATCGCCTCGAACTCTGAGGCCGTGAAGAACGGCGTCTTGCCGAACTCTGTCATATTGGCGAGTAGGGGGACGCCCGGCATGCGTTCGGCAAAAGCGCGGAACATCTCGGCCGTGTTGAGAGCTTCCGGGAAGATCGCGTCGGCACCCGCGGCCATGTAGAGCTTTGCGCGGGCGACTGCGCCGTCGAGGCCTTCGCTCGCGGCGGCGTCAGTCCTGGCAATGATCACGAGATCGCGCCGCGCTTTCGCCGCGGCCGAGACCTTTGCCGCCATGTCATGCGCGTCAGCAATCTTCTTGTCGTTGAGATGGCCGCACTTCTTGGGCAGGATCTGGTCCTCGAGGTGAAGCGCGCCCGCGCCGGAATCTTCAAACACGCGGGTCGCGTGCATCACGTTCAAGGCCTCGCCATAGCCAGTGTCGGCGTCGACGAGCAGCGGAAGTCCCGACGCGCGGGTGATTTGGCGAACAAAGAAAGAGACCTCATCCACAGTGATGATGCCGAGATCGGGGAGGCCCATCGACGCGGTCATCGCCGCGCCCGACAGATATAGCGCTTCGAATCCGGCCGCTTTGGCTTGCAGCGCCGCCATGCCGTTGTGAGCGCCCGGCAACTGCAAAATGCCGCGCCGCTTCAACAGCGCGCGAAAGCGCCGGCCGGCGGATTCGCGGGGAAGGTCGGCGGCAACGAGATAAGTCATCGTGAATAGCTCCGGGGACGTTTAAGCGCTGCGCCGTGCTTGCGCAGTGGATTTGACAGGACGGTAGAAGACGTTCCCCTCGAACAGCTGCCGCGCTGTGCGATAGACCGCGCCATGAATGGCGCGCGCTTTGGCGGAATCATCGGATTGTTCGACGGCGGCATCGACCACGGTCGTGCCGGAGGGGTGGGCGATGATGATCGGGCCATCGCCAGGGCGTGCCATCCGGTTCGCAAGCGTGCCATCGATGCGCACCGCGATGGCGAGGCAAGTCGCGCCGGTGATCGGGACTGCGCGATGGGGCTGACCGATCGAGATCATCCGGATGCCGAGCGACATCTCCGAGGGCTCGAGCTGGCGACCCGACAGCGTCGTCATCTGACGCGGCGGCACGATCATCGCGACCTTGGGAACGCTCGGGATTTTGGCGGCTTCCGCAACGTCAGGCGCAAGGCCCATCGCCACCGAGGCCGCGCAGCGAATCGCCTCCATCCGCGCGAGGAAAATTGGATCGCCCTCGAGCGCTTCGGGCGTCTCGCTGCCGTCCTTGCCGACCGAGGCGGCCGCGATAAAGACGCAAGGGTTGGCGGCATCGACGAGAGACGCCTCAACCGAGCCAAGGCCGGGGATATCGAAATGATCGCAGGCGCGTCCCGTCGGCAGCACGCGTCCGGTTCTGGTGCCGCCGGGATCGATGAATTCAAGCCGGACGGGCGCGCCCTGTCCGCCAACGCCATCGATGCTCATGTCGCCCTCGGTTTCTACCTCCCCATCGCTCATGGGGAAGCGAGACACGATGATCTTGCCGGTATTGGTATTGTGGATGCGCACGACGGCCTCGCCGTTGGCGGGCGCCTTCACCAGCCCTTCGCTGACCGCGAACGGTCCCATCGCGGAAGACATGTTGCCGCAATTTGCGCTGTAGTCGACTTCGGCACTCTTCACCGAGACCTGCGCGAACGTATAGTCGATGTCGGCGTCCGGCCTCGTAGGCGAGCCGACGACGCAGACTTTCGAGAGAGATGACAGGCCACCACCCATTCCATCCAGTTGACGGCCATTGGGATCGGGCGAGCCCATCACGGACAGGAAGATCGGATCCCATTGCGCGGGATCTTCCGGCAAGTCTTGTCTGTTGAACACGACCGCTTTCGACGTGCCGCCGCGCATGAAAGTGGCTTTGAGCTTGTTCTGTGCCATTACGCGTCTCTATTGCATACCGTTGTATACGTTGGATACCAGTGTATACATTCTTGGGGCGGCCTGCTACCCTATTCTAATCGGTGGACGCAATGGCCTCGGTCCAGACAGGCGGCGCGACGCCGAATATCTTGCGTCGATTACGTGCTTCGTGCGGTCGGAAGGATCAGACGCAGATCAATGATGGACAGCTTGGCGCGTCACGCTCGTACGAGGTGGCTCCTGCCGAATAAGATCGGGATGACTTTATGAACGACGAGATAGTGTTGCCGGATCGTACGAAGTTCGCATCTGCCGCCGATTACGCTTACGCGGCGTTGCGGCGTGAGATCGTCGAAGGGCGCTTTGCTCCAGGCCGGCGCATGCGCGAAGTCGAATTGGCGGAACACCTCGGCATCAGCCGAACGCCGACGCGTCAGGCTTTGACACGGCTCGAGCTCGAGGGCCTGCTCGACCTTCGGCCGCGAACGGGGCTCGTCGTTTCGGTTCTCGACATGGATGCGGTCGACGAGCTCTACGAGATGCGCGCGGCTCTCGAAGGCACCGCGGCCGCGATGGCGGCAAAGCATGCAAGTCCGAAAGATCTTGCCACACTGGCCCGGCTTGTCGCCGAGGGTGAAAAGCTCGATCGCGATCCGGTTAAGCTCTATCGGCACAACAGGGAGCTGCATGACGCGATTCAGGTCGCCGCTCACAACCGTTATCTCGAAAAGAGCCTGTCAGCGCTGCAAGATGCGATCGCGCTTCTAGGTCCTACAACATTGGCCGCGAAGGGCCGGTTTGCTGTCGCTCAGGCGGAGCACGCGGCGATCGTGCAAGCCATTTCGCAAAGAGAAGGCGAGAAGGCCGATCGCCTGGCGCGGGCGCACGTTCTGAGCGCGCTCGAGACCCGTCGGGTCATCCTGGCGAAGGAGCGCGAACTAGAGGCCCGCCACGAGCAAGGCGGCGCCTAAGTCGACGTGCGAGCTGCACCTCAGCCGCAGCTCACGGCGCGACGCCGATTGCTGCCCCCAACCCACTAATTTCTGCATCTGACTGTTTTCATGGAGGTTTCTCCTGAAAACGGCTGCGTCCGAATTATCTTGCATTCGGATGTATACATTGGTATCCACAAGAATACAGAAGCGCAGAAAGCGCAGGCCAGGCGGGAAGGAACGGAAATGCACGAAGAGTTCGATGTGATCGTCGTTGGCGCTGGAAACGCTGCTTTGGCTGCGGCGGTCTCGGCGAAGGAAAACGGCGCGGATCGTGTCGTCGTTCTCGAAAAGGCTCCCCGCGAAATGCGAGGCGGGAACACCCACTGGAGTGGTGGTGTCCTGCGCTTTGCCTATGACGAGCCGCGCGAGATCGGAGCCCTGCTGCCGGGTATCGAGGACGAATTCGAGAATTTCTACGACGGCATTTCGCCCTACACGCAGGAAGACTTTCACGGCGACCTCATGCGCGTCACCAACGGGCGCACGGATCCGATCCTGTCCCGTCTTCTCGTGTCGAACTCGCAGGCGACCGTTCGCTGGATGAAGGACACCGGAGCCATCAAGATGGAGCCGGCGATCAGCCTGTCCGCCGTCAAGAAAGACAATGTCATGGTCTGGGCGCGCGGGCTCGTGGTGCGCGCGGCGCATGAGGGCGTCGGCCTTTCGCGCAGCTGGTTCTCGACCTGCGAGCGCATGGGCATCGAGGTGCGATACGGCAATGCCGTCTCGGAGCTGCTTGTCGACGACAATGGCCGCGTCGTCGGCGTCAAGACCAAGGACGAGGAGGGCGTTCGATCGCTCGGTGCAAAGGCCGTCGTCCTCGGCTGCGGCGGCTTTGAAGCCAATGTCCAGATGCGCACCCAGCACATCGGCCCGCTGGTCGGCGCCGCGAAGGTTCGCGGCACCCCTCACAATCAGGGCGATGGGCTGCGGATGGCGCTCGCCATCGGCGCGATGCCGTGGGGACAATGGAGCGGCTGCCACGCCACCCCGATCAGCGCGGACTGGGGCGATTTCGCGCCGCGTGAGATGACCGACCGCAGCAACCGTCTGTCCTACGTCTATTCAGTGATGATCAACCGCAAGGGCAAGCGCTTCGTCGATGAGGGCGAAGACGGTGCGCTCTTCACCTACGCCAAATTCGGTCGCGCGATCCTGGCCGAGCCGGGTGCCAAGGCGTATCAGCTGTTCGACAGCAAGGTCATCCACCTGCTCGAGCCGCGCTATTCGACCAGCGATCCGATCAAGGCCAATTCGCTCGAAGATCTGATCGCGCAACTCGATATCGACGACAAGGTGCAGGCGCTCAAGACCGTCCAGCACTACAACCATCACGCTCGCGCGCCGGACGAAGGCTTCGATCCCACGAAAAAGGACGGCCTCTCGACCAACGGCCTCGATCTCGAAAAGACCAACTGGGCGCTCCGTCTCGACAAGCCGCCTTATTACGCCTACAGCGCGACCGGCGGAATCACCTTCACGTTCGGCGGCCTGAAGATCAACGAAAATGCCGAGGTGATCGGTACCGACTGGCGCCCGATCAAGGGATTGTATTGCTGCGGCGAACTGGTCGGCGGCCTGTTCTACGACAACTATCCCGCGGGCACCGGCCTCGTCTCGGGTGCGACGTTCGGCAGGATCGCCGGACGAAACGCTGCGAGCCAGCAGAGCGTGGCGCCGGCCAAAGCGGTGGCGTCGCGATGAGCGTCAGCGCCACGATGTCGAGCCTGGCGGAGCGGATCAGTGCCTACGATCCGCAGCCGCGAGATGCGAAGGCCCTGGGACGAGCGCGGGCAGCAGTCATCACGGCGTTTGGCCGGACGCTGTCCGGCGCGCCGGCCGCCATCACGACGGCATTGCTGGCGACCCCCGGTGTTGCCATGCCCGGCGGCCCGTCGCTTGTGTTCGGTACCGAACGGCGCACGAGCGCGGTCGATGCCGCGTTGATCAACGCCACGGCAGCCGTAGCCGGATCCGAAGCATCACCCGATGCTGCGAACGGAGCCTTTGTTGTTTCCCTGTTCGGGCTCTGCGAGGAGCGCGGGAAAACCGGACAAGAGTTCATTGACGCAGTGATTTCAGGCGCTGACATTTCGCGTTCGCTCGCGCTACCGCCGTCAGCCGGCCAGCTCGGATCCGCCTTGCTGGGCAGCGTCGCAGCCGCGGCCCGATTGCTCGAATTGAGCCGCCCGAAGATTGCAGCCGCGCTGCTCATGGCCGGGGTGGCAAATGCCGGCAATTCCGCGGCCGGACAGGGCGGACCTGAAGCACTCATGGTCGGCCAAAGCCTGAGAAATGGATTGCTCGCCGCGTTGCTGGCCGAAGCGATGGACGAGGCGTCCTGCCACGAGATGATCGGAGGCGACCAGCGCGCCGCTGGCGACGGTCTGCCGGGAGCGGAAGCTTTCGATCTTCTTGCGGTCCAATCGCCACCGGGAGCCGATCTCTGGGATCAGTTCGATCAGCAGGCCGGTGCCGTCTTGCGGCGCGATGACGTCGCTCCGCTGTTCGAGCGGCTCGAGACGATCGATAAGGTGAACGATCTCGCGACGGTTTCGCGTCTGTTACAGGGACGCGGCACCCGAGCAGCGCCAAAGAAGGTCGTCTTCGCTCCGCGCGGAACGCATGAGCCGGAGGAGACCAACTGGGTTCCTTGACCCGCGAATGAGGACGATGGCGTCAAGCCGCCATCGCAAATGACAAGCATCACCTGACAACAAAAAGCCGAGCCTGAAAAGAAACGAGCAAGGCAGACAAGAGCAACATCTGGGGAGAGATTGGAATGAAGCGTTTTGAGTTGGTTGCCGTGCTGGCCGCGTCGGTCGTCTGTTCCGCCGCCCGGGCCGAAGACAGTGTCACGATTGGCGTGCATGCCAGCTTTTCCGGTGCAGGCGCCGCGTTTGCCGAAGGTATGCTCGCTGCCACTGATTTTGCTGCCGAAGACGTCAACAAGGACGGCGGCCTCGAGGTCGCTGGCAAGCGCTACAAGATCCTGATCAAGCAATATGACGACCGCTATCGCGCTGCGGACGCGGTCACGGCCATGGATCGCCTCATGATCCAGGACGGAATTCACTTCGTGGCGGCGACTGGGGCTGTGGACGAAGCGTTTGCAGAAGTGCGGGCGAGCTTTGATCGGTTCTGCCTTGCGGCGGGGATCGAGGCGCTCGGCACGATGATGGAGGCGGATGTCACGGCGGCCTGCGGGCCGCGCCACGGTCGCGATGCGGCGCGGCGGGCGCCCCGTTGGGGCCGAACGCGGGGACGGATCGGCTTCCACGGCGGCAAGATCGAGGTCGAGCGCCCGCGGGTCCGGGGCGTGGACGGCCGCGAGGTCACGATCCCGAGCTGGGAAACGGCGGCGCAGGAGGACTGGCTCGGTCGCTGGGCGATGAACCTGATGCTGATCAATGTGTCGACGCGCCGGTTGGCGAACCAGCCGGTGTGATATCTCTCGTCATGGCGTTGCTCTCCTTTGTGGAATCAGCACCCCGAGCCTACCGGCTCAAGGTGGGCAACCGCCTGCCGAAAGAGCATCATGCGGCCACCCGTCGGGTGCTGCGCCAGGCCTGGGAGCTCGATGACGCTGGATCGCAGCGGCCGAACCGAAGGTGCGGCGGATCGCCTTCGACAACGCCTTCGCGCCGTCGGCGATGAACAGTCTTGGCACCGTCGGGTCGAGCCCGCGCGAGATCAGGTTGTCCAGCAGGGCCTGAACCGTTGCGGCATTCTCGGTCGCCCCTTCCACCAGCGCCAGCGGATGCTTGTTGCCTTCGCCGTCAACCCCGATCGCGGCGACCAGCACGAGATCGTCGCCGAGATGCAGCCCGTCGATTTGGACCACCAGAAGGTCGAGCGCGGACAGATCGGCAGCCATGAAGTCGGCCAGCCGCGCCGCCGACAGCGCTACGAACCTCCGCGAGGCCGCCGACTTCGAAACCCCCGATCCGGGCGGTGGCCGACAAGGCTGAAAAATTGATCCGCAATCTCGCGCGTCGACTCGACCAGCAATGGCCCGGCGTAGCGGCCAGCATCCTCGAAGGCCTCGACGAAATCCTGACTGTCGTCCGGTTGAAGTTGCCGAAGGAGCTTCGTCGATCGCTCGCCTGTACCAACATCGCTGCCAGATCCACAAGGCGCGCAACATCATGGAACGCGATCGGGACATCCCCACGACAAACACTGTGAAAGACAGTGTCGCCGAAAGTCCAAGGGTTCCTGCGTAAAGTTAATCTTCGCAGGGTTAGCCGGTCCCTAAGGCGAGGCCGAAAGGCGTAGTCGATGGGAATGCAGTAAATATTCTGCAGCCAGTGGATGGTGACGAATTCCGTATGTTGTCTGACCTTACTGGATTGGTCGGGCCTCGAAGGAGTTCCAGGAAATAGCCTCCACATCAGACCGTACCCCAAACCGACACAGGTGGACTGGTAGAGTATACCAAGGCGCTTGAGAGAACTATGTTGAAGGAACTCGGCAATTTACCTCCGTAACTTCGGGATAAGGAGGCCCA